>JBGSWA010000026.1:0-23949 GCA_041752645.1 Gillisia sp. | reverse complement strand
CCCCTGATTCCAGTCCTGGTCGCTGAGATAAAAGGATGCCATTTCGTTTCCGTCAAATCCAAAGGCATTGACTATGGTGTTGTGAAAATCTTCTAAGGTGCTTTCCTCCAGGAGTTCTATGTCCCTGAAAACATCTTCTTTGGTATCTAAAATAACTCTGAACCGGTATACCATGACATTAATTTTTTGGGGGCAAATATAGTTTTTTATAAAAAGATACGCATCATCATCTGCTAAATCTATGCAGGGAAAAGCTCATTGCCGCAAGAAGGAAAAATGCCCCCACCTGATGCAAAACGCCCAACCAAAGTGGAACAGCCAGCAAGAGGGTCCATACCCCCAATGCAAACTGAATCACAACTAAAATAACCAGTGCGCTTATGCTGTTGGCCTGAGAGGGGGTGCGCTTTAAATTTTTTGCCTTGAACCAGATAAAAGCAATAAGACCAACCACAAGATATGCCAAGGCCCGATGCACAAATTGCACGCCACTTTTTCCTTCAACAAAATTTCTCCAAATCGGGCTTTGCTCAATATATACGGTCTGATGAATGAGTTTTCCCTCACTCATCAGGGGCCAGAAATTATGGATGAACCCCGCATTCAATCCTGCCACAAAACCTCCCCAGATAATTTGAAGCAGCAAAACCACCAGGGTAAACCGCAACAGGTTCCTGAATTTGAAGTTGTTGATTTCCTTTTTAGGGTAGAGCAGGTTTAATGCCACCCAGAATGTAAAAGCAAAGGTGATAAAGGCCGTGGTAAGGTGTGCGGCAAGCCGGTAATGACTGACATCGGGCCGGTCAATCAATCCGCTCTTTACCATATACCAACCTAAAAATCCCTGGAATCCTCCTAAGAGCAGGAGCACATAAGAGTTTTTTAAGGTCTCCTTGGTAAGTTTCTTTCGCAGCAGGAAATAAACGAACGGAATAATAAATACCACCCCCAAAAGTCTTCCCAGCAACCGGTGAAACCACTCCCAAAAATAGATGGACTTGTAGTCTTCGAGGCTAAAATCGTAATGAATATTTATTTTTTGATATTCGGGATATTTCTTATACTCTTCGAAGGCAGCTTCCCAGGCGGTTTCATTTAAGGGTGGCAGTACTTCTGTCACCAAATGCCAGTCGGTCATCGATAGCCCGGAATTTGTGAGCCGGGTGATCCCCCCGACAAGAACCATGATAAACACGAGAAAACAACCGGTGAAAAGCCAAATTATTACGGGTTTTTGTCCTTTGATCATATCAATTATATTAGTGGCCTTATTCTGCCGGCTGTAAACCCAATTCTTTTGCTTTTTTCAACATAAATTTCTTTGCAGCCTCATGTTCATTTGGGATCCATCCTTCCAAAATAGCCTCTTTGATCGCGGCCTTGATTATTCCAATCTCCCTTGAAGGCTTTAGGGCAAAGGTTTCCATAATTTCCTGCCCGGTAACCGGGGGTTGGAAATTGCGAATGTGATCTCTTTCTTCTACTTCTTTTATTTTATCCCTGACCTTTTGAAAATTGTTGTGGTATTTTTTAAAGCGTTTTGGGTTTTTTGTAGTGATATCAGCCTCACATAGGGTCATAAGATCTTCAATATAATCTCCGGCATCAAAGATCAGTCTTCGCACGGCTGAATCCGTAACAATTTCGTCCGCAATTACAATTGGACGGGAACTCATCAATACCAGTTTCTGGACGTATTTCATTTTATCATTTAAAGGAAGTCGCATTTGCTTAAAAAGTTTATACACCATTTTTGCTCCCGTGAATTCGTGCCCGTGAAAAGTCCATCCGATCTTTTTGTCGAATCTCTTGGTGGGGGCTTTTCCAATATCGTGCAGCAGGGCCGCCCAACGCAACCAAAGATTGTCGGAGTTTTTTGAAATGTTATCCACCACCTCCAGGGTATGCCAGAAATTGTCTTTATGCTTTTGGCCTTCAATTTCCTCAATTCCTTCCAGGGCGGTTAATTGGGGCAAGATCAGATGCAGCAGACCTGTGCGGTGCAAAAGGGAAAATCCTACAGAAGGTTTTTCTGAAAGAAGGATCTTATGGAGTTCCTCGACAATGCGTTCTCTTGAAATTATCTCAATGCGATCCTTATTCCTGTTGATGGCCTCCAGGGATTCTGGTTCGATTGTAAATTTCAATTGGGTTGCAAATCGTATCGCCCGAAGCATTCTCAAAGGATCATCAGAATAGGTGATGTCAGGATCCAAGGGGGTTTTTATCAATTTGTTTTTTAGATCTTCAAGGCCGTTGAAGGGATCCAGGATTTCCCCGAAATTGTCCTTGTTGAGGCTCAACGCCAGCGCGTTTATAGTGAGGTCCCTTCGATTTTGATCGTCTTCCAGGGTTCCGTTCTCAACCTCCGGATTGCGGCTATCCTGGCTGTAGCTTTCTTTTCTGGCGCCAACAAATTCAATTTCCATAGTATCGGCCCTGAGCATAGCGGTGCCGTAATTTTTAAAGATCTGAACTTTTGGTTTATGAGGCAACAATGCCGAAACCTTTTTAGCCAGGTCTATTCCGCTGCCAACAGCGACAATATCGATGTCTTTTGGTTCCCCGCGTTGAAGAAGGTGGTCTCTTACAAATCCGCCAATTACGTAACTCTTCAGATTTAGTTCTTCAGAGGCCTGAGAAATTATATTAAAAATAGGATGATTGAGTGCCTTGCTGTAATTTTTCTTTTTGTGCATATATCTTATTCTCGTATCACTTTGACGCTCCTGTCGTTGCCAATTTTTATAATTGAAGAAGGTTTTTCCATTTTTTTAGAATGATGCAAATTTACTATATAGTCCACACCTTTTATAATTTCAGGGCTTATTTCAGCAAAAGATTTTGGGCTTGGCTGCCCACTGATATTTGCGGAGGTCGATACCAGGGCTTTTCTGAATTTATAGATCAGCTGTTCACAAAATTTCTCTTTTACAACCCGAATGGCGAGGGTTTCATCTGGAGCCACGAGGTTATTGGCCACCTTCAGAGGTTTGTCGTAGATAATGGTGGTGGGTTTCTGTGCGTGATCAATGATGATATATGCCGTATCCGGAACCTTATCGACATATGCCTCGAGCATCCGCACGCTATTGACCAGAACGATCATCGCCTGATTTTCTTGCCGCTTTTTTAAAGCGTAGATTCGCTCTACCGCCTCAGCATTGGTTGCGTCACAGCCTATTCCCCAAATAGTATCTGTGGGATATAATATAATACCTCCCTTTTTTAATACTTCCAGGGTCCTCTGGGTTTCATCCTTAAAATCTTCCATTTAAAACGTTTTTATATTCATCTAAAGTTTTTTGTGCCATTATCTTGGTGGTAAAACCCTCTACCAGTTTTTTATGGCCGTTTTCTGTAAAACCAGGTATTAATTGTGGGTTTTTTTCTAAATAAAGTATATGTGCTGCTAATTTTTCAGCATCAAAGGCATCGGCCAAAAGTCCGTTTTCCATATGGGTCACAATTTCGGGAATTCCTCCCACATTTGTTGCAATTACCGGAATTTTATGATAGAAAGCTTCAAAGATTACGTTGGGGATGCCTTCAGAATTTGATGTTAACAGTAAAAAATCCAATTGCTTAATCAGGGATGCAGCATTTTCCATAAACCTTAGAAAACTTATATGGGTTTCTAATTTATTTGCCTTTACCTGTTTAAGCAAATGGGGAGTTTCAGAGGTAAATCGCCCGATTTGAACAAAATGAAAATTCAGCTTTTCTCGCTGCTGAAGGACCTTGGAAGCTGTAATGATAAAGGTAGATAAATCCTTGGCCGGAATATGGTTTCCAATATTTCCAATGAGAATAACGTCCTTGGCAAGGTTGAGTTTTTTCCTGAGATCAATTTCCGCAGTACTGTTTTTTTGTTTTTCAAGGCTAAGTCCGTGATAGATTGTTTTTAGGCGGCTATCATCTTTCAAGGTTTCCCCTGTAATGGCCTGGGTTTTTTTTGAAACACAAAAAATGCGTTTCAATTTTGGATAGTTGTATTTAAAAAGCGTTTGCTTCCGGTTTTTAATAGGAAAAGAGGTTTTCTTGCTAAAGACCATCGGGGGCAGGTCGTAAAATTTATCAGCTAAAAGCACCAGGGAAAGCGCTTTAGGATCGTGGATATGGATAAGATCTATTCGCTGCTCCTTACAAATATTGATAATCTTAAAACTATACCGAAGATCGAAATTAAAGCAAAGCGGCGCTGAGTGGAAATTTAAATGGGTGGCTTTAAGTTTTTTATGGAATAAACCTTCTTTAACACAGAGAATCGTATTTTCTAATTCGGGATAATCGGCCTTGAATTCCTCACACAGCAGCTCGATCTGGTTCTCTCCGCCGCCCCACCTCTGAATTGCCGATAAATGAAGGATTTTCATTAGGGTGTTTTACTTTTTTGTCTTTGATATTGCTATATTTGCCAATTATTCTAAACCTAATTTTAGGTAAGGCATCACATAGTAGGACCGCAAAAATAGGTATTTACCCCTCGATATTTGCAAATTAAAGGGGACTTATTCGGTCGGTTGAGTTTTTCAGAAAAAAAATTTAATTATATACCTTGAGGAAGATATTTATTTCAAAATAGCAAATCAAAAAAAGTGTGGAAGAATTTCTGCTGAATTCCAGGGTGGGAGCTCCATAGGTTTTTCACCCAGGCCTCTGGGGCTCAGGAACCTTATTAAAGTAATTAAAAAGACGGAAAGGAATTCAATATAGGATCTGTAAAACCTCCGAACCAAATCAGCAGGGTAAGTTTAGGGTTTTTTAAGGGGTCTATGGCAGAGCGCCCCCATTGAGGATGCAGGAAAACTGATAAAAGGGGGAGTTGGAACACCAAAAGCCACCCGTCTTGCCTCAGGAAACAAACAAAGCTGTCTTGCCAATAGTATGTATTTCAGGGAAGACCGGAATTGTGGGCCCGGTTTTAAAGATTTGATGTGGTTAAGGCTTCCCACTCCTATAGGAGGAAAATTTTGAGCCTGAGTTGTGATAAAAACAAGTCGAAATTATGGCAAATAAAGGTGCTGAGTTTATATATATAGCCCAAAAAATGAGGCTGTTGAAACAGAAGAAAAAAAATATAACGGAAATTAAATAATTCGATATGAATTTAAAATTTTTGTTTGCCTCGGGTAAGAATCCAAAATGGCCTTATTATTTCAGAAATTACTCCAGGGTGATTCTGCCAAAATATGTATTCCAGGCCCGGTTATCCAAGAAATTAGAATCGATCAGCTCCCGGGGGGATGCCCAATATATTAGTTCAAGAATTGATTACTACAATAAACTTGAGCGTACTGAAAAACTACCTGAATCTTCAGAGCCATTATATGAATTGAAGAAGAGCAAAAAAGTGAAATCGGTTTATTTTCTGGATGCGTATCAAATTATTTGCTGGTTTAAAGGAAATTTTAAATGGAGTTACCTCCCTGGGGATATAACCTATATTCCGGAGGTCCCATCCATAGTTAAAAGCCGCCCGATCTCTGGAAATAATAAGAATTCTGTGCTGCTGAAACTGGGTAAAGTAAGGCACTTTATTTTCATCCAGGACAAACTCCAGGTAAGTGAGAAATCCAATAGATTAATTTTCCGCGGAAAGGTGGATAACAGGCCGCATCGCATCGACTTTATGGAGAAATACTTTGATCATCCTCTGTGTGATTTGGGAAATATCACTAAAAAGAATACTTCCCATCAGGCATGGACCGTAGAAAAATGGACGCTATACGAGCATCTCAAATATAAATTTATCCTCGCATTGGAAGGAATTGATGTGGCGAGTAACCTTAAATGGATTATGTCTTCAAACTCTGTTGCGGTTATGCCAAGGCCTTCCTATGAAACCTGGTTTATGGAGGGAAAATTGGTACCCAATTTTCATTATATCCTGATAAAGGACGATTATTCAGATTTGGAAGAGAGGCTTAATTACTACATCAACCATACGGAAGAAGTTCAGGAAATTGTAAATAATGCCAATAAATATGTGTCTCAGTTTTTCGATGAGGAACGGGAGCGCTTAATAGGTTTAGGAGTAATGGATAAATATTTGAGGAAAACCGGGCAAATTTAACCCCTTTTTTCTTCATAAACCCTTAAGGCCTTGCTATAAATCTCTAAAAAAGAGTTGTTTATTGCTTATATGGAGGGTTGTGATGCCCTGGGAAGGAATTTTGGAATAACCGCCCTTGCCAGGTAAAAAGATTCGGTCTTGATCTCTCAAAACAGGGGGAGCTCAAGAAATTTTGCGCGTTTTTACTAAATTTGCTTTTTACCAAGGGAAGACACATTGGAATGTTCGGAACAATTCCCTGGAAATAGCCTTCCACTTTTGAAGAATGCAGGTGCTGAATTTTTTATGGAAGATCTTAATATAACTGACACACGTATGAAGACTAACTTTTCTAAAGAATATAAATCCTTTGAAGGAGAAATTTTAAATTTCATCCATGACTTTAATGAGATTGGTACCCCAGAGTTTGAGGGTCAACGAAATGAAATTAAGGTTTTTAATTTTGGGAAAATTAAAATCAATATCAAGTCCTTTAAAATTCCAAATGCGATCAATAAGATAGCCTACCGTTTTTTTAGAAAATCCAAGGCCGAACGCTCATTTGAATATGCACAATCCTTAATTTCAAAAAATATTGGAACTCCGCATCCTATTGCCTTCGCAGAAAATAAATTGGCATTTACTTTTTTAGATAGTTATTATGTTTGTGAACATTTAAAATACGATTTAACCTTTAGGGAATTAATTCATGAACCTGAGTATCCGGATCATGAAAAAATATTGAGGGCCTTTACGCGCTTTACCTTTAAGATGCACGAACAGGAGATTGAATTTCTGGACCATTCTCCCGGGAATACCTTGATCCAGCTCAATAATGGGGATTATAAATTCTTCCTGGTGGATTTAAACCGGATGAATTTCAAAAAGATGAATTTTGATGCCAGGATGAGGAATTTTCACAGAATTACCCCCAGTCTTGGAATGGCCAGGATAATGGCCAATGAATATGCTACACTTATTTCCGAACCTGAAGAAAAGGTTTTTGAACGCATGAGCTTTTATATTGAGCGGTTCCAGAGAAAGGCAAAAAGGAAAAAGAACATTAAAAATATGCTGAAATTCAGGTAATCTAATTCATATTCCTTTTATGAAGCCAGTGATATAAAAGGGTATTAAAGGCCTTAAATCCCATCAGGTAACTAATAATATAGCCTTCCTTCCCTTGGCTAATCCTGCCATGTATTATAAATTCTTCGAAGAATGCCTGGAGGGGTTTCCAGAAAAAACTGATTTTATATATTTTTTCGGTTTTACCGCGTGAAAAACCATCCCTTTTCGCTTCTTCCATCAGAGCCCTGGCGTAGATATTATAATTGACAAGGGAAGGATCCTTTATTTCACCTTTGAGGATCAGTAGCCGGACATACCTGCTTAACACCCCAAAACCGTTCATAGAAGTGGAGGTAAGGCCCGCAATTCCGTCGAGAAAACCCCATCTGAAAATATATTCGTTCAGGAATCTGAAGCCCGGTTTAAAAACAAGTTTGAAACCGCTGGGGCTGGGGCCTGCTTTTATAAATAATTGTTGGGCTTGCAATTGGGAATATTGGTTCTTCTTTTCAAAAAAGTGCACCAGGTTTTTATAAGTATAGTGCAGTATTTTTCCATCTAAAACCCCTGTAGAGCCATCACAAACCAACTGTTCATGAACCAAACCCTTATAGCTGCAGGTATTTCGATTGAAAAACCGAAGTTTTATCTTGTTGCCATTGCTGCCAAAATGTATAAAACGGTTTAGGAAATAATTTTTAAACAGCATTTTGTAAGCGATATGCTCCGGGTTTTGAACCGTGCTAATTATTTCTTGTCTGAGTTGGTAGGTAATGTATTCATCAGCATCCAGCACCAAAATCCAGTCATTTTTTGCTTTTGAAATGGCATAATTTTTTTGGTTTGAAAAATTGTCAAATTTCCGCTGTAAAATAGTACAGTTAAGTTCTTTTGCTATTTCTATGGTATTATCTGTACTAAATGAGTCAATAATCAAAACCTCATCAGCAAATTTTGCACAGGTTATCGCCTGCGCTATCATTTTTTGTTCGTTAAAAGTCGGGATTAAAACCGTAATGGGAATCTGCATCTAAACTATTTTAAATGGTTAAAATTAAGTATTTTTGAGCTAAAAACAATTATTAATAATGTCGGTAGATACCTCAATTATTTTAAGTACATATAATGCAGTGGAATGGCTGGAAAAGGTGTTGTGGAGTTACACCGTTCAAAGCTATAGGAATTTTGAAATCATTATTGCAGATGATGGTTCAAGGGAAGATACTGCGAAGCTTTTAAAGGATTTCAGTACAAAAACTGAAATCCCCATAATACATATATGGCATCCTGATCGCGGTTTTCAGAAATCGGAGATTTTAAATAAGGCAATCTTAGCGACCAATAGTGACTATATTATTATGAGTGATGGGGACTGCATTGCAAGAAATGATTTTGTTGAAAAACATGTGAAATACAGAAAATTCGGTTATTTTTTAAGCGGGGGATATAAAAAACTTCCCTTGCATTTGTCTAAAGGCATTGGTAAGGAGGATATATTGACCGGAAGATGTTTTGAGCTTGGTTGGTTAAAAAAAAACGGACTTACCTCTTCTTTCAGTAATAATAAAATAAATGCCCATGGGTTCAAGAGTTATCTTTTAAATATGTTTACTCCAACTTCCCCCACCTGGAATGGTCATAATTCTTCGGGATGGAAGGAAGATATCCTAAAGGTAAATGGATTTGATCAACGCATGCAATATGGTGGACAGGACCGGGAATTGGGTGAGAGATTGATAAATTTGGGAATAAAGCCCAAACAAATCAGGTATAGTGCTATTTGTCTGCATCTGGATCACGACCGGGGTTATAAAAACCAGGAATCCATTGAGAAGAACAGGGGCATCAGGCAGCTTACACGAAATGATAAACTAAAAAGGACGGATTTTGGAATTAATAAATCCTAAAATCCATTGAGATCCAAAAATTTTTTAAGTTCAGGTAAAATATACCCCGGAATAAATTTAGTATAGAGTTGTTTTCTTTGACTAAGAATTATTTTCTTGCTTTTGTTTTTAAATAAATCCTGACGAAGCTCTTCTAAATGAATGGATTTATTTTGTTTTCCATCCTCATAGATTGCCCAGTATTTTTTTTTAATTGAAGGGGAGTAAATGGAAAATGTAGGGATGCAGAGGGCCTTTGCAATGTTTGCAGCTCCTCCTTCATTTCCTATAAACAAATCGCAGGCAGCACAATTCAGGATAAAATCTTCCAGAGATTCTTCATATATATTTATAAAAATTCTGGATCTTGTAAAGCTCGAACAATAGTTAAATACCTGGAGGGCCTCTTGCTTCTGGGAAGGTAAATAGTTAAATAAAATTTGAACATTTTTAAGTTGGATCGCGATGGTATCCAAGAGGCTTGCCATATATTTTAAGGGATAACTTTTTCTTTCCGAACTCCCGAGGATTCCGAACATAATTAATGGATGTTCAAAAGAAATTCCGGAGGACTCTAATCTTCTCCTTCCTTGTACAAGGTTTTCCGCCGGTAAAAAAATTCTGGGTTTGATTTCTTTTGGAAAATTGGATTTCAGTGGGTTTAACAACAACATCCGGTTTTCTATTGCCAGTCCGGCATGAGTTGTAGCTATATTCTTATAATTGAAGGTTGTCGAATAAAAAGGTTTTGTATAGGATTTTTGATAGCCTATCCTGATAGAGGCGCCGGAAGAAAAGGCGATTAAGCCGGTACTTATTTTAGAGTAAACATCAATGATAATGGTATATCCACCTTGTTTTATTTCCCTTAGGAAATTAAAGAATTTAACAGGATTTTTTTCAATCAGAGGTTTGTACTCAATTATCTGATCTATAAATGGATTATTTTCAACAACCGCCCGGGTATGAGGATAAATGAGATAATGTAACTCGGCCTCCGGATATTCCCCGCGCAATGCCTCAAAGAGAATGGAGGTTGTGAGTACGTCACCAATCATTTTTTGTTGAATAATTAGTATCTTCATAAAAGCGTATTCTGAGCTCCCACAAGGGGGCGGAGATTTAAAATTATTCAATTTTTTCCATAAAAATCAACCCATAGTAGTTTAATTTTTTCCGGGGAAATCTATTTCAAAGTCTGAGGTGTTGCGTGTGATCAAAACGAAATCATATGCCCGGGAAGTAGCAGCGATAAAGGGCCTGTGGGAATTTGTTTTAAGGGTTTTCCGGAGATATATCCATTTTGTTGGGGGGAGGTTTTTTTTTTGAGGCAATCAATATCAGCCTTGCTTCCAATTACTTATTTTTGGCGGTTCCATGCACTAGGGCTTTGAGTCACATAATCCATAGGTTGGCCTGCAATATCTGATGGAAACTTCCCCAGTATGTTTTTCTGAGGGTTTCTGCTTTGATATTTGCACGGGTACGAATTTCATTATTGAATTTTAAAAAATGGAGGTTCTGATCTCCTGAATTAAAAATATAACAATAACAAATTTACACAATATAATACAGAAAGGAAAAAAAACAGCATTGAAAAGCCCCTCGCACTTTCAAAGGAGCAGGGGCTATTTCAAATTATATTCTCGGTCTGTCAATTCCCCTCTCGACTCAGGGGGCTATTACACTGCCACATTATACTCCCTCAAAGCATCGTTCAGGGAAGTTTTTTTATTGGTGCTTTCCTTTCTTTTTCCAATGATCAGCGCACATGGCACCTGGTAATCTCCCGCTGGGAATTTCTTGGTGTAACTCCCTGGAATGACCACACAGCGCGAGGGAACATATCCTTTATATTCCACTGGTTCGGCTCCGGTGACATCAATGATTTTTGTGGAGCCGGTAAGCACAACATTGGCTCCCAGGACGGCTTCCTTTTCTATACGGATCCCTTCGACCACAATACACCTTGAACCTATAAAAGCATTGTCCTCAATAATTACCGGTGCGGCTTGCAGAGGTTCGAGAACTCCACCAATTCCAACCCCGCCACTCAGATGTACATTTTTTCCAATTTGGGCACAACTCCCCACGGTGGCCCAGGTATCTACCATGGTGCCCTCATCTACATAAGCCCCGATATTTACATAACTCGGCATCAGGATCACGCCTCTGGAGATATAAGCTCCGTATCTCGCAACAGCATTGGGCACCACCCTGATTCCTTTTTCCTCGTACCCGGATTTCAATGGAATCTTATCGTGATACTCGAAAATTCCCGCTTCCAAGGTTTTCATTTTCTGGATTGGGAAATACATCACAACCGCTTTTTTTATCCATTGGTTTACCTGCCATCCTTCTGAGGTCGGTTCTGCAACACGCAATTCTCCCTGGTCCAGCAACCGGATCACTCTTCTGATCGCATCTATTGTTTTTGAATCGCTCAGCAAACTGCGATCTTCCCATGCCCTGGTAATAAATTCTTCTAATTCTTTCATTCCGATGATTTTCAGCAAATATAACAGCTTAGTTGCAATTTTTGGGAGCATTCCCATATAAACCTTACATTTGCATAAAATTGACAATGGCAAGGATTTTGGCTTTGGACTACGGTGGGAAACGCACAGGAATCGCTGTCACGGATGAATTTCAAATTATTGCCTCAGGCCTGGCTACTGTTCCCACAAAGGAGTTGCTGCCTTATTTGGAAAATTATTTTATGACCGAAAAGGTTGAACTGGTGCTTGTTGGGGAGCCAAAACAAATGGACAATACCCCTTCTCAGAGTGAAGCTGCAATCCAGGAATTCTTAATAAAATTCAGGGAAAAATTCCCTTTGATGGAAATGAAACGCGTCGATGAGCGATTTACCTCAAAGATGGCGGTAAAAACGATGATCGACAGCGGCCTGAAAAAGAAAAAACGCCAGAATAAAGCCTTGCTGGATGAAATAAGCGCGACCATAATATTGCAAACCTATCTTTATAGATAATGGAGGAGAGCGGAAAGACAAAAAATATCCGTCCATTTGTGGCTGGGAAACAGAAAAAATAATTTTCTGCCTGCATAGGAGCTTTCCAGGGTTTTGTGCAACGGGAAATAACAGGTGTGGTTCCGGAATACTTAGAAAAAAAGGATCCGCCCTAATCCGGCAGGTTTAAATTAAAATCACGGCACTAGCAACATGAAAATTGAATTTATTTTTGAAATCATACATTATTAATCATAAAATTTAAATGGTCTTACCAATTATAGCGTACGGGGATCCTGTTTTACGAAAAATGGGACAAGAAATTACCAGGGATTATCCGGATTTGGAGCAACTGATACAAAATATGTGGGATACTATGTACGAAGCTTATGGGGTCGGCCTTGCCGCACCACAGGTGAACTATTCCATCAGATTGTTTATCATCGATCCATCGCCCTTTGCAGAAGATGAAAACCTAACCGAGCTCGAAAAGGAAAGCCTGAGGAGTTTGAAAAAGGTTTTTATCAACCCCAAGATCCTTACAGAGGATGGGGAAGCATGGGCTTTTAATGAAGGTTGTTTAAGCATTCCCGAGATTCGGGAAGATGTGTTTAGAAAACCCAGGATTACCATAGAATATCAGGATGAGAATTTTAAGGAGTTCCGGGAAACCTATGAGGGATTGGCGGCAAGGGTAATCCAGCACGAATACGATCACATTGAAGGAGTTTTATTCACAGATAAACTATCCAGTCTTAAAAAACGTTTGATCAAAGGAAAACTAAGTGATATCTCAAAGGGGAAGGTAGAGGTCGATTATAGAATGCGCTTCCCTGCAATGAAAAAAGGGCGTTAATTCTTTTGTTATTAAGTACAGAGAAGTGATATTTGCCTGCCAAAATTTATAATGAAAATATGGGTTTAGAAAAGATTTTATCGATTTCCGGAAAACCGGGATTATTTGAGTTAACAGCACAAACACGAGGAGGTTTTGTCGCAAAATCGATTATAGATGAAAAGAAGATTGCGGTGAATGTTCGACAAAACGTGAGTTTATTGAGCGAAATAGCAATTTACACCACTACAGAGGAAGTGCCTTTGGGAGCTATCTTTCAGAAGATCTCAGAAAAGGAAAACGGGGGAGAGGCTATAGATCACAAAGCTCCTAAAAAGGAGTTAGAGGCCTATTTCTCAGAGATATTGCCGGATTATGATGTGGAGCGGGTGTATCAAAGTGATATCAAAAAGATCATTCAATGGTATAACCTATTGGTTAAAAATGAATTTACCGATTTTTCTGTCGCAAAGGAAAAACAAGAGAGCTCAGAGGAAAAAGAAACCAGCGCAGAGGAAGAGGAATAATATCGGATCACATAAGAATAAAAAAGCAGTTTTAATTATTTAAAACTGCTTTTTTATTTTCATATTTTTCAATTTAAAGCAGGGAAAAAGTATGCGCATTTGTATTTTTGCTGAAATGGAGAACCAATGAATTCAAGAAAAGACCAGCTTTTGGCATTCGACAGGCTTTTGACAATAATGGATGAATTGCGGGGGCAATGTCCCTGGGATAAGAAGCAGACCATGGAATCCCTGCGGCATTTAACCATTGAGGAAGTTTATGAACTGGGCGATGCTATTCTTGAAAAAGACCAGCAGGAAATTAAAAAGGAACTGGGCGATCTCTTGCTTCACATTGTGTTTTACGCAAAAATTGGCAGTGAGACAAAGGATTTTGATATCGCCGATGTGACAAATAGCATCTGCGAAAAACTCATTGAACGGCATCCTCATATTTACGGGGATGTGAAGGTTGCCGATGAAGAAGAAGTGAAAAAAAACTGGGAAAACCTGAAGTTGAAAGCTGGGAATAAAAGCGTTTTGGGGGGAGTTCCAATGTCTTTGCCGGCTTTGGTAAAGGCCAGCAGGATCCAGGATAAGGTTGCAGGAGTTGGATTCGACTGGGAAGAACCCCACCAGGTCATTGAGAAATTGAAAGAAGAACTGGAAGAATTAAGGGTGGAGGTGCAGGCCCAGGATCAGGACAAAATGGAGGGCGAATTTGGGGATGTTTTGTTTTCCTTGATCAACTATGCCCGCTTTTTAAAGATCAACCCTGAGAACGCTTTGGAGCGAACCAATAAAAAGTTTATCAAACGCTTTCAGTACCTGGAGGAAAAAGCTAAGGAAAAAAATAAGCCACTGACCGAGATGTCCCTGGCTGAAATGGATATTTTCTGGGAAGAAGCGAAGCTTTTATAGTAGATCTCCATTTGAGGCAATCGGCAAAAGTCCAAATTTTTATATGGATATCCCACCATTTTTAACCCTGGCAAAATGTAATAAATAAGGCAGCGCCATACGAACCAGGCTTAGGTACCACTTTTAAGAAAAATGACCTGGAATTTGCCCCTGAATTCCGAAAGTTCAAATCCCAGATAGGATCCGTTTCGGAAAGGCCTCCAGAGTCTTAAACCCGGGATATTCCCTGATCCATTCCAGGGGTTTCCGCTTAAAAAAACAATGCATGGGTGGGGTCCAAATTTATAAAAGCATTTTTTATAATCGGTGCTTCCTGAAAAAAAAGCAGGTTTTGCAAGAGCGTTTTCCACCAGGGCTCAGCAGCCGGTTCCACCTATAAAATACAGCCCAATGGTTTTGTTTGAAAAGCCTTCCTGAGCCTCTAGGGGTATCGGCACCGCGAAATCCTGAATTCCCTGGTTTGATTTGCCTCCCTGTCAATCCGGATAACGCGAATGTCCCGCGGCTTGAGCTAAAACCCCGGAGAGTGCAATACTGAGTTGCATTTTTGATCCTGCACTTGCCCGGGGGGGGGCGTCTGCTTTATTAAATTCCCGGATCCCTCCACTTTAAAGCGTGAAAAGCCTTGTGGGAATTAAGAGTTGATCCGGAATTAGAAACCTGCTAATAAATTGATTTTATTTTCTCGAGCTTTTCCTTCCATACCTCGAGTTGGTCCTTTTGGTCCTGGATATTTTTATGAACTGCTTTAACCAGTGGATTTTCAGTATTTACATCTGCAAAAAACTGCAAATTGTTTTCGAGTTGTCTGATCTCATCCTTGGTTTCCTGTACTTTCTTTGTTAGGAAATAATGCTCATTCCGCAATTTTGCGTCATCATCGGCATTGTTGAGGGCTTGGATCTTATTTTCGTATTTCATCATTTCTGCCTTGGTGCGGTCTACGTCCAATTTCGAGAATAATTGATCCAGTAATTTGTTGAATTTGCCTTCTATAAATCGCTTGTTATAGGAAACTTTTCCTGTATTTTTCCATTTTTCAATCGCTTCTTTTATTTTTGGCAAATCGGTTTTCTTGTCCCCGCTAAACTCAAAAGATTTTAAGCTGTCCAGAATTTCTTTTTTCTGGTCAAAGGCACTATTTTCTTCGGCATCCTCTTCCTGGTTTGCGGTGTGCAACCGGTCAAAATAATGATTACAGGACGCCTTGAATTGTTTCCAGACCTTATCGCTGTCCTTTCTTGGAACATGGCCCACCTTTTTCCAATCGGCCTGGATTTTTTTCATCAAGGCCGTGGTCGCCTTG
The DNA here is from genome assembly GCA_041752645.1 of Gillisia sp. Classification (GTDB taxonomy): domain Bacteria; phylum Bacteroidota; class Bacteroidia; order Flavobacteriales; family Flavobacteriaceae; genus Gillisia. The sequence continues at coordinate 8,398 of JBGSWA010000026.1, read as the reverse complement.
AAATCTTCGCTGTCCTTATTGTCATCTGCAATTTGAATAAGCTCCCTCTTTTTCTCGAGATTGTCGTACTGTTCCTTTTTCAAGCCTTTGTAATAGGCGTTTTTATTGCGATTAAACTGCCTGACATTTTGTTTGAATTCACTCCAGGTGGATTCATTTTTTTCGCGGGGGACTTTTCCCACTTTAAAAAATTCATCCCGCAGGGCATTGAGTTCTTTGATTTTTTGTTGCCACTGGCTGTGTGCAGTGTATGGGGTTTCGACAAGTAGCTTTATTTTGGCGCAGATCTCCTTTTTTTGCTCTAGATTTTTTTCGTATTCCTGGTCTAGCTGATCGTAGAAGGCCTGTCTTAGATCGTGGATTTTCTTGGTAGCCTCGCTAAAACGTTCCCAGATATCTTCCCTGAATTCTTTTGCAACCGGGCCCAACTCTTCCTTCCACATTTTATGTAACATCTGCAATTCGCGCAAGGCACGGTTGGTGTCACTTTCCTGGGTCAATTCTTCGGCACGATCAATAATTTTTAACTTTTGTTCCAGATTGTGTTTGAAATCCATATCCCGGAAATCCCTGTTCAGGTGTAAAAAGTCATAGAAATTCTCGACATGATGGTGGTATGTATTCCATACTGTATTGTATTTATCGCGTGGAATGGCCCCGGCGATGCGCCATCTGTCCTGTAGATCCTTAAAATATTTATACGTGGTATTGATGTTTTCTTCTACATCCAGAAGCCCTTTCAATTCCTCAATAATTTGCAGGCGAAGCTCCAGGTTTTTGTTTAAATCCTGTTTTAGCTGAAGGTAATAATGATTGCGTTTTTCTTTGTAATCGAAATAGATTGAATTAAAAAGTTTCTTTACAGGAGTTGAATAATGGAAATCTATGATATTTCCGCCTTCGGCTAGAAACTCCTCTTTCTTTTCTTCAAAATCCTCATCGAATTTCGCATTGAACTCTGCCTTTATTTCATCTATATGTTCCTTGATTGCCTGAATTTTCTCATTGGTGACAAGGGTCTCCATTTCCCCAACCAGATCTTCCTTAGACATGGTGTGGTAATCCTTTTTGGCAATACCGTGGCGTTCTTTGGCACTTTCGTCTTCACTTTCTTCAGCCACAGATTCTTCAAATTCCGAATGCGCACTTTTCTTGGCTGATGTACCTGAGGGTTTTTCCTCCTCTTCCTCTTCCTCTTGTGCATCCTTTATAGAGCCCTGGGTATTTTTTTCTTCTTTCAGTGGTCTTTCAACAGCCTTTACATCCGCGGAAGGCTCAGTAGTTGCAGCTTCTTCTTCTGATGCTTCTTCCTTTATTTCCTCTGATGCTGCCAGAGGTGTTTCAGATTCTTCTTCCAAGGCTCGCTTCGGTGCGTCGGATTCTTCTGATCTTGCCTTAGGTACCTCGGATTCTTCCGCTATAGCTTCTGATTTTATTTCTTCAACGCTTGCATCTGAGCTCTTTTTTTTCAAAAGGTCCTCTGGGGCAATATTTGGCTGGGAAGGTTTACTATTTTTAGTTGTTTCAGAAAATTGTACTTCCTCATTATCTTCCTCCCTCATACTTTTTGAGTTTTCCAAATCCTCGTTGCTTTCATCGGAGGCAACCTCAATTGCATTTAAATCCTTGTTTGGAAAATCATTTTTCGCTTTGTCATTTTCTTGCTGAGACATATCTTTCAATGTTAAGGTTCGTCAATAATTAATAATCCTGAAAGATAATAACTCCTTCAAAAACTGCCAAGTCTTTCTTCAATTTATAACCGGTTAAAACTAGGAGGGATATTTGGATCAACTATTCCAGGTCTCCCAGGCCTTTTCTGCCTGTAACTCCAGCATTAACTGACCGTTGACCACGGTGGCATGCTGCTGTAAGGCCTGTTTTAACAAGCTGGAAACCGCCGGATTGTAAATTAAATCGAACACCAGATGCTCCTGGGTAATAAAATTGGTGGGAATCGGGGGGTACTCTGAGATATTTGGATAGGTGCCCAGGGGGGTGCAATTAACTATAAGTGTGTGCTGTTCAAGGGATTCCTTTTTTAATTCCGAATAGCGGAAATTTCCGGAGGTGGGAGTCCTGGAAACATATTTGTATTGGATATTCAACTTGCTTAGCGCAAATGCTACCGCTTTTGAGGCGCCGCCGGTACCAAGGATAAGGGCGTGGGTATGTTGTTTTTGCAGATGGGGTTTTAAAGATTCCATAAACCCGTAATAATCGGTATTATATCCGGTTAAATTTCCGTTTTTTTCGATTTTTATAGTGTTTACAGCTCCTATTTTTTCCGCAATTGGATCCAACGCATCCAGATATGGAATGATTTCCTGTTTATAAGGGATCGTTACATTTAATCCTGCAATTTCAGGATTGTCCCTGAGTATTTTTTTAATTTCGCCAGCTTGTGCCAAATCAAAATTCAGGTAAGTTGCGGGGATCTGCTCCTTTTCAAATTTTTTATCGAAAAAATTTCTGGAAAATGAATAGGAGATATTTTTTCCAATCAGGCCGTATGTTTTCATTTATTTTGAATTTCTATTTTCATACCATCCCAGTCCAAGAACGATAAAAATCCCGATTAAGATAAAAAAGATGGTAAGCCAGGTCATGGAATCGGAAAAACTGGGAAGGTATCTTTTGTAATTGTCCAAAATAAAATCCCCATGAGCATCGGTGATGAATTCCCCTTGATTATTTAATTTAAAAATTTTTTCTTTCCAGGGCCATACCACTCCAAGGGAGCCAGCAATAAAACCAATAATTACCGCGTAGGTTTCTTTTTTGTACACTTTTAATAAATAACCCAAAAGATGTGAGAGGGTGACCAATCCCGCCAGGGAACCCAAAGAAAATACCACCAGGACTTTTAACAGGCGCAATCTTTCCCGGTCATGTATAAATGAGAAATCCCACAAAAAAATATCTGCGATGGTAAAGTAGAGGGCATTGACGGAATCTACCAACAGAAGCACATAATTTCCGAATAAAATCAAGATAAACGAACCGGAGAGCCCAGGCATGGTCATTCCCGAAACTCCGACCATTCCGCAAAAAAACACAAAAAACAAGTTGTCGTTTTCCGTTGCCGGTTCTAAAAAACTGATAGCGACCCCAACAGCTATTCCTGCCAAAACATAAAGAACACTTCGCCTGGACCATTCGTCAAATTCTTTGGTGATATAGTACACTGAGCCAATGATCATCCCAAAGAATGCCCCCCAAACATATAGTTCATAATGAACCAAAAGGTAATCCAATATTTGTGAAATACTGAAATAACTAATCACCATGCCCAGGATCAGCAATCCCAGGAATTTGAAGTTTGTATAGTAATATAAACTTCTGAACCTTCCGTTTATCAGCAATTTAAAGGCTTTGAAATTGATTTTTTGGAGGGAGTAGATGAATTCCTCATAAAAACCAGCCACAAACGCCACCACCCCACCTGAGACTCCGGGTACTTTATTGGCAGCACCCATGGCCAAACCTTTGAGCACTAAAAAAACTTTATCACTAAAGGTCCGGGTTTGCTGCATTTTGGTGAATTGGTTTTTGTGTGGCGATTTGTTCCAAGATAAGAATAAATAAAAATCCTGCAAGCATTAAAATCACCGCAGGGAACAGGTGTGGGTTGCCGTCAAAATTTCCCGGAAAAACCGAAACCTCGCGAATGACAACAATCTTTTCTCCAAATTCTGCGGTTTCCAACACTTTCTTCCAGGGCCATATTTTATTTAAGGATCCCGCGATAAATCCAGTGAGCACCGCCAGGGTAGTTGTGCTGTGATGATCAAACAACCATTTTAATATTTTGGAAAAGGAGAGTAGACCAAAAACGGCTCCGACTGCCACTATTGCAAGGGTTTTAAAATCAAAATTATGAGCGGCCTCTGTTATTGTTTTGTAGGCGCCAAGCAATACGAGAATAAATGCCCCGGATATCCCGGGAAGGATCATAGCACATACAGCTATGGCTCCTGCCATAAATAAAAACCAGTTGCTGGTAAAGGAATTTCCCAGGGGAGGTAAGGAAATTATATAAAAAGCCAGGCCAGCACCTATTACAAGGGCCAGCACCACTTTAAAATTCCATTTAGGGATTTGCTTGCCTACAAACCATATACTCGCGAGGATCAGGCCAAAGAAGAAAGACCAAATAAGAACAGGGTGCTCCTCCAGCAAATAGTTCATAAATCGCATTAAAGAAAAGATACTTATTAAAATCCCGCTCAGAAGGGCAAGGATAAACGAGCCGTTCATCTGCAGCCACATCGCTTTAAACCCCCTGGCCTTCCAAATTTTTATCAAACTGAGGTCTACCCCGCTGATGGTCCCAATAAGTTCCTTGTAAATTCCTGTTATAAAAGCAATGGTACCTCCGGATACCCCCGGCACTACATCGGCAGCACCCATAGCCATGCCTTTGAGTGTAATTATCAAATAATCCTTTAAGCTTCGCTGCATTCCCAATATTTAATTATTCAGGCCAAATGTAACTAAATATCAGGAGGCTTTAAGGTAAGAGTTGATAATTTCCTTGACGCTTTTACGGCTGAAAATTTTAGGGAAAAGTTCTTCTATTATGATGTAATACTCCGAATCGATCTTTAAGCCGTTGTTTAAATGAAAATAACCTTTGTCACCCTCATTTAAATTGAAATACAACCCGGCGAGCCTGTATTCTATTTCGGCAGTTTCTGGATAAAATTCCAAAGCCTGCAATAAATTTTGAATTGCGGTTTCGAACTCTCCTAAATTGATCAGGATATCACAGCGCCTGATCCAGGTTTCCAATTCATAATTCCCCAGCTCGATGGCTTTTTGATACCCACGGTCTGCTTCTTCATAAAAACTCAGCCTGTTGTTTATCTTAGCAAAGCGTTTCCAGTAGAGCACATTTTCCTCATCGATATTGATCGCTTTATTTATATAGAATAAGGCTTTGTTAAAATTGCCTTTTTTGAAATAAAAATCGGTAATAGCAATCCAGCCTTTATCCAATAGGGGATCCTCGTGAACCGTTTTTAAATAATACTCCAGGGCCAAATCCTCCAGACCCAATTTTTCGCAGCATTTTCCCATGCGCAAATAAGCAAAGGAGGTAGGATCGTCCAGATCGAGCGTAATTTTATAATTTTCTATGGCTTCAAAATATCGGCCCAATTTTTCAAGGACCTTTCCTTTTTCAAGATATGCACCTATAAAATAATCGTCGCTTATAATGGCATAATCGAAAGCCATCAGGGCCTTGTCATACTGTTTTAAATCAAAATATTGTTTTCCAATCTGGTGCCAGGCAACTTCACAATAGGGGTTTTTATCAAGAAAAAGATTGAGATAGGCTATGGCCTGTTCCTTTTGTTCCAAAAAGTCAAAACAATACATGATGTTATACAAGGCAGAATAATCTTCTTCATCTGCCTCCAAACATTTCATAAAACTCTGTTTGGCATTCTCAAAATCTTCCAGAAATAAATATTCCATCCCGAGCAGGGAATAAACATCGGCTTCGTCCTGGGTTAGATTTAGTGCCAGTCCCAGCATTTCTATTGCCCTGGAATGCTCGTCCCGTTTGGAGTAAATATTTGCCTTTTGGATGAAAATTTCCTCGTTGGAGGCTTCCAGATCATATAATTCACTGAGAAGGCTATCTGCCAGGTCTAGTTTATCTTCAAAAACAAGGATTTCAACCCTGTAGAGTTTCAGGTTTATAGAAGTTGGATGTTGTGCCAACCCCAATTTTATGGCTTTTTTAGCCAAGGCCATCTTTCCATTGCCTAAATAATGGTTGATGATATCCTCAAAATCCTCCAAATCAAAAAACAACACATCGTTTGTTTTAAGCATGGATTCAAAGCGGGTAAGTGAGAAATTGTTTTCTTCGTTATGACTTAATTGCATAGCTTGGGGATTACGAGATTTCTTCAGTTTAAAGTTATAAATCTTAACTTATAAACCTTCTAACTTTTTATATTGTTTTTAACAAAGTAATGAACACTTTATAAGGGGTTGTCGATTGCATTGAGAACTTCAATAATAATGCCACAGCCTTCTTTTATTTCCTCCATCGAAATGCTAAGGGGAGGAGTGATTCGCACCCCCCTTTTTTCGAAAAGAAGCCAAAATAAGATCAGGCCTTTTTCCTGAGATTTCAGGATAACCTCTGTAGCTATTTCCTCTGAAGGGGTTATAAGGACAAGCATAAGGCCCATTCCCCTTATTTCGGAAATAAGCGGATGCACCAGCAGGCTCCGGATAAGGGCTTCCTTTTGAAGGGCCTCTGCCATAAGGTCAGATTCCGTGATTTCCTGAAGGCATGCCAAAGCTCCTGCAGCAATTACGGGATTTCCCCCAAAAGTGGTTATATGACCCATCTTTGGGTTGTCCATAAGACAATCCATCACCTTTTCTGAGGCCGTAAAGGCTCCAATTGGGAGGCCGCCACCCATTCCTTTTCCCATAACCAGAATATCGGGAACGATCCCAAAATGCTCAAAGCCGAATAATTTTCCGGTCCTTCCAAAACCGGGTTGTATTTCATCCAGGATCAGTAGGGCACCCACCTCTTCACAGGCTTGCTTCACTTTTTTCAGGTACTCATTCTCAGGAATTATAAATCCAGCTCCTCCCTGGATCGTCTCCAAAATAACAGCGGCCGTAGAGGGGGTTATTTTTGCGAGATCTTCTTCAACATTAAAATTGATAAAGGATATATCTCCAACCAGGGGTCGGAATGGGTGAAGTCTCTCCTCAATACTCATCAAACTCAAAGAACCCATGGTATTGCCGTGATAGGCCGTATATGCGGCTATAATCCCGCTTCTTCCCGTAGCGCGTCGTGCCAGTTTTAAGGCGCCCTCAATGGCCTCTGTGCCGGAATTGGTGAGATAGGTTTTATTTAGGGCCTCCGGAAGATGTGAAGAGAGCAACTTGGTGAGCTCCACGGCGGGTTCCAGGGCGTACTCCCCATAGACCATTACATGCAAATATTTGTCGAGTTGATCTTTAACTGCCTTTACTACTCTTGGATGACAGTGGCCCAGGCTGCAGACGGAGACGCCGGCTACAAAATCCAGGTATTTTTTTCCCTGTGTGGAAAAAATATAGGATCCTTTGGCATAAGATACCTCCATCGCCAGTGGATGCGGAGTGGTTTGGGCCTGATATTTTAAAAAATCTTCCTTCAATTTTTATCTTCTTCTTTAACATTATTATTTTTCAAACCCGGATCGACAGGGATTTCAGGAACACTTAGACTGTCCGTTTTTAAATCGGTCAGATCTTCCGGTTTTAGCCGGGAGTTTTTATTTAAAAGTGGCTGGTCCTTATTTTTCTCAAAGAAATCTTCCTGCTGTTCAGGCAATGGGATTCCTTTAATTTTCACCAGATTCGGCGGGCTTTGCCCGGCGAACAAATCTTCCTTTTTGGTGAGTTGCTCATCCCCGCGCCAGTTAAATCCCGAAAGTTTTCTCGCGTTAGGAGGGAATTCCTCGGCAGGGGTGAGGGTGCCATCCACCTGTTTGTAGTAATAGATATCTTTTATATCCTTGTTTTCAAAAAGGATTTTTATAGAACTGGAAAGGGTTTTATTGATCCCGATCAATTCCGCCTCTTCGTTTCGACTGTAATAAATGGTTTCCGTATTTTTGATAATATCAACCTGAAACAACTCATTATTCATAAAAAGCCCTGTCAGTTCTTTTCCTTTTACCTGGTTGAAGCCTTCTATGCTGTCCTTTTGGATTAGAAATGAATCATAAAAAACCCTCAGGGAATCCAATTTGCTGGTCTCCGGATTGCTCAGAAGGTGAATGGTGTCCCCGCTGATCTGATTGTTACCTGCCCAGATAACAGGATTTCTTTTCAAATCTGTGGAGGCCAAGGCGCTGTTGCTGATATTGATCAATTTGGTGATCCCTGTTTTTTGATTTACATACACCGAATCACTTTTGCCGCTCATATCGCTTTTATACATCCGCACATCATAGAACCCCCGTATAATCCTATTTTCGGGTTTTCCGGTGATCAGCAGCGTATCACTGTGGATAAATATGGAATCCTTTTCCTGCAAGGTGGCCGCAACGGCCCGTTTGGTGATAAAAACAGAATCCTTTGCACGGTATACCTCCGCGTAATGACCTGTGATCAAACTGTTATTGAGGGTATCGGTTACCCTGATATTGTTGGTCCCGGAGGCAAAACTCGTATTTCTGTTAAAATAAAGACTATCCCCCTCCAGGATCCTGTTCTCGTAATCTATTCTGGAATTTTTGACAAAATACCCAATGTCCCCGCGGGTATCGTAAAAACCGCGTTCGCAATATACGGTACTGGTTTCACTGGTAATGGTGGTGGGCCCATAAAGATAGGCATGACCTGAATCGGAATAAAAATCGAG
>JBGSWA010000025.1:0-11580 GCA_041752645.1 Gillisia sp. | reverse complement strand
CCATTTCCCATCTGGGGAGATATGTGGAAACCAATTATTATACTGATCAAAGGTCAACTGCTCTTTGTTGCTTCCGTCAGGTTTCATTCTCCAAAGGTGCATAGTGCCTCCTTTTTTTGAACCATTGTAATAAATGAATTTTCCATCTGGGGAATACTCACATCCATCTACGTGTTCAAGCTTCTTGTTATTGGTAAGTTTTTCTTCTTTTCCGCCATTAACTGATTTTCTATAAATATCATAGATCTCCCTTCCCCCTCTTTGAGCTACGTACACCACCTCCTTGTTATCAGGAGCCCAGCCATGGAGATATGAAGGCGCCTCAGTAGTTACGGGGGTAGGTTCCCCTCCTTCTATTGGCAATACATACACATTAGAACCTTTACCATCATTATGGCTTATCCCGATCATTTTGCCATTAAACGATATGCAATGATCATTATTCAGATCATCTGCAGATCCTGTATTTATTTTTACCAGATCTCCGCCTTCAGTAGGGATGGTGTAAAGAGACCCATCCATATTAAAGATCAACTTATCCCCTTCTGGCATCCAGTTAGGCGCTTCAAAACGACCGGCCTTCGTGTGTATTACTAATCGGTTCCCATCAAAAACATTCATTGTTTCTAACCTACAACCTATCCATTCTTCTGAATAAGGATTGTAATCTTCGGCTACTGGCTGATCTATCCTTACATTCCAAACCCTGGCAGTTTCAATAACATTTTCATTATGAGAACCAATTACTATTCCAGCGAAAACCTCCTCCGGCATAAAATTTAACTCCTTTGAGCTGATTTCTTCCAAAGGTTCGCCAGGATGAGCTGCCCTTACTATAAAGATGTTTCCCTTGCGTTCTAATTGTATGATTTGATAGAAACGTTTAGAGCCCCAGACTTCATCTTCGGGATTCTGCATCTCTGCCCCTCTTCTTTCCCTCCATTGTCCGGCTGTAAGGCCATCCCCATGTAAAAAACCACCAACCATAACGGCATTGTCCTGCTCTGAAGCACGGGCCATCCAGCCAATCTTTCTATGTATTTCATTGTCACCCACAAATTCAAAATTCGCAGTAACTATGAAATCTCCTTTTATTTTATTATAAAGATAATGATGCTCATCTCGTTGCCCCCAAATATTGTAACCAGCACCTTTAATGGTATAGGTTTGACTTTTTTCGTCATACGAAGCAGATCCTGACAATTTGGGATTACCTATGTCTTTATTGTTTTTAAAAACGCCTATAGGGTTTTCCTGAGCAAAAGCTAATTGTGTTAAACAAAAACAAAAGAGGAGTATTCTAAATTCCATACCAGGCCTTTTTAATTTATTATAGATTAAGTTTATAAAGCATATTTGATACCCGGGATTTTGTGTGTCAGCCGCGAGTAGTCAATTAGCTAACTAATGTAGTTGTTTTTAAGGCAAGACCAAGAAAGCTTTGAGGAATATTGCCCTCAAGATAAAAGCGGCAGGTTAATTTTATTAATTGAGACTATTCGCCGGAATCTGTAGGCTCAACAAAATCATTAAAAGTTCCTTCCTTATTAGATGCTTTCAGATTACCTTTTGATATTATAGTATCTTTCTAAAAAAAAGAAAAACCATACTTTTATATCATTTCTAATTAAATTTTAAATAGACAATGATTTCAAATATAATCCCGTTTAAAATTTTGTTGTTTTCCTTCTTTTTGCTTTGTTCTGCACAAAAACCTGAAACAAAAAAAACAGATTATTCATATTTAGGAAGAGTAGAACTTCTTGAAGGCAATAAAGTACTTTTGATAGGATCTGCTGCTTCAGTTACTTTTAATTTCGAAGGGAATTCCTGTGATATTCTATTGCAAAGTGTGGATTCCAGTGAGCATCACAATTATGTCTCCCTTGAACTTGACGGTCAATACCTCGGTCGTTTAAAAGTAGAACAAGGAGCGATGCAATCCTTCCCCATTGAGATTACAAAAAAGAAAAACACACACCGTCTCACAATCTATAAAGCTACTGAAGCTTCAAATGGGGGGGTCTTATTTGGTGGAACGACAGCCAAATTAACCCATAGGAGTCCTGAAAACAAAAAGAAAATAGAACTCATAGGCGATTCCATTACGTGTGGATTTGGGAATGACACTGCTTCAATTCCTTGCGGAACAGGGGAATGGTATGATCAGCATAATGCTTATCTGTCCTATGGTGCTGTCCTTTCACGAGCTTTGAATGCTGATTTTGTGTTGAGTTCAGTTTCTGGAATAGGGATGTATCGAAACTGGAACGACGAACATATAAAAGAATCGATTATGCCCGATGTCTATGAAAATTTGTACTTGAATAAAGGTCCTTCTAAAGCCTATGATTTTGCTTTTCAGCCTGATTTGGTGAGTATTTGTTTGGGAACGAATGACCTTTCGGATGGCGATGGGAAAAAAGAGCGATTGCCTTTTAATGAAGAAAAATTCGTTTCAAATTATATTGCCTTTATCAAAACCGTTTATAAACATGCACCTAATACCAGAATCGTGTTACTGAACAGCCCAATGGTTTCAGGAGACAGAAATGTGACCTTATTGGGTTGTTTGAAAAAAGTAATTCAAGCCTTTGAGAATGACACCCAACATAAAAGGATTGCCCTGTTCGAATTTAAACCGATGAAAACCAACGGTTGTGGATCGCATCCGGATATTGCCGATGATAAATTCATGGCGGACCAATTAACTCCTTTCTTTAAAAAATTATTGGATGAAAAATAATATTATCTCCTTTCTTCTTTTTATTATATTATCTCATTCTGCTCTTGCAGATGTTACGCTTCCGAATATATTCTCGGATAATATGGTGTTACAACGCAATACCGAGGTTACGATTTGGGGTTGGGCGAATCCACAGGAGGAAGTGGTTGTCAATCCAAGTTGGAATCATCAAGAATATGAAATAAAAGCCAGTAATCAGGCCAAATGGGAAATTAAGATTCCAACTCCAAAAGAAGGCGGACCATATACGATTTCCATAAAAGGGTACAACGAGATTGTATTGAAGAATATTTTGATTGGAGAAGTCTGGATTTGTTCAGGACAATCGAATATGGAAATGTCTGCGAGTTGGGGAATAGAAAATGGAGAGGAAGTGGTAAAAAATGCAACGAATCCTACTATCCGATTTTTTTCTATACCTAAATTAACCGCTACTTCACCACAAAATAATGTGTTTGGAAACTGGACAGAATGTACGCCGGAGACGATGAAAAACTTTAGTGCGGCAGGATACTTTTTTGCTAAACGATTGCAAGAGGAATTAAAAAATGTGCCTATCGGTTTGATTGGTTCCAATTGGGGTGGAACGCCAGCGGAGATTTGGACTCCAGAAGAAGTCATTCAAAAAGATGCCGTTTTATTCAAAAGTGCTAAAACCAGAAAAGAAGAATCCTATGGGCCAAACCAAGCGGGACGTGCTTTTAATGCGATGATTTATCCTTTGGTAAAATTCAAAATTGCAGGGGTGATTTGGTATCAGGGCGAATCGAATGTAGGTTCCCAAGTTTATGACAAAACTTTTTCGGCTTTGATTACTTCCTGGAGAAAATTATGGAATTATGAGTTTCCATTTTATTACGTTCAGATTGCACCGTATCAATATGGAGAAAATCATTTTGGCGGCGCCGAAATCAGAAATGCACAACGCAAGGTGTTGCAGGAGGTTTCGAATACTGGAATGGCAGTAACTAGCGATATTTCCCCCATTGATAATATTCACCCCAAAGATAAGAAATCAGTAGGCGTTCGTTTAGCTAATTTAGCTTTGGTGAATACCTATAAAACCAGTTCGGATATAGTTAATGGACCGCTTTACAAAGCCATAAAAATCGAAAAGAATCAAGTTTCAGTATATTTTGATTATGCTGACGGATTGTATTTCAAGGATAAAAAAACCAACCAATTTGAGGTTGCAGGTGTTGACAATGTATATTATGAAGCAGATGCCAGGATCAAGAATAATGTTGTAATATTAAAATCTAAAAAAGTATTGCATCCTGTTAAAGTTCGTTTTGCCTGGAAAAACACAGCGCAATCGGACTTGTTTAATAAAGCCAAATTACCTGCTTCGTCTTTCATGACAGAATAGAATAGTTGAAACAATATTACATGAGGGATAGCAGGCAATATCATTGAAATGCAGCAAAATATAAACCCGTTTAGCCTGACCCAAGTTTTTTACAAAGGGTCAGGCAAAAAAAACCAAACCTAAATATTGTATGAACACTAAAAAAATAATTGCAACAGGGATTTTTGCCCTGATTACTATTGGAACTATGAATGCACAGAAAATATCATATTTGGATAAGACGAAACCAATTGAGGAACGTATTGATTTGTTGATGAAACAAATGACACTGGAAGAAAAAGTGGGACAAATGAACCAGTATAATGGTTTTTGGGAAGTAACCGGACCAGCGCCAAAGGAAGGAAATTCAGAACTGAAATACAAGCACCTACGTTCGGGATTGGTTGGGTCTATGTTATCTGTGCGTGGCGTGAAGAAAGTGAAAGCGGTGCAGAAAATTGCGGTGGAAGAAACCCGTTTAGGGATTCCGTTAATTATAGGATTTGACGTAATTCACGGGTATAAAACCTTGAGTCCTATTCCCCTGGCAGAAGCGGCAAGTTGGGATATGGAGGCGATTAAAAAATCGGCTCAAGTGGCTGCGGCAGAAGCCTCTGCCGTTGGCATCAACTGGACTTTTGGTCCTAATGTGGATGTTTCACACGATGCACGCTGGGGTCGTGTAATGGAAGGTGCTGGAGAAGATGCCTATTTGGGGAGTAAGGTAGCAATTGCCAGAGTTACCGGTTTTCAAGGTGATAGCAAAGATGATTTAGATAAAGTAAATACAGTTGCGGCTTGCGCCAAACATTTTGCTGCTTATGGTTTTGCCGAAGCAGGTAAGGAATACAATACAGTCGACATAAGTAATTCAAGATTGTATAATGAAGTTTTGCCTCCGTTTCATTCCGCTACAGAAGCGGGTGTTCGTACGTTTATGAACTCGTTTAATATCCTGAACGGTATTCCTGCCACTGGAAACAGTTTCTTACAAAGAGATATACTTAAAGGGAAATGGAATTTTGACGGATTTGTTGTTTCAGACTGGGCTTCGGTTCTGGAAATGATAGCACATGGTTATGCAGAAGATGGTGCAGATGCTGTAAAAAAGGCTGTAACCGCAGGTTCAGATATGGATATGGAATCGTATTTGTATGTGGCTGAATTGGCTGAATTAGTTCAAGAAGGAAAGGTAAAAGAAGCTTTAGTTGATGATGCGGTTCGCCGAATTTTAAGAGTGAAATTTGAATTGGGATTGTTTGATGATCCGTACAAATATTGTGATGAAGAGCGTGAAAAAAAAACACTTGGGAGTAAGGCCAATAATGAGGCGGTTTTGGATATGGCTAAAAAATCAATTGTGTTGTTGAAAAATGAGTCTAATTTACTTCCGCTTAAAAAATCAGTACAAAAAATTGCATTAATCGGAGCTTTGGCAAATGATAAAAACAGTCCGTTGGGAAGCTGGAGAATTGCTTCTGATGACAATTCCGCCGTTTCTGTTTTGGAAGGAATGCAAGAATACAAAGGAAATCAGTTGACTTTTGAAAAAGGAGCTGATTTAACGGTTGGAAAAACAACATTTGTTGACGAATTGGTTTTCAATACGACTGATAAAAGTGGATTTGAAGCGGCCAAAAAAGCAGCGGCCAATGCTGATGTTGTGGTTATGGTTTTAGGAGAACATGGTTTTCAATCGGGTGAAGGACGTAGTAGAACAAATCTTGATTTGCCTGGTGTACAACAAGAATTACTAGAAGAAATTTACAAAGTGAATCCAAATATTGTGTTGGTTTTAAATAACGGAAGACCATTAGCTTTACCTTGGGCAGCAAAACATATTCCAGCGATTGTTGAAGCCTGGCATCTGGGAACACAAACCGGAAATGCTGTAGCTCAAGTTTTATATGGTGATTATAACCCTAGTGGAAAACTACCCATGTCTTTCCCAAGAAATGTTGGGCAAGTGCCAATTTATTACAACAATTACAGCACAGGAAGACCAACAAATAGCGAGAAAAATGTGTTTTGGTCCCATTATACAGATGTGGAGAAAACACCACAATTCCCTTTTGGTTTCGGATTAAGTTACACGACTTTCGACTATAAAAACCTAAAAGTAAACAAATCGGCTTTTGCAAAAGGAGAGCCGGTTATAGTTTCTATAGACGTTACTAATTCAGGAAATTATGATGGCAAAGAAGTAGTTCAATTGTACATTCATGATGAGGTAGCCAGTTTAGCCAGACCGGTAAAAGAGCTAAAAGGGTTTGAGTTAATCAATTTGAAAAAAGGGGAAACGAAAACTGTAACCTTGACATTAACCGACAAAGAGTTAGGTTTCTTTGATAATGAAGGAAACTATCTGGTAGAACCAGGTTCTTTTAAAATATTGGTTGGAGGAAGCTCTGACAAAGGATTGGAAAGTGGTTTTAAGATAAAATAAATTTATTATAATACTATTTATAAACCCGACAGCTTAAAAAAACAGGTCGGGTTTATTTATATTGTTAACTTACGAATACGAATTTTACAAATTAGTAAACTGAATATCAAATCTTCAAATTGAAATAATGAAATACAATAGATGCGGGAAAAGTGGTTTGTTATTACCACAAATTTCTCTGGGATTATGGCATAATTTCGGATCAGTAGATGTCTTTGAAAACGGAGAAAATATTATCACTGAAGCTTTTGATAAAGGAATAACTCACTTTGATTTAGCCAATAATTACGGACCATTACCAGGTTCTGCAGAGACTAATTTTGGTAAAATTCTGAAAAATAATTTTCAGGGTAATTTACGTGATGAAATTGTTATTTCAACCAAAGCAGGATACAAAATGTGGGAAGGACCTTATGGGGAATGGGGTTCTAGAAAATATTTATTATCAAGTTTAGACCAGAGTTTAAAGCGTATGAATTTAGACTATGTGGATATCTTTTATTCTCATCGTTTTGACCCAGAAACGCCTTTAGAAGAAACCATGATGGCTTTAGACTATGCTGTAAGAAGTGGCAAAGCATTGTATGCAGGGATTTCCAATTATCCTGCTGAACAAACTAAACAAGCTACAGAAATTCTTAAGCAATTAGGAACGCCTTGTTTGATTCACCAAGAAAAATACTCCATGTTTGTGCGAACTTGTGAGGAAGGTTTACTTGATGTTCTTGAAGATAAAGGAGTGGGATGTATTGCATTTTCTCCATTAGCACAAGGACTTCTTACAGATAAATATTTAAAAGGAATTCCAGAAAATTCACGTGCTTCTAATCCTAACGGACAATTACAGTTAGAAGAAGTTTCCGAAAAGAAAGTTCGAAAAATTATAGCTTTGAATGAAATTGCCAAAACCAGAAACCAATCTATGGCACAAATGGCTTTGGCTTGGTTATTAAAAGACAAACGCATCACTTCTGTTTTGATTGGTGCCAGTTCGGTAGAGCAGTTGAATAATAATCTTGACAGTTTACAAAATCCGGATTTTTCTGCAGCAGAATTAGAGAAAATTGAACTTATTTTGGGATAGATTCATATAAAATAAAAGGTCAATTTTTTACATTGACCTTTTTAATAAATCGTTCTTTATCAACATTGATAACAGTGTTTGTTCCATTTTCAAGTAAAATGGGTAAAGCTTATTGTATTTCTTTAATCAATAATTAAACCGGTGATAACTCATCGATTTCTGGGATATAAATTATTCGTTATTCAATCTTATATATTTTTATTTCTCCCATTACCATTTAATTTCTATTTCATTATTCTGTCGAATTTTTCCTTTAGCAATTTCTATAGTTAATAAACCATTTTGATAGTTTAAATCAATTTTTTTTCCATTGCACAAAACTGATTTTGGTTTTTTAGGAATTATAGCACCAAAAATGCCACTGTCAGCCACAGTAACATTGATTACTCCCTTCTCAATTTTTTGAGATATTATGGTCGCTGGTGAATTATATTTATTGATAAGTCCTATGGCTACTGCATTATGTTTTGCTGGTAAAACAAAAAACAACTTATATCCCATTCTAGGAAGTTCTACATTTATAACATCATCCTTAGAAACTTTCCATGTTTTTTTTGAAAAGTATTCATAAATAATGAAATCCTCCCATTCAATATCTGCAATATCGTTAGGAGATATAGTACCCTTTACTAAATCTGAATCAGCAAGGTTCCATACTCCAAGCAACCCCATCTCCCCAACTTTTGAAAAAGCCTTGAATAACTTTGGCTCTTGAAGCTGAAACAAACAATCTTTGGTAGGCGTTAATGGAATTGAGGGTCTGATTAGTCTACCATCAGAATAACATAATGATCGCAATATTTCAAAATTTTGATGCCCTGGTTTATCAGAAACATAAACAGGTCCATTATTTATAGCTCTGGCAATGGCATGAAATTCCGCATCAGGATTGTGGGACTCAAACATATCAAAATCAGGAAAGACCATTTGCTGAAAGTACAGTGAATTATAAAACGCCATAACTAGATGAGCCGCCGCATTACCTTTTTCCATCTTATAACCAATACCACCTTCCTCTTCGGGGAAATAGTCTTCTACTGCCCTTGCAACTGCTGAACTGCCAAAATTCAGATATGCCTCTGCGGTCATATCCATACAGTTAAGGACAGCACCATCAAAATATTCATTGCTTGACTGGTAAAATGCTTCATGCATTTTTTTACTAAGCGAAAAAATTGGATAATTATTAACGGCCATTTTTTCAGTTACAAGTTGGTTGTCTACTTTTAAGAATGTAAAGCCTTGATTTCGAAGTTTCTCATGCATAGAACGGTAAAAGGACAATAATGAATCACTTTCAGGTTTTATGAAATAATATTTGGCTAATCTGATGGAATCAGGAGATGTTGGACGTGGTTTTTGTTGCCATGAAAACAACTCTTTTTTGTAACGTTCTCCTAGCTCAGAATCTGGATTAATACCATTCCAATAACCATTAAATGCATGCCAAACACCAACCTCCCTAATTCCAAAATAGTTTATCAAGGTGTCATTAAGCGATTTAAATCCGTTTGGAAATTTAGTTTTATCTGGACTGAAGGAATTAAGCATCCCTTTTGTTGAATCAAACCATCCATCATCAACTATCACGTAACCCAGGGGAAAATCATTTTCAGTAAATGTCTTTACACTTTCAATTATTAAATTCTCATTTAATAATTGTCCTTTTTTGGAAGCATTCCAGGTACACCAACCAATATAATCCAATTTTTCTGGAAATGTTTTATTTGCTAATAGGTTCCTGGTTTCTCCCATTGCTTTTAAACCAACTTGATAGAGGCCTTCAAATAACTTAAAAGGATCCTCTCCAAAACCTATAACCATCTGAGGTATTTTATCAGTATTTGCTGCCGGGCCATAACTTACAGATTTAGCACCAAATTTACCTTGGTTGTTTCCTAGCGTAGTTCGATATCCTTGACCACTCAATGGCATGGCGGCTCCAAAAACACCATCCTCATATTTCCAGTAAAAGAACTGCACGTCCCAATCCTTAATTTCAGATGGGTTATTTATTAGAATCGGTTTAGTCCATGAATTCCATGGTTTATATCGCCATAGTGCAACACCTTTATCAAAACCAGGTATAGTATCAAAAAATGAGCCTCTGAAATCTTTGGGGTCATTAGGGAAATTGTCATTTAAAATTAGATCTATGATTACAAAATCATCAATATAATTTAATGAAAGGTCGGACCCGGTCATTGTCCCTTCCAATCCAGGATAGCTTCTCAGGCCAGTTAATCGGTCAGTATTATTATAAACAATGTTGATTCCACGATCATCTTGATAGGTTCGCAGCAAGGCCTGTGATGAGCAAGAATATGACCAAAGAACTAATGTTAATAGAAACAGCCTCATAATAATTTTAGGTATTTTTTTAACGAATATCCTTTTTCGGTTAACCTGTATTCAACTTTAGAATATAAAACTACTAATAAATTTGAAACAGAAATGTATAACCAAAATATAGCTACTTAAATCTCGCAATTAATTGTCCTCTTTTTTATTACAAGTCTGCCTTTAAATAGATTTCTTTTAATACATATTATAAACACCTATTTTAATTTGTTAGCTCTATTTGAAAATAGTCAATTTTTAAGTTTACATTTTTTTGCGGTGTATATCGAATTTTGTTGTCTCCAGCTTTCAATATCACTTCACCTAAATCAATAGTTTCCCATCCATTTGTTTTTTTCATGGGAAGTCCTCCCCAATCTGCCATCATGGTAACACCAACCAAAATATCAGCTGTGTAATCAAAATCTGCTGATAATCTTACTTTTAAATTTGCTTTCATTTCTTTTGCTACTTGCACTAAAACCTCAATGTAATCCCTACGCATATCAAACCCAGTAACATATCCTTTTCCTGAAAACCCTTCTTTCTCGGAATTTATTGTAACCGCTCCAAATTTCCCACCTTGTAAAGGTGCATTTTCGGCCTCTAAATGAATTATTGTCTTGCCTTTTTTTCCTAAGGAAACGCCTTCTTTTGATGGACTAATAGGCTTAATAGTACCATCGATATTATACTTTAAAAAATCGGCCATCAGGTTTCTTGTTTCATTAATACCTCCAGAAAGCCACGCTGAATGATAAAATGAAATCCAATTATTTTTAAATTTAATTATCGAACCATGATTTGTGGCTGATTGTTCATCAAAAAATGGCAAATAATTTCCTTTGAACTGGTATGGGCCTAAAATATTTTCAGAAACAGCATAATACATTTCTTCTGGCCACTCTCCATTGGACAGTGCTGGATATGAGAGGTAATACATTGCGTTGTATTTATGAACCCAAGGCCCTTCAAAAACTTCAAAGAGTTGTTTTGTAAGTTCAATCTTTGTTTCATTCTTTAACTCTAACAAGTCTTCAGTAAGCTCACCTGCATAACATTTTCCTCCTGAACCCCAAAAAAGATAAGGTTTGTTATTATCTATATAAACAGCTGGGTCTTGCCCCCATTCTACATTTTTAATAAATCCTATGTCATTAAATGGACCTTGTGGATTATCACTGGTTGCCAATCCAGTTCTAAACATTCCTGTTGCTTCCTCAACCATACAGTAAACTAAGTAATATTTATCTTTCCAATAAACAGCATCAATAGCCCAGGCCATCGAAATTGCCCAATTTACGTTCTCTACCGCCAGAACACGACCATAATCAACCCAATTGACCAAATCTTTAGTTGAAAAAACATGGTAGCTATTCATTGTGGCATGGTGATTAGTTCCAGGTTCATCATGTGAAGTATATAGCCAAAGAGTTGTGCTATCATGTGGCCAAACATGAGCCGAAGGATCTGCCGCATAGACGTGCGATAGTAGTGGATTTTGTGCGAATAAATCAAAATGGTTAATCATGATAACCAATATTAAAATAAACCTTGTCGGATACATCGTTTACGTTTTTATTAATCTGCTAGGATAATTGAATTACTTTATTTCA
>JBGSWA010000024.1:0-9690 GCA_041752645.1 Gillisia sp. | reverse complement strand
TGGTAGATATTATTTTAACATGATTGAAGGCAAAAATATTATCTATTTTAAATATCCCGGTTACGAAACAAAGATCATCAGTGACGTCTTGATTAATCCAGACCTTGTAGCTAATTTAGATATTTTATTATTTCCTCTAGCCGCAAGTGACAAACCCTTTGTGAAAAATAAGACTCAAGGGAAAAATTTTCCAAAAAGTCAAACACAATCCTATGTCACTCCGTTGTTGAAAGAAATTTCAAATGTTATTTATAATCCGGTAAATAACGCTACCACAGTTATTGACCAACTTACTGCATCAAAAATTGCAAGCGGTACCGACAAAGAAGCAGGGGCGATTGTGAATAGGCTAAACGGTGTAATGCTACAAAATCAACCAGGAAACAATGCGCTTCAATCAATACAAATCGGTGGTTTAGGCCCCCGTTATAACCAGCTAATTTTCAACGGGGCAGTATTCAATACAATGAGTGCTACAAAGCGTTCCTATCCTCTGGAGCTTTTACCTGCAGAGTCGATTGAACTGATCACATTGCACAAAACTTCCCGTCCTTCTCTGCCTGCAGATTTTGCTGGTGGTACCATTGAAATAAAGACTAAAGACATACCGGAAACTGATTTTTTCCTGGTACAGGCAGGCGCAGGATTTTCAAGCGGTACCCGTGGTAAAAATTTTTTAAGTGATGACGGAAATGCACTTCAGTTTACAAGTTTCCCTGGAAATGTACGAAATCTACCAGCGCAGTTTCCTACCACTCGCTCGGTGGCTAATTTCTCAAGGAAAAACATTCAGGAACAAATTGACCTTTCAAAATTACTCCGCAATAATCTGATGAGCGTTAGTAATGGTAATAGTGATCCGGATTACCGGCTGTTGCTGGGCTTCGGTAAACGGTACGAGTATAAGAAGAATTTGGTAGTTGGTATCACAGGCTATCTCAATTACATCAAGGAAGAATTAATAGAATCAACTACAGTACAGGTGTCTCCTAATGTTAGTAATCCCTTCCCGTTTTCAGATTCATCCAAAATACTTATCAATGGCCAATCAAAAGACTTAAATTATAAGTATTCCTCAAGATTGGCTGCAATGTTGAACGCTTCGTTTTTCTGGCGCAATAATAAAATAAGTATCCGCAATTATCTCGGCAATCAATTGTTCAATAATTTATCTGTGAGAAGTAATGTTTCAAAACCTGATGAAAATCCGGCAGCTTCCGATGGCTTGCTATACACAACAGAAGAAAATAAATTTTGGAATGCCCAGGTGGCAGGTGAGCACAGCCTTGGTGACTCAGGTAAATTAAAATTGGATTGGCAGGTAACGTATAATTATGTCTTACAGCAAAACCCGGATGAAAGAAATTTTTTATTGACTCGTGATATCAGTAATCCTGATTTAGTTGAAATTGCAAAACCTATATCCGCAGCCTTCGATCCAATTGAGGTATCTACACATGCACCTAATTTTACCAACAGCGCCCGTTTATGGAGAAACGCAAAAGAGAATAATTTTAATGCATCCCTTAATATCAAAGTACCCTTAAAATTATTGGGATACCCTCAAATGCTAAACGGTGGTTTATATTTGCAGGGCTTAAGCAGGAATTTTGTGAGTGACCTATTGCTTGTAAACGGCACTGGGTTCACTACTCAGGATAAACTATTGTCTCCAGAGCGATATTTTCCTGGTGGACTAACAATAACCAACTACTTCAGCAACTTATCCAGAAGATCAAATACACCAGTTAGCATGATTAACAGAGGAAGTTATTTTGGTTCCTCCAGTGTGGGGGCTTCGTATCTTTTTCTGGAAAATCAGTTGTTGAAAAAAGTATTTTTACAATGGGGTCTCCGATTAGAAGCCGGAAATCAATCTACCGGTACCGTACAATATGAATTTGTACCCGGCTTCAGGTATCCACAGCGTTTCACAATTGACGACAATAGTCGCCAGATACAATTCTATTTGCTTCCTTCGGCAAATCTGGTGTATTTGCCTTCCAAAAATTTTCAATTAAATATCAATTATTCAAGAACGGTAAACAGGCCATTATTACAAGAGCTAAATGCTTATAATTATTACGATGCTGCTTCGTTTTTAGTAAAATCGGGTAATCCATTTTTAGACAACGCTACGGTTGATAATTTCAGCGCCGGCTTTAAATGGTTCTCCGATGCGGCTACCCATATTTCAGTATCGGGGTTTTACAAAAAAATCGATCAGCCAATTGAAGAGGTAATAAGTGCATACTCAGCAGGCAATATGTATAGTAATCCTTTCAATATGCCCAAGGCTACTGTAAAAGGCGTGCAGGTAGATGGCCGCCTCGGGTTGAAAAATTTCACCAGTGCCCGGTGGATCTCCAATATGTCTTTTTTTGCAACCGGGGTAATACTGAGATCAAAAGTTGAGTCAGGCCCGCTAAGAAGTGTTTCCATCCCTTTTTCAGCAGAACATACCCTTAGCGGCACACCCAATTATTCGTTTAATATGGGTATTCTGGTTCAAGCCCCTTACTTACCAGAACTATCATTGGTGTATAGTGGATCAGGCGATTATATTGAGAAAGTTGGCTCCGGAACTGTATTGACGCTTGCCAACGGAAATAAAATTAGCGCCATACCGGATTATAGGATCAAGGGAAGAGGACAATTAAATGCGCAGATTGCCCAAAAAATATTTCGGTTAAAATTTCAGATAATAGCTGGCGTTACTAACTTATTAAATGACCCCTTTATAATGTACCAGGATCTTAACGGGAATAGGAAATTCGACGAGCCGTTATCCGTTACATCGGGCATAAGCAACAAAGGTTTTTACAAATCAGGCGTCGATAATACAATAGTCAATATAAAATCGCAACGGAATTATTATGTTAGGGTATCGTTTACATTTTAGTGGCAATGACAATGGAAAAAACTGACACTTTCTTCCTATAATCGTTTATTGAAAAAGATTTTTGAAACGGCTATGTACAAAATTTTTTATAATAATAGCAGGTTAATTTTTAAATTTTAAGAAAAAAGCATGGGCAAGATAAAAAACAATATTACCAGGATACTTTTTTTTACTGCCTGTGGTGCGGCTGTTGTTTTCAATAATTTGGGTTGTAAAAAACAAGAATACATCAAAGCATCGGGGGTTATGCCCGAAAAAAGGATCGGGGAATTATTTGGGAGCAATAATAGTATAAACAGGCCTAAACTTATAAAACTTTATAAAGACACTGTTTATATACTGGACATTCCGATAACAATAGAAGCCGGTGAACAATTGCTAATTGAGGAAGGTACACTCATTAAAGCGGGCGTTAGAAACATTGCCAATCCTGAAAGCAATAATCCATCCGAGGGTTCGCTGACAATAAAAAAAGGTGGTGTAATGTTGGCAAATGGTACCCGTAGTGAACCTATTGTATTTACCAGTAACACCACAGCAGGTGCACAGCGTATTAACTGGGGAGGCATTACCATAGAAGGCAAGTCCATTGATAACGACATAGCATCCGGAATAGTTGATACGGCTGATTTTTCAGGTTCATTGCGTTATTGTCGCATTGAGTTTGCGCCATTAACCTTGAGAGGCGTTGGTAGCCGTACATTTATTGAAAACCTGATGGTGAGTTACACAGACAGGAACGGCCTAAATGCTTATAACATCTTTGGTGGTACTTTCAATGCAAAAAACCTGATTGCTTATGCTTGTAGCGGACCTGCGGATTTTTACTTTACAAATGGCTATTCGGGTAAAATGCAGCATATTTTATCATACCGTCATCCGTTTTTTGGTAAAACAGGTAACATTCCATTCAATTCCGTGGCAGGCGTTGTTATAGAGAATAATCCCTTTAATGCTGTTAATGCACGTCCATTCACCCTACCTGTAATTTCTAATTTAACCGTTATTGGTCCAAATGCCCAAAAAGGTTCAACTGTTGCTTATAGTGATACGAACATTCGTGCTGCAGCTCTCGTAACCACAGGTAGCGCCTGTTTTAATATCCGCAATTCTGTGTTTTTAGGTTACCCGGAATCATGTTGGATACTAGATGATAATTTCACTACAGAAGCTATATTAGTGTACATCAATGTCGTTTCTTATTCTATTTTTCAGGCAAACGACACGTCCAGGGCTTTTTATTTAAAACCAGGTACTTACCCCCCCCAAAATAGTAGTGATTTTAAAAGATTCATATTAACCCGTGTACCTAATAACAGGTTGCTAAACAATGCGGACAATTTTTTATTTAACGCCATTTTTAATTACAGCGCTCCTGGGCTTTTACCAAAAGAAAATTCAATTGTTTTGAACGGTGCAAATTTTACCGATACTTTCGGCGACCGCTCATTTTTTGAGAAAGTAAATCACATTGGTGCTTTTGGAACAACAGACTGGACATTGAATTGGACGAATTTTACGCCTTTAAAAACCAATTATAATTTCCCCGAATAATGGTATTAGGCACCCAACTTATTGACCTGCTTTTTTTAAAACAAGTATTTATGGCAACTATTAAATTATTTAAAATCATACGTTGTAGCATTCTGTGGCTATTGATATTTTACTCATCTGTCTCCCTGGCACAAAAAGGCAATGGTAAATTGACCGGTAAGGTCACAGATAGCTCTACTACCCAGGGCTTATCTGGGGTAACCATAGCCCCAGGTAAAAGTGGGAGTAAAGGAGTTGCTTCAATTAATGATGGCAGTTATATATTAACCCTGCAGCCCGGAACCTATAGTGTGCGTTATTCATACACTGGTTATGTTACCAAAGGTATATCTGAAATTATAATAAGAAGTGGGGAAACCACTTTTATGGATGTAATGATGGTGCCCTCATTAAATACTATGACGGACGTTGTAGTAACTTCATCCGCAAAAAAAGAAGCTCAATCTGCTGTTTATAACAGACAGAGAATAACTGCGGCTGCCTCTGATGGTATTTCGCAGGAACTAATCAGTAAAACTCCTGACATCGACGGGGGACAAGTATTAAAGCGCATTACCGGGGTCAGTGTACAAAACGATAAATTCGTAGTAGTAAGGGGCCTTGGTGCCCAATATAATCAAACAATGTTGAATGGTGTTGCCATGACCAGTACCGAAACAAACCAAAACGCATTTTCTTTTGACCTGATCCCAGCAGCGGTAATAGACAATATTGTAGTAAATAAAACAGCTACGCCGGATATGCCCGGTAATTTTGCGGGCGGTGTAGTGCAGGTGAATACGAAGGATTTTCCATCCAAGAATTTTATCTCTATAGCATTGCAAGGCGGATTTTCTGATAAAACTTACGGGAAAGATTTTTATGCGGATGAAAGAGGCAAACTGGACTGGCTGAGCTTTGGCGGAGAGGGCCGTGACCTGCCGCCGGGTTTTCCAACAACCCTTGACCGGGCGAATATTGGAAACCTTAACAAACAAGAAAGAATACGTAGTTTAAAAACGCTCAAAAATAACCTGGCTCCAATTAGCCAGGGTGCATCGATGCCAAATGAAAACATACAGCTTGGTTTTGGCAAAACCATCCGTTTGGGCAAAAAAAACCAGTTTGGTATTGTTGCAGCATTTACGCAACGTAAGTCGGAACTCATTGAAAGAGAAACAAGCATGAGGGATCCTGAAGGATTTACGGCCGGTACTACCAATGTACCAAGATTTAAATACTTTTCGGATAACACCCGGTATAAATATTCATCAGAATTAGCTGCTGTGATTAACCTGGCGTATAGTTTTGGGAATAATAAAATAACTTTTAAGAATCTTTACTCCAACGTTTTTAGGAATAGTTTTGTTAAAAGAGACAGTGTATATACTACTCTTTTAGATAATTTTCCAGATGGTACAAGGGTTGAAGGATTTGCCTACATCATCGAACAAAGGTCATTGCTAAACAGCATCCTTTCTGGTGAACACAAGTTAGGGGCCAAAAAAGAGACCCAATTTGACTGGAACGTAAATGTTACCCGCAATAATTCGGAGTTTCCAGATACCAGGAACTTTCTGATGAGTTATACGGGAGTCGGACCGGAAAAGCGTTATACCACTGCTGACAAAGGAATTTCTTTAGTGCAAATCCTTGGTTCGTCCTCCAGGCTATGGTCTAAGTCCACCGACCTGATTACCGGAGGGGCTTTTAATCTTTCGACAATCTTTAATATTGCTGGTAATAAACAAATTGTTAAGGGGGGAGTACTTTTTCAAAACAGGCAACGGAGTGCTACGGGTACAGCATTGCCTTACGTAGGTGTAAATAAATATTCGATAGATAGTGTTTTGTCCCCTGTTAACTATTCAGAAGGCTTAGATATATTAATAGCAAATGATTTAACCGACCAGGCCGGCAACTATGCTGCAAATACAAGTTTGCAGGCTGTTTTTGAGAGTATCGAAAATAAAATAGGGAAAAAATTAAGAATTATTTGGGGGGTCCGTTTTGAAAATTATCAGCAATCCATCAATGTATTTAAGCCTGTTTTCAATCCCAATTTTAGATATCCCGAACTGGTACCATCTAAATTTGAATCAAGAAATACAAGCAACTTTTTGCCCTCAGTTAATATAATATTCAGCCCGGTAAAAGCGGTTAATTTCAGGGGAGCCGTTTCCAAAACTGTCATCAGGCCCGATCTTAAAGACCTGGCTCAATTTACAAGATTTGATTTTCAGTCATTTCAGTTAACTACCGGAAATCCTGACTTAAAGAATACCCTCATCACCAATTATGATCTAAAATTTGAATGGTTTCCTTCTGCAGGTGAAATAGTTTCCTTTGCTGCTTTTTATAAAAAAATGCTTGATCCTATTGAATACGGACAAGTAACTGCTGAAAATAATGTTATCGGCAGACTGGCTATTAATTCCGGCGAAGCTACAGTTAATGGGGTTGAGTTTGAAATGCGAAAAAAAATGAATTTTATTCCTTTTGCTCCCTGGATGCAGCACGTAACTTTATTCAGTAACGGTTCATTACTAAAGTCACAAGTTGAAGATCGGATTATCTATAATCCATTCTTCGATTTCTCTCCTAGCCATCGGCTTACCGGGCAGCCCAATTATATTATAAACGGGGGCGTAAGTATATCAGCGTTTAATAACTCTTTTGAAGCAACTTTCACCTATAATCGATCAGGCGATTATATCAATCAACTGGGAAGTTCAGATTTTGTAGCTAATCCAGTTGGAAAGCCATTACTTCTGGTTCCACATTTTTGGGTGCAGGCCCGGGATATCATTGATATTGGTGTACGGCAAAGTTTTTTAAAAAATAAAGCTCAGATTAAGTTGAATATTTCTAATATTCTAAGCAAGCCCTTAATTATATACCAGGATTTTGATGGGGATAATAAATTGGGTACACCATTTAAAATTGACTCAAGATACGGAGCTGGTGAAGGTATGGTCTTAAGTGGCGTTGATAATGTTTCTTCCCTTACTATTGGTCAAAGAACCTTTTTTCTCTCTTTTTCTTATACCTTCTAAAATAAATTACATGAGTACAGGAAAATGTTACTTATTGGTTGTTAGCTTAATTCTGCTCCTATTCTCCTGTAAAAAAGATGAGGTGTTTGTAAAGAGGGCAATTGCCGAAGTTGTTATTCAGGGGGCCCGTTTAACTTCTGATACAATTACATTGTTTAAGGATACCGTCTATATTTTAAACTCCAATGTTGTACGAAATGCCAAACAGGTACTTTTTATCGAAGCCGGCACTTTGATAAAAATAAATAATAATATTGGCATAATTATAAACGCCAATGGTAAAATTATAGCTACCGGTTCAAAACAATTGCCCATCATATTTACATCGAATGCGGCTAAGGGAACCCAGGGTGAAAGAAATAGCTGGAATGGTATAACTATAACCGGATCAACTGCTACTTCTTCGGGAGTGCTTAGTTATGTAAGGATTGAATTTGCAGGCGCTTTGGGCAGCAGTGGCGCTCTATCATTGAACAGGGTTGATGTGGCCACAACTTTAAATAATATTGCAATCAGCTATTCAAATATTGGCCCTTCTGTTGAATTGGCGGGAGGTAACTGTAATTTGGAAAATATTGTCTCGTATGCTTCAACGTCAACAGATTTCCTACTTACCAACGGGTATGCAGGCGGGCTTCAAAATATTTTGTCTTATAGACATCCCATGCTATGCGGAAATTTTAGTGTTGCAGGCCTCCATATACGTGGGATCGGTACGTTCCCTTCGATTTCAAATTTTACTGTTATTGGGCCGGATCTTCAGTTAGGCACCTCTTTTTATTATAACGCAATACCAGGCAATTCTTCCGGAACTAAAGTAGCGGCTTTATTAGTTTCAAACGGGGCTAAATTTTATATTCGCAATTCGGTCTTGATGGGATTTCCCAAAACAGCTTTCTACTTAGACAGCAGGGAGTCTGGTATTTCACTACAAACAGGCGAATCAGATTTTGCTTATTCCCTTTTGCATAGCAATGATACGACCAGCGTGTGCTTTGTGCCAACAGGCTTGGTGCCAGGCGTTCCTCCTATTAATTCTGCTGATTTTAAAAGCTTTGTTTTGCGACCTGCTTTTTATAACCGACTTATATTAAATAGTGCGGAATATAAATTTACAGATCCATACAATTACGACAACAACCCAAATCCCCTTCCGCAGGCTGGCTCCATTCTGCTTACGGGTGCCAATTTTGAAGGCCCCGTTTTTGGCAATAATTTTTTCAAAAAAGTGGTCTATCGTGGGGCGTTTGGCAGTGAAAACTGGATGCAGGGATGGGTTAATTTTATCCCTTTGCAGACAGACTATAACAACTAAGCCATTGAACTGAAGATATTTGACGGGTTTCTTTTATCAGTCAATTTAAATTGGTAAAATAATCACACCAAAATGAATGTCTGATAAAAGTATGCTAGTTCTACCATAATAATTCTCAAAATACACCACCCTTCTTTTTGAATGTTATACCAAATTAGAATTTAAAAAAAACATACTTACAACGACCAGCGGAATATCATTGCAGTTCACGCAATGGTGTAAATTATAAGTTTTTAAAATAATAATTTGAATAAACAAGTACCAAAAATCTACCAACTTATCGTCAATATTCAGGTACTCAGTTTGAAAAAATTTAAATAACCGGCCACCCAGATTATGGCGAAATTGAAAGCAATTTATATAGGTATATTATTCTTTATTCCGTTGTTTTGAATGGATGACCTCTGCCCTGACTCGCAAAAAATATTCGCTTTCTTTCACCACGGCCTTACGCCTTTTTGGCGTTAGCCAAACGCTCTATTTCTACTGTATTATTTATAACGCAATACGTTAAAAAAATAATAACTAAGACCCAATACTATAATTATTTAACAAACAAACATTATCCTTTTTTAAGGCCGTTAAACTTAACATTTACATTTTTTTAAGATAACATTCTGTTAATTATTACGTAATACTGGCCGTTTACTTTTACACTACTTATTCGAAAATACTACTCACTTACTCATGAAAATTTTCTCAAATCTTTAAATAATAAAAAAAAAAAATGAAAAAAATTCTTTTTGCTACTTTCAGTTTAGCTGTGTTAGGCGTAACTTCCTGCAAAAAAGTTGACACCAACAACAGTGTGGATAAACCTCTTGTAGTTGGGCCCACCGTTGATACCCTTAGAGGAGATATCATCGCCAATACTACTGTTACTA
>JBGSWA010000023.1:0-3915 GCA_041752645.1 Gillisia sp. | reverse complement strand
GATACTGAGGAATGTTTTCCCTCATAGTGAGATCATAATAGTCATAGCTCTGATAACCCGGTTCTGTCCCTGCTTGCCATTTTGCCAGCTCCTCGGGAGTATACACGTTGTTGGGATCCGCTCCGTTGTTTTGTGCAGCCTCCACCAGACCTCTGGTAAACTGCCCCGCATTGGCCAGATCCGGAAACCTGGTAAGATTTTGAAACCCGTAATACCCGTTGATATTGATCCTGGCATCTTCATTCTTTTTTCCCTTCTTTGTAGTAACCAGCACCACCCCACTGGCAGCACGCATTCCATAGATTGCAGCTGAAGCATCCTTGAGGATGGTGATACTTTCTATATCCTCCATATTCAGGGAGTTAAAAACATCATTCCCGGAAACATTGGAGGACTGAACCCAGTCATTACCGGTAGAACCTCCGTAAGGAATTCCATCAATCACAAAGAGAGGGTTCCCCATATTCCGCACCTCAATGGCAGCACCTTTTCCCGGTCGGCCATCCTTAGCCCTTACGACCACTCCTTGAATTTTTCCTGCTAATGCCCCTGCGATAGTGGTTGATGCAGTCCGGGTCAGATCATCGGATTTAATGGTGCTTATAGCCCCTGTGAGTTCCTCCAGCTTTTTACTACCGTAACCAACCACCACAACCTCATCGAGGTATCCCTGGTCTTCTACTAAATTAACATTTATAATATTCTGACCCTTTACTGGTATTTCCTGGGTTTTATATCCTACATAAGAAAAAACTAAAATGGCATCTGGGCCGGAAACTACAATTTTATAGTTCCCGTCAAAATCAGTCACTACCCCCCTATTTGTTCCCTTAACCATTACTGTCACACCTGCCCAGGGTAATTTATTAATTTCAGATACAACTTGGCCTGACACTGAAAGTTGAAGGGGCGGATCTTCACTTTTGCCAATCTCATTAGCGTATATTCCACCACATGCAAGCCATGTGAACAGTATTACCATACAATTACGTATTAATACCTTGGAGTTAAGAAATTTAATTTTACCCATAAAAATTGTATTAAGATTGTTAATAATGACCCAACTCAATCGGTTTCGGACTCAGGCTCATTAGGTGATAAAATGTATTCCAAAATTGGATTTTAACTTTTTATTAAGGCAAAATTAAACAGAAAAAAAGAACTGACAAAATTAAATGTAAAAAACACACTTTATTTTTTACATTTAATTTTGTAAGCTCCAAATTCCATCAGGATTGAGTTCCTGATCCAGCAAATCGGATAAAAATTGGTTGGAAATTTTAATAATTCTGCCAGTGAATACCTGGACATTCCTCAGGCTCGAATAACTTTTAATTTGATCGATAAGTTTTCCTTCCTTAATCCGTTCAAAGCGTGTATCGTACATAAAAAAATCTCCAAACCACCGTGGATTATTTGAATTAGTAGCGATTGAGTTCACTTTCCCGTTAACAAAAAAGCGTACTTTAAAGCTTTGGCTATTCTAATGATCAGTAGTTTCCGGCCTTAATAGAAAGGAGAATTATCCACATCCTGAACACACCCTTTTCTATACAAGGCTACGGCATCTCATAAAGCCATAGAGCTTACCTAGTTCCGGATGCTAGAGTATAACTAAACTGATAGTAAAGTATACTTTCATTTGATTCCCCCCTTTTTAAACACCGCTATTTGGATTCAGATTAAAGGTTGCCACAGACGAACCTTCATAATATTAGGCTGTCTCTTTTTGCCCTCAAAATATTTTGGCCTTCTTTATTGTTACTACTCCGGTTGCGCCAACTTTAACAAGTGATGATACATATTTTTCCTTAACCAACTTGTCATCTTTGAAAAACGCAGTCGGAAATCCAATACTTTTTTTTCCGCTGTATGTTTTGATTGGTGTGGGAAATATCTATCAGCACTGTTTTGTCAGGACATCTAGCAGGTCTAAGGGTCTGAATTTTATAATTTCCGTTGATGTCTGTTAGGGTGCATTTAAACTGCTCCTGAGATTACCATTCTTTCTCGAGGTTCGAATTCCCCGGCAATTGTCTTAATATTTGATAAGGATGTAGGCATATTCAGAATGCAGTAACTTATCTCTGCCTCAGGATTGTCGCGGGTATTTGCAGCTGGGTGCTTTCCTTCTATCACATCTTTTTGCGGTAGTTTGCCCCATGAAAAGAAAGTTAGAATTTAAATTCCAGTCCAGGGATTGATACCTTCATAATGGTTATCATTGTTTGCTGCTATCGAAATGGTTATTGCCAAGGTCAGTCTGGTTGAGAATCTAAGTTCATCTGCCCTTTTAATCTAAAAAACGTTTTTTTCTTGCAGGTTAACATTGTTGCACAAATAGGTTCATTCAGCCCCGATCGGATTTGCCCATTCCAGAAACACGAACACGGAGTTATTATTTGTTGTATTTCTCTTTATTTTCTTGCACCCGGAACTCTACCATTTTCCTTATCAAGTCGTATGGTATTTGTTGGTTAAGCGGAAATTGAACAGAACCTTTACCTTGTTTATATTGCGAAAGTTCTTTATTAAATTTTTCATGACCTGCTGGCATGGCGTAAAAACCAATGTGATTTTTAAATCCCGCAAAATAGACTAATGGTTTTCCATATGTTTTGTATGCAGGCATATCATAAGCTATGCTCTCCGTTGCATCTAATGCAGTTGTTTTAATGATTTCACGTATCTTAGTGAGAATGCCCCTTACTTCTTTTGGAAATTGAAGGATATACTCTTCAACTGTGTCAGTCGTTCTCATAATTTTTATGATTTTAAATTCCTTTTAGCTTCATGATTTTTACCAGTTAGATTATTGTTTATTTTGTTTTATTAGATTCTTTTGGTGTATTTAAAAACTAGGTTGTCGTCGATTTATACATACATTTCTCCATTGCCTTGGGCTTTCAGTTTAGAAATTTCAGAAGAAGCATCGTCCTTGGTTAAGGTTGAATTTTTCCAGTCTTGCTGGGATAGTGCCGTGCGGATTAGGCTGCGGTTTCCTACCCAGGACATTTTTACCATGGATACAAACCTAAAAATCCCTGAAACCAACACGTACTATCAGGTATTAGCAGCTGGCCATACTTACTTTTGAGATTTATTTAATTATACTTATCATGCCTACGCACCCATTGCATCGTTTTTGCGTCACTACGCCCTTTTGGCTCCTCCCAGTCCTCTTGTCGCCCAAGTGCAGAAAGGTCAAGGTAGTTGAAGGTATTGACCAGCAGGTCCAGCCCCCGCTCGTAAGAGGAGTAGGTATGAAATATACTGCCATTGTCACGTAAAAACACACTTACACCGGGCATTTCACCACTCCAACCCTCCCAGCTATCCCCACGATCATGAACGTTTTGATAATTGTATTCTTCCGAGCCACGTCCCGGATCTATAGTGACATGGAAATCGTAGTTGAAATCGCTGCCATAAGAGGAGTACCACGGGATTTTCCAATCCATTCTTTTTTTGTAATTCTCTAATTTTGGCAATGCTGCCCTAGAGACCAAAACCAAGTTGGTATCGCGTGCGTGTAAGTGGGATAGATGACCAATATTGTCAGTAACCAACGAACAGCTTGGGCAACCCTCTTCCCACTCGGGTTCAAACATAAAATGATAGATGATAAGTTGCTGGCGGTTTTCAAACATATCTGCCAGGCTTACCTTTCCCTGAGGTCCGTCAAAATCGTAATTCTTTTCAATTTTTACCATTGGTAAA
Source organism: Gillisia sp. (assembly GCA_041752645.1). Lineage (GTDB taxonomy): Bacteria > Bacteroidota > Bacteroidia > Flavobacteriales > Flavobacteriaceae > Gillisia. The sequence goes on along the minus strand of JBGSWA010000023.1, from coordinate 195 downwards.
CTCCTTCGCTCAGCGTTAAGCTTATCCCGGTGTGCAGTAAGTTCTTTTTCCATTTTTAGTAACTCTTTGCGCTCTTTTAACCATTGCTCCAGTGTCACGACTTTTGGCAAGTCTTCTTTATTTGGTTTCATAATTACTGTGGTTTTGATCTTTAGACGTATTTTTTTGTTGCATAACAGCCAATATCAAATAATT
>JBGSWA010000022.1:0-15161 GCA_041752645.1 Gillisia sp. | reverse complement strand
CTAATTGAAAACAATAAAAGATATCGCAAAGGAAGCCAATGTTTCCAAGGGAACAGTTGACCGGGTGCTTCATAAACGTGGTGGGGTTTCTAAAAAGTAATTAACATTAAAATTAACATAATTACAAGGTTAACTTCCATTGAAAAACAACTCAAGATCACCACTTTAATTCCTAAATATAATGAAGAAAACATTTTTTGGAAGGCACCCAAAAAAGGAATAAAAAACAGCTCATGAAGAAGTTGAAAAATTTGGAGTGAAAGTTGAAACCTTTGAATTCGATCATTAAAAAGTTTCTACCTATCTGAGACAATTTAATGCATTTTTGGATTCTAAGCCCGATGGAGTAATAATTATACTTACATTTTGAAAAGCAGCAAATCAAATTGTATTAGAGCAGGAACAAAAGAATATTCCCTGTAAAAATCAAGAGGATTAAACGGTATTTATAAGAAGATGCTTGGTGCCCAATGAAAAGACACAAATCATCTACAAAGCCTTGAACTACAAATTATATCCCTTCATAAAACGAAAATCCGTAGTACACAGTTCGAAATTTAAAAAAATAAAATCCCTATTTTACAGAACCTTTCACCCGGTTAGCTGCAAAGTGGGTTATTATTTTGACCTATAGAAATGCAAGAGCTGTCCCTCAAAAAGGGTTATTATAAGCCTGGTAAAAATGCCTTTGAGGAATAAACAGGTACTCAATTTTCAAGGTACTTATTTTAGTTTTATGGTATTCATTTAAAAAATTAGTTGGGGCTTGCCTTAATTCTATATTTCGCCCATAATACGCCTTCTTTCCGTGCTTAGGTTCGTAATTTTTTTAATAAGCGAATCTTTCATTCGTGGGGTTTCCGGATTTATTTGTAAGCCTCGGCCATTGGTGGTTCATAGAGGACATCAAGATTAATGCATAAGACCCCCATTTCCCTCAGCCAAAGGGACTACTTCATTCAAAAAATTAAAAAGATTGTCCTTTATTTGTTACCTTATTTTTTTCCACCTCTTTTTGATACACCCTTACGTAATCGACGACCATCTGCTGAGGAAAAATGCTGTCATCAATTCCTTTTTTCCCTCCTAAACCTCCACCGACAGCAATGTTTAGTTTCAAGTAAAATTTTTGGTCAAAGGGCCATTCGGCAGTTGTTTTGTATTCATTCTTCACATTATTATAAATTTCCCCATCCAGCAAAAAGTCAATCTTTTTTGGCGTCCACTCAATTGAAAAAATATGGTAACTAGTATAAGGATCTTCAATAAATGTTTTTTTTCCTTTCTGAGTACCAATCATATGGTTGTATGCTTTAGTATGAATCGTGCCAAAAACGGAATCTTTTTCAAAGCCCACATGTTCCATGATATCAATTTCTCCACATTCAGGCCATCCTACTTCTTTACGATTTTCCCCCAGCATCCAAATTGCTGGCCATAAGCCTCTTCCCCTAGGTAGTTTTGCCCTTAACTCAAATTTTCCGTATTTCCATTCTGCTAACCCTTGAGTGCTTATACTTGCAGAACTGTATATTGCCGAATCCCGATTTTTCTCCCAGGCAGCTTCTTTAGCTGAAATAAAGCTAGAGTTCTTTAATTTCTCTTTATGTGTTTCTAGGATAAGCACCCCATCCTCTACTCGTGCATTTTTAAGCGACCTTATATAAAGTTGTTCTTCCCGGTTTCTGATAACCCAGTCTCGAAGTTCCACTTCGCCGGGTCAAGTTCCCCGGAATATTCAAATTCATCCTGCCATACAAGCTCATAACCATCTTCTGAACTAAAGGAATTTTTGCTTTCATCATTTTTTTCTTTGCAGGAAACAATTATGATCCCTATAATGGCGTATATAATCCTCCTATTCATTAATTTTTTTATTTAAATTTTCATTCTGATTTTTAAACGTAAAAAGCTTTCATTTTTTAGTGGTCCGAGATCAGGCCTTTCAGGTTCCAACTATCCTGAATACCGGAAAGAACTCCTTTTGGAGAGCGAAATCGATTAATATCCACATTTTAACCTGATCCTAGGCATAATGAGGTTGCGTGTGTAAAATTTTTTGTGGAATAGTTACGTGTCCGCACACAAAAATAAATATTTATTCTTTAATCATAACTTTTTATTAAAACTTTCTTGAAAAAATATATTTTCGTGTACGTGCACTAATTCAGTTAAAAAAATTATATTTACAGATTAATAAAAACCTATATATTGAAAACAATAAAAGATATCGCAAAGGAAGCCAATGTTTCCACGGGAACAGTAGACAGGGTGCTTCATAATCGCGGTGGGGTTTCTAAAAAAACTGAAGAGGAAATAAAATTACTCCTCAAAAGGAATAACTTTAAAATAAACATAATTGCAAGGTCACTTGCATTGAAAAAACATCTTAAGATCGCAACTTTAATTCCTAAATATAATGAAGAAAATATTTTTTGGAAGGCACCTCTAAGGGGAATAAAAACGGCCCAGGAAGAATTCGAAATTTTTGGGGTGAAAGTTGAAACTTTTGAATTCGATCAGTATAAAGTTTCTACCTATCTGAGTCAGTTTAAAGCATTGTTGGACTCTGAGCCCGATGGAGTAATAATTGTACCCACATTTCGAAAAGAAACACATCAAATTGTATTAGAACTGGAACAAAAGAATATTCCCTACATATTTCTAAATATCGATATTGAAGGATGTAAGAATATTTCCTTTATTGGTCAGGAATCTTATAAAAGTGGTTTTCTGGCTGGTAAATTAATGCATTTATGTCTACAAGATGAGTGTTCTGTAATGATTATTCAAACCAGATCAAGCATTGATGACAATCATGCCATTTCCAAGAGGATAAGTGGCTTTACTGATTATTTCTCCGATAATAAGATTGCCCTAAAGAGCATTAATGTAAATACCTATAATTTAAGTAATATTAATGCCTTAAAAGAAAAGCTTGGTTCAATTTTAAAAAAGGATCCTACAATAAGAGGAGTTTTTGTGCCCAACAGTAAAATATCAGTTTTTGCGGATTGCCTAGAAGATTTAAAAACCGAAAAATTATTTTTAATCGGTTTTGATGGTACGGAACAGAACGTAAATTGCCTGAAAGAGGATAAAGTTTCTTTTTTGATTTCCCAAAAACCTTTTAAACAAGGATATAATTCCATTAAACTAATGACCAATTATTTGATTGAAAAAAAACAACCTCAGGCTAAATTATATTCTCCTTTGGAAATCCTTACAAAGGAGAATATAAATTTCAGTTAGAGAGTCATAGATCTTTATGCCTTTTCTGTTTAATCCCTTTCGGATACCTCGTATTTTTGCAGCAAACTAGTTCATGAAAAAATTTTATTTTGACAAACATTTTCTAATAATTTTTAAGTGGTCAAAATTTTATGGGGAAACTTAAATGTTATGGTGCCAGTACTCTCTGGGAAATTACACGATATCTAAGACTTTTTAGGACAAAGTCTTTTTTTGAATTGGAAAGTATTGGAACGTACTTTTATTTTAAACATTTAATTTCGGCTTTTTTTTAATATAAATTTTTTTGATTGATAAGTATTATTTAGTTTTGGTAATCGATTGCATCAAATTATATTTCTTATGATACATAATTAATAAAAAATGATAATGAACACAAAGCTTCCGGACTGTCCTGGTATTAAATAAATAATACGGTTATCAATTGTTAAGAGATAACAATTGGTTGAAGTCTGCTTATTTGATGCGAGAATTAAATAAACAGGAAATGTTTGAAAAATAGAATTATGAAGAATAAAATAATCATTTTAACTTTTGCCGCAATTAGTTTTATCTCCTGTAAGGAGAAGGTCAATGAAGAATTAATTGTTAAAGACAACAATAAAACAGTTACAACCTATGCCGAGATTTCCATAAAGGAAGGAGGAAAATGGATTGAAGAAGAGCGAAGATATGAAGGAGGGAAATTTAAGAATATTTCAAAACTGGAACTTCCTGCAATTCACACAGACCACTCATTTTATATTCGGTACGAAGGTCCTGGTTGGGAGAACTCTCAAATAGGATAGAGAATTTATTTGGATTGGAGGAATGCCATTGATATTTTTGGAAAAAAAGTGGACACCTTGGTTTTACCCCAGGTAGGACAAGACGGATTTGATTCTTATCACGAGGAAGCTCCCTGGGGACAGGATGTTTTAAAGGCCGGAAAATCATTGGGGATTGGTAGCTACGGCAGGTTTGTAAATGATAGTGTCGCCCATTTCAGGGAAGTTGAAAACACCCTTGCTGAGGTAATTAATTCAGAGGGAGTTTCAACAGTGAATATTCAGTATACCGGATGGAAAACCGGGGATGTAACCACGAATCTGGATTCCAGACTTAGTATTTTTCCGGAAGATCGTTTCACAAAAGCAGAACTTACAACTTCCAATCAAATTGAGGGACTTTGTACCGGGATCTTAAAGTTTGATGATATTCCATTAATGCATAAAGTCAGTCCGTCTGGTAACTGGAAATATATTGCCACGTATGGCACCCAAACTCTCGTTAACGACAATGACAAGTTAGGGATGGCCATTTTTTATAACTCTGATGAAGTTCAGGAACAAAAAGAAGGTCCGGATAATCATTTGTTAATTTTTAAACCAACTACAAATAAAATCACTTATTATTTTCTTGGAGCCTGGGAACAGGAAAAGAATGGAATTAAAAATGAGGCTGAATTTTTAAGCGATTTGGATAAAAAACTTGTCCTTCTTGATGAAGAAGGTATTTTGGAATAGTGATTTCAGGCCTAGACAGAACCCAAAGTTCAAAAATCTGGTTTTTCTGAAACTTGGGTTCTGTTTAAATATTTGAGGAGGTTTTTAAAGGAGGAAATTCTCTTTATAAAACCGCTTTTGCCTACAGGTAATTCAGCAATAAGAGTTTCAGAACTGCAATAAAATTTATTACACCCAAGTGTGTATTTCTGGGGAACCTGCTTAATATATTATATTGCGAATTTAAAGCACAAAACTGGTAACTTATTTAAAAAACATGAACCATGCAGCCAATTAACACCGCCTTATGTTCTTTTGGAATGAGTGGATTGGTTTTTCATGCCCCTTTCCTGAAAATAAATCCCGGCTTCAATTTTTATGGAGTATGGGAACGATCAAAAAATATCGCTGAAGAAAAATATCCAGACGTAAAAACCTACAGGTCGCTGGAAGAAATGCTGCAGGATGATGCTGTGGAATTGGTAATTGTAAATACCCCAAATGCTTCGCATTTTGAGTATGCAAGTAAAGCATTGGAAGCCGGGAAGCATGTAATTGTGGAAAAACCTTTCACGATCACCGCTATGGAAGGAAATAAATTAATTGAACTGGCCAGAAAACAGGATAAAAAAATATCGGTTTACCACAACCGACGCTTCGACAGTGACTATAAAACAATAAAAAAAGTCATTGAAGGGAAATTATTGGGAGAACTTGTTGAGGTTGAGATGCATTTTGACAGGTACAGGGAGGAGCTCAGCCCAAAAATGCATAAAGAAACCCCTGGACCCGGAAGCGGATCTTTGTATGATCTCGGCTCTCATTTAATAGACCAGGCATTGCAGCTGTTTGGGATGCCCGAAAAAATATTTGCTGACATACAGTCCCTTCGTCCAATCTCCCGGGTTGACGATTATTTCGAATTGTTGCTTTATTATAAAAACCTCCGGGTTCGCTTAAAATCGAGTTATGTTGTAAGGGAAGCATTGCCGGGCTACATTCTTCACGGATTAAAAGGTTCTTTTATAAAACCCAAAACTGATGTGCAGGAGGAGATGTTACAGGCTGGAATTACCCCGGGAAAAAGTGACTGGGGCACAGAATCTGAATCTGAAATGGGATTATTGCATACAGAGGTAAACGCAAAGGTGAAAAGGGAATATATCAGGTCGGAACAAGGTAATTACAACGAATATTATGAGGGTATTTACCGGGCAATCCGGCATAATAAACCTTTGCCCGTTACTGCGGAGGAAGCCGTAAATGTGATCAGGATTATTGAAGCTGCCTATCAAAGCAATTCCTCAAATCCAAATGTAGTTAATTTGTCGTTCTAAAATTTAACTTGAAGGCTAGGTTTCACTAATTGAAACCTGCGGATTTAGGCCATCTACATCAATGAAATGCAAATAAATTTAAATAGCTCTTCAAGGATAAAAGAAGCAAAAATAAATGTATCTTGAACATTATTAATAATTATTAGCCAATTATTTTATAATGCCCTTAATTTTTATGTCCCCATTGCAAATCCTAACAATCTTTTTATTATCGGTTAACCTATCGGCTTTTGCTGGAGAGTTTCATTCTAAAAAAAAAGACACCACTAAATCCACAACAGTTATTGCTGATACAACAATGGTTGTAAACCAGGAGATTATAATCCTTTGGACTAAAAAAAATGCGGTGGGAGTTACCTTTAATGAGGTTGCTTTTATAAACTGGAACGCTGGTGGGAATAATTCCATTTCAGCATTGTTTTTTGGGAATTTTCAACGTAATTATCAAAAGAAACTATTATCCTGGAAAACCAACGCTTCTTTACGATTTGGCCTGAATGCACAAAAGGGCAGAAATCTGCGCAAAACTGAAGACCAACTTTTATTTAATTCTACTTTTGGCTATCGACAGGATTCAATTTCCAGTTTTCGATATTCTGCAAAATTTAATTTCAACACCCAGTTTGCAAATGGATACAAGTATCCCAATACAGAGAAACCGATCTCTAAATTTATGGCTCCGGCTTACGCCTTTTTGGGAATAGGCACGGAATATTCAGCACCGAACGAAGATCTAGTTGTTTATCTCTCACCTGTTACCCAGAAATCGACATTTGTATTTGATCAAACCTTGGCAAATGAAGGGATGTTTGGTGTTGCTCCTGCAGTATAGGATGAGGATGGAAATATTATTGAAGAAGGTAAAAACATCAATTCTGAATTTGGAGTTTTGCTGACAAGTGGTTTTAAAAAGGAGATCTTCAGCAATGTGAATCTAGACAATGAGGTGAGCATTTATTCTGATTATTTAAATAAATTCGGAAATGTGGATGTAGACTGGCAACTTAATTTAAACCTTGTAGTAAACGACTTTATCAAAGCCAATATTGGTTCCCATCTAAGATATGATGATGATGTAAAGGTCAAAAAAGATACAAATAACGATGGCAAACTTGAAACTCTGGGGTCAAGGGTTCAGTTTAAACAACTACTGGGCGTAGGACTGGTGTATGAGTTTTAATCCTAAAAGGCATCAATGTTCTCAGATCCCTGTGAAATATGAAATTAATATCAAAAACAAAATGCTTTAATTTATTCTCATCTAAATACCCCGTCAATAGCCACGAAACTTAAAAATATTCTGGTCCCAACGCAAAATTTTAGACATTCCGAAAAACTATGGTTAGGAATGGATTGATTACCCCCTCCCAAATCTTTTAAACAGCAAAGCTTGAAAAATTGTGTTTCCCTTTTAGTAATAATACTAAAGTTTAGGGGGGAACCCGGAATTATTGGCACAAAATGAAGTTCTTCCGGTTTGGACGGAGTCTATTCCGGGAGCCATAAAAGTGAACACTTTTATAGAGAAGGTGGAATATAAAGACGAAAAACCAATGGTATTAGTAAAGTGCATACTCCTACGTTGTCTTTGTTTCTTCCTGAGAAAAGCAAAGCCAATGGAACAGCGGTTTTAATTTGCCCTGGAGGCGGTTACAGCCACCTGGCAAAACTTTAAAAACAATAGAAACTAAATTATAGTTAGTCTGAGAATAACAATTCATTTCATATCAAAATGTGAAATGAATTGTTATTGATCTATCTGTTTTTTAATGAAAACGGATTCGTTTCCTGGAATGGACAAACCCCTGATACTGCATTTTTTCGGGATCTATGGGATCTGTATTACATTATATTTTCAACACCTCAGATTTTATTCCCTCACTGCTTGCTTCAATTGTGACAGCCGATTTTTTTGCTTCGGTTCGCAATAGAATAGTTGCCGTTCCCGCTTCGGCATTAATTGGATTCCCGCCAATTAGTTTTGCTGCATTTTCTTCGGAAATGATTTTAAAAGTGACCTTGTTTTCTGCTCCGGGGATAACAGTCCCATTTCTATCGACAATCTTGGCATATACAAAAACCACATCCGGGGTATCTTCAGCTATCGGCTTATTCTGGTAATCGTAGCTTAATTCAATTTTATACGGTTCTCCGGGGGTTCTTATTTTATAGCTTGCCACCTCTTTCCCGTTGATATATCCAACTGCTTTCAGCTCTCCTGCTTCAAATTTTTGCAAATCGAAAATAAATGGAGGATATTTCAATTCATCTGATACTGAATTGATTTCGGGTTTTAATCTTTCTACCAACTGCTCATTTAAATATAGTTCAACTTCTTCTGTATTGCTGAAGATTTGGATTCGGGTATCCGATTCCGGAGTCCAATAACTGGCAATAAAAACCATTGGCTTTGAAAATTCATCCTCTCCCGGAGCCTTCTGACTTTGATAAAAATAGTAACTGAATTTTGGGATCCTAAAAATATCTGAAATGCCTGAGGCTTCCAAATCATCACTATATCCCCTGTTGTAATCAAACATCAGCCAGTTTGCCTGCCCGATGCTTTGTTTTCCTTTCAGGTTTGAATTAAAAGCTTCCTGGAAATTTAGCGATTGCTGAAGCAGCCCACTTTCACCGGCGCTTCTCAATTGCCTGCTGGATCGTTCCTCTTCTTTTAAGTTGCTGAAAGTCTTTTGATCAAAACCTGCATTTTGGGCATAATATTCCCAATCTCCATATTCAGCAATTAAAACGGGCCGGTTTGGTCTATTGTAGTTATTCCAGTAAAATGGAGGTTTTGAATGCTGTCTTGCCGGGGTAAATAAATCGAATGCGGGATGGTCAATCCACCCGGCACTGTAGGTATCCTCATAGGGCAATTCTGCCTTCAGGACATCGTTTGCCCTTAGGATGAAATCTTCGCTCATTCCGGATTCGTTCAGGGAGTTTTCCCAGAAGACCACTCCCGGATGATTCCTGTCCCGCCGTACCATATCTTTTATATCCTCAAGGGCATTTTCAACAAATTCCCCTTCCTCAAAAAACTGCCAGCCTGGAATGGCATTCATCACCAGTAATCCCAATGCATCGCAGGCCTCCAAAAAAGCTTCGGCCTGGGGATAATGCGACAAACGCACAAAATTAAATCCTGCCTGTTTAATCTTATATGCTTCGCGATACTGAGCTTCATCGGAAAGCGCATAACCTATGTACGGGTATTCCTGATGCCGGTTGGTGCCATTTAAAAACAACTTATCCCCATTGAGATAAAAAGCAGTATCGGTCAGGTGAATTTTTCGGATTCCAACGGAAATTTCTTCAGAATCAATTGGGTTGCCCTCTTCTGTAATTTTAAGTTCCAGTTGGTACAGATATGGAAAATCCGGAGACCACAAATCCGGAGTCTTTACCTGTATTTTTATGTCCTGGGAAATATCTTTTCCAGACTCGAGCTGAAATTCTTGAGAGGAATTAAAAACCTGTACATTGTTCCTATCTTTGAGGAAAACCTGCAATTCCAGCTTTCTCTCTTTATCTGAGTCATTTTTAATATTTGTTTTCACAAAACCGCGAGCAAATTCCTCTGAGACAGAATCAAATTTAATTAAAACCCCGCCCCCGTTGACCTTATCTGCAGCAACAGCGTTAGTAATGTATACTTCATAGGTTTCTACCAGATAGACATTTCTGTAAATCCCGCCGTACATATTAAAATCCAAATTCGGAATTGCTTTACCGGGTGGAATTGTAGGATCGTCTAAATTGCTTACTTCAACCTGAATATTATTTTCCGAATAATCGTTTAAATACCCGGTTGCATCAAGGGTAAAAGGCAAAAAACCACCTTTGTGAATTCTTACAAGGGAATCATTAAGAAAAACCTTCGCTTCCTGCATTACTCCCTCAAAATATAAAAAAAGCTTTCTATCTTTTAAAGAACCAATCTGAAAACTCTTTTTGTAAATCGCTTTTCCCTGCCATTGATCATTGACAATCAATGGCTCAATTTTTACAGAATGTGGAATATTTACATTCTCCCAATCCTCTGTTTCCTGAGGTGAATCACTCATTCTTTGAAACTGCCAGTTATTGCCAAAATTCTCCACAATCCTTTTTTCCTTCCGGGATGTTCTTTCCCCATCCTGATTCCCGGAATCACAAGAAACTGTAATTATACTTAAAAAAAATACTGCCAGGGTTGCTTTTATAATAGAATTCATACGCAAATACTTAATTTTTTTATTGATCCCACCATAATTCCCTTTTTCATTTTCGGCCGGATTTGATAAATTTAAATTTTACCCTTATCTTTCAAATAACAAACTTTTATAGTTAACTACTTCAAATATTAACATAGGTAACAAATATAATGCGGCTGCATCAATAAGTGTAACAAATACATATAATAAATATTGTCATTGTATTATTTGGAATTAATTTTAAGAATGCTAAGGGAATAAGCTGGTAGTTCCAAATTTAAAGCCCCCCTTTTTAGCTTTACAGCACGCTCCTCAGGACGAATTTCCTCCGGAGTGTCAAAAGAATTTATTGATGCTAATTCCTCCGATTTGAGGGTTAACAATATCCCTTTTGATGACAAATCGCCCCCATTAAAGTTAATCTTTACCTCTTTTGGTTTTCCTGAGGTGTTCACCAATTTAACGATCACTTCCTTTTTATCGGAATCTTTTACTGCCGAAGCGTACAGTTCTTCCTGGCCTGTTAATGCTGCTCCCTCCTTGGTAACCGAAATAAGATCTGTTCCACTGTTTGTTGAAAATAACTTTTGAACATAATAATTAGGAGTACCATAGGCGGTGAGGTTGTCAAACCAAATTAAATCCGGAGCCCATTGCCAGGCATCTTTATGCGCCATGAGCGGTGCATAAGAGGTTAAATGAACCACATCCGCATTTCTTTCCAGGCCGGTCATAAAAGCGGCCTCAGACAGGGCAGCTTCCCAGTTGTTTTCCTTTGGACCATCTTCAGCCTTTGGATGGGCCGCATATTCTCCGGCAAATACTTTAGGTCCCCTTCTATCATAATTATCATATCGGGTGGCATTTTCCCTAAACCATTCCGGGCTTCTGTAGTAATGCTCGTCAATTAAATCGGTATCTAATTTGGAAAGCTCTTCCCACCCGTATTCAAAATAATCACCATCCGGGGAGGGACCGCTTCCTGAAACAATAATTATATCAGGGTATACTTCCCTTATCCTTTCCTGAAAAACCTTATATCTTTCAATGAATTCCGGGCCCCATTGTTCGTTTCCTATGCCTATATATTTCATATTAAAAGGTACAGGATGCCCCATATCCCTCCTTACTTTCCCCCATGGGGTAGCTACAGATCCATTGGCAAATTCTATTAAATCAAGTGCATCCTGAACATACGGATCTAAATCATCCATAGATACAAGTTCCCCGGTGTTATATTGACAAGCAATTCCACAACTTAAAATAGGCAATGGCTCTGCCCCCATATCTTCTGATAGCTGGAAGTATTCGAAAAATCCCAATCCAAAACTTTGAAAATAATCTGGGGTGAATTTGTGCCTGAATTCAGTATTCCAACGGTTTACCAGTATTTCCCTATCCTGAGGGGGACCTACGGTTTTTTTCCACTGGTATCTCTTGGCGAGTGTTCTTCCTTCCACGATACATCCTCCGGGAAACCGAAGAAATCCGGGATCCAAATCATCCAGTAATTGCACAAGGTCCTTCCTTAATCCGTTTTTGCGATTTTTCCAGGTATCTTCAGGAAAAAGGGAAATCATGTCTAAATCTATTTCACCTGATCCTTCAAAAGAAATTTTTAATTTAGCTTTTTCATCAGTTTTGCTGGCCTGGAAAACACTTTCATAGGTTTTCCATTCAGATTCAGAAGTTGCCGGAGTTATCCTGGTCTCGCCAATAATTTCTGCATTTTCTCCTATCATCTGAAATTTAAGTGCTGTAATGTTTCCGTTACCTTGTGCTACCATTAAAGAAATGCGATAATTCCCCCCTTCTTTAACCCCCATTCCCCTGTAACCTTCATTTATTAATTCATAACCTTGTTCATCCTTCACCGTTATCCGGGCGAAATTATGATTGGAAGAAGAACTATCGGTATATTTAAAAATCCTGGCAATTCCGGAATTATTATTAAAAGAATGCCGATTGCTGTTCGGCTCTACCCATCCCATTTTAGGTTCATCGAATTCAAAGGATCTGTTTTTAACCATTTCAGCATATAACCCACCATCAGCAGCGAAATTAATATCTTCAAAAAAGATCCCGTACATTGTTGGCTGGATCTTAGTAACAGATTTATCGATATTCACCTCGAGATTGGTTTGTCCAAATCCTGTATATATGCTTAATAGGAAAGCCAATGTTCCAATATTTTTCAATTTATTCTTCATCTACTCGTCAATTTAATTGTTAGAATTTTTTATTTTTCGTTGAATTTTATCACAGTCAGAGAATTCCCAGGAGTTGAATAGGCAAAAGATGTACTAATTTTAATATTGGTTGTTTGTGGTACGATCTTCTCTGGAACTTCAAAAATATTTTCAGTCATTAATTCTCCCATAAGTATGATTTTGACAGCCTGGGAATCAATTAAATTAAGGCGCGCAGGAACTACTGGTATTGGTTTAGCTCCTATATCCTCACAAAATTGGAAGTATTCAAAATATCCTAAGCCCCAGTTCAGCATCCTTAAATTACAGGTTATGCTACATGTTTAATAATATTTTGACTATCGTATTGAGATTTTTATGGAATACAAGTAGTCTGTGCATTACCTATGGACCAAAAGATCATATTGAGCGATATCTAAGGAAACCATTTTCGATTTAGGTGTTCACATTAAGATTTTAGTCATAGGGTATAAATTAAAATTAATAAGTGTATATTTTACATTTTCAATTTTAATAAAAATTATGTTACCTCGCAAACTTTCTGTTGCTTCTTTTAATTTTTTTCCATAATCACAAGAGGGATACTTGATTTTTAAAATGATTATCTTCTTTCTTTCTTTTGCTTTATTAATGATAAAACAAGATAACTTACTAAATTTGTTCTTTTAATAATGCCCTATGGTTGATGGTTATAGTTTTGAAGACAAGGTTTTAATGGCAGTTGACTGCATCATCTTTGGTTTTGACAAAGAGGAATTAAAAATTTTATTGGTAAAAAGAGATTTTGAGCCTAAAAAAGGCGAGTGGTCCCTGATGGGTGGGTTTCTTAAAAAGAGTGAAACTCTGGATGGCGCTGCTAGTCGGATTCTACATCATCTTACAGGATATCATGAGGTATTTATGGAGCAACTTCATATTTTTAGTGAGGTTGATCGCGATCCGGTTGAAAGAACCGTTTCAGTTGCTTACTATGCCTTGATAAATATTGAAGATCATAATGCAGAGCTAAATAAACAATACTCTGCCCAATGGTTTAGTGTATTAGAAATACCAAACTTAATCTTTGACCATAATAAAATGGTCCAACACGCAATCAGAAGACTGAGGTATAAGACCTCTAAGGATCCTATTGGGTTTGAACTTCTACCCCAGAAATTTACTATGCGCCAGCTTCAAAAATTATACGAAGCTATCCTCAACGAAAAACTGGATAAAAGAAATTTTATAAATAAAATTAATTCACTCGCGATTCTGGTAAAACTTGAGGATAAAGACATGGGGTCCTCCAGAAAAGGTTCTTTTCTTTATTCCTTTGACGAGGAAAAATATAAAAAGAAGATTGAGGAAGGTTTCTATTTTAGACTTTAAGAAAACTTAACTAGATCTGCTTTCGTTGCTGAATATTCCATGCCTATTCTTTAAAGAAAGCTAAGTTTTTATTTTAGAGATAAAACCTTTTCTAAATCAATCTCAGCGACAGAATTTACAATAAGATCTGGTTTAAAAGCATAATCTATTAAATTCTCTTTAATAGAAACCCCTGAAAGGGTTAAAATGGTGGTATAGCCAAGTTGTACGCCGCCAAGAATGTCTGTATCCATGGTATCCCCAATAATTATGGTTTCTCTTGCTTCCAAGCCCAGGTATTTCCTGGCTGAGCGCATCATAACGGGACTTGGTTTTCCAACTGAAAAGGCCTTTTTACCGGTGGCTTCCTCTATCATCTTTACAATTGCCTTGATGCCCAAGTTTGTCCAACCTGTTTTTTTAGGGGAAGGATCCAGATTTGTAGCAATGAATTTTGCGCCCGATAATATCATATCTACTGCGTTATTGACCATTTCTAATGTAAAATTTCTCCCTTCGCCCACCACCACAAAATCAGGGTTATGGTTTACCAAATTATACCCTTGCTGTGATAAGCTGGTTATGAGTCCACCCTCTCCCAAAACATAAGCACTGCCCTTAGGCTGCATAAAGGATAAAAAGGAGGCTGTTGCCATAGCACTGGTATATACATTTTCCTCTTTTATTTTTATTCCCATATTAGCCACCTTATTAAGGGTGTCAAGGGGCGTGCGCTGACTGTTATTGGTCATAAATAAAAATGGGATTTTTTGCTTCTGCAATTGTGCTATAAATTCATCTGCACCTGGGATTATAATGTCATTTGCATAAATAACCCCATCCATATCTATTAAAAAGCCTTTTTTCATTTTTTCGCTATTTTAATGTATGCTGCACCGAAAAATATTCAAATGCAGCATTCAGTGGTTTAGAATACGGTTTCACTGCTTGACAATAGAATTTAAACAGGACAGCAGATCAACTTCAAGTAGTTATTAAAAAAGATTCTCTAGTATCATCCTGATCATAAGCAGGAATAGTTCGAAAAATATCATTTTCGTTTTAACACTTTTTCAGCAGCCTTCACAATGGCCTTGGCATTCAATCCGTATTTCTCCATCAATTTCTCTGGCGTGCCGCTTTCCCCAAAGGTATCCTGAGTTGCGACAAATTCCTGGGGCGTGGGATGACTCCTGCTAAGCAGGCCTGCAACACTCTCTCCGAGTCCCCCAAGATAATTGTGTTCCTCTGCCGTGACCAGGCAACCGGTTTTTCTAACGGAGGCTAAAATCGCCTCCTCATCCAGGGGCTTAATGGTATGTATGTTTATTA
>JBGSWA010000021.1:0-66231 GCA_041752645.1 Gillisia sp. | reverse complement strand
CCACATCCTCCCCCACATAACCTGCCTCGGTAAGTACCGTGGCATCTACAATTGCAAGGGGGACATTGAGCATTTTGGAAATGGTTTTTGCCATCAAGGTTTTTCCGGTCCCTGTTTCCCCCACCATGATAATATTGCTTTTTTGAATTTCAATATCATCATCGCTTTTGGGCTGCATCAATCTCTTATAGTGGTTGTAAACCGCTACAGACATTACTTTCTTGGTAGCATCCTGGCCAATTATGTATTCATCCAAAAATGCCTTAATAGCTTTAGGCTTATTCAATTTAAGATCTGCCGACAATTCTTTGGCTTCTCCCTGTTTTGATTCCTCTATAACGATCCCATGTGCCTGCTCTATACATTTATCGCATATATGCGCGTCAAGACCGGCTATTAAAAGATCTGTTTCGGGTTTTTTCCTTCCGCAAAAGGAACATTCTAATTCATTTTTCGCCATCATTTTTCTTTTCAG
Organism: Gillisia sp.; assembly: GCA_041752645.1. GTDB lineage: Bacteria > Bacteroidota > Bacteroidia > Flavobacteriales > Flavobacteriaceae > Gillisia. The sequence continues at coordinate 65,756 of JBGSWA010000021.1, read as the reverse complement.
GTTTCAAATTTCCCAATTCGGTTTATTCACTTCGGAAAGGAAATTCAAAACACATTTTATCATTCTCTCATTAAAATATCATCAATCATTCCATATTCTTTCGCTTTATCAGCTTTCATCCAAAAATCACGATCGCTGTCTTCAACCAATTTATCATAAGGCTGTCCGGAATGTTTGGAAATAATATCATATAGTTCCTTTTTAAGGATCAGGATCTCGCGTGCTGTAATTTCAATATCGCTGGCCTGGCCTTGTGCTCCACCCAAAGGCTGATGAATCATTACCCTGGAGTGCGGCAATCCACTGCGTTTTCCCTTTGCGCCGGCACATAACAACACCGCACCCATGGAAGCAGCCATCCCTGTACAAATCGTGGCTACATCCGGTTTTATAAATTGCATGGTGTCATAAATTCCCAATCCGGCATACACCCCACCCCCGGGAGAGTTGATGTATATTTGAATATCTTTTGCTGAATCTGTACTCTCCAAAAACAGCAATTGGGCTTGAACAATATTGGCGATCTGATCGTTTATCACAGTTCCCATAAAAATGATCCGGTCCATCATCAATCTTGAAAAAACGTCCATCGCCACCGCGTTCATTTGACGCTCTTCAATGATATTGGGAGTCATTCCTGTCGGGTTCATACTGCCTACTATTTTATCATAGTAATTGCTATTGATCCCATGATGTTTGGTAGCATATTTTTCGAATTCTTTTCCGTAATCCATAGCTGTATAAATCTTATATTAAGTGAATAAGGCGTTAACATATTGGTTTAACGCCTTAAAGATATGTATAAATTTCAAGAAAGACTACTTGTAAATCTCTTTTACAAAGTCCTCATAAGTTACTTCCTTTTCTTCCATTTTGATATTGGCTTTATAAAAAGCAAGAAGTTTTTCATTGAGCAATTGCTCAGACAATCGCTTCACCTCATCCTGATTGGAAAGCACGCGTGCCGCAATATCATCAAGTTCTTTTTCGGCAGGGTCAATTTGGCCAAATTGAGCCATTTGCTCCCTGATCCTATCGGTGGTAAAAGATTTTAAATCTTCAAATCTAACCTGAAGGTTATTTTCGTTGATCAATTTTCCCTCGATCAGCTGGAAACGCAAGCCTTGTTCGCTTTTTTCAAATTCTGCTTTGGCCTCCTCTTCGGTCAAAGGTTTTTCGCCTACGGTTCTGATCCATTTTTGAAGAAACTCCTTGGGAAGTTCAAATTTGTTATTTTCGATAAGGGTTTCGGTCACATCGTTTAACATTTGTTGATCCGCTTGTTGTTGAAACTGCTTTGCTGCATCTTCTCTTATTTTGTCCTTTAGCCCATCGAGAGATGTTACCTCATCTTTTCCGAATAATTTATCGAACAGATCCTGGTCCAATTCTGCCGATTCCTGTCTATTGATCTCTGAAATTGTAAAATCCACTTCTATATCCAACCCGTGGGCTTTATCGTGTTCAACTTTCAAGAGCTCCATCAATTGATGGTCGTCTTCAAAAAGGCCTTTTGTATTAAGGCTAATGGCATCTCCTACCTTAGCACCCAGAAATTTGCCTAGATTTTCCTTTCCTTTCAATTTTTCCAAAGAAATCGTGGTTTGACTCTCAATACCTTCTTCTTCATTTTTGAAGGTTCCGGCTACAATATCACCTTCTTCCACCTCATTTTTAGAAACCAGTTTCCCGTATTGCTTTTGGATTTCCCTGATCTGATTCTCGATCATCTCATCACCTGCAACAATTTTATAATGGGTAATTGGTTCTTTGGTCTGCAAATTCACATCGAACTGGGGCGAAAGGCCCAATTCAAATTCAAAGGAGTAATTGTCCTGGTCCCAGTCAAAACCTTCCAGTTCTTTGGGAAGCGGATTTCCAAGCACATCCAGTTTTTCTTCGCTAAGGTATTTGTTGAGCGCATCCTGTAACATTTTGTTCACCTCATCTACAAGCACGGACTTCCCGTATTGTTTTTTAACCATTCCCATAGGTACGTGACCTTTCCTGAAACCTGGGATATTGGCGGTCTTCCGATAATCTTTTAATATATTATCAACCTTGTCACTATAGTCTTCTTTCGCGATATTTACTTTTACCACCGCATTCAATTCATCGATATTCTCTCTGGTAATATTCATCTTAACTTGTTATAAAAATTGGTGTGCAAAAGTACATAATTTTTGATTGTTGGCAAAGTTTCAAAACCCTGAATTTCAGCAAATTCCTAATCTGACCCCAAAACAGAAAACAGGATAGATTGAAAAACAGAAAGCAATAAGCTGAAAATTAAAGCGATCCAAAATCCATCCACTCCAAATCCTGATATAAAGGAACCTGCCATAAGAATAATTACCGCATTAATCACCAACAGGAACAGGCCCAGGGTTAAAATAGTGACCGGCAGGGTCAATATCACGAGGATGGGTTTAACAATAAGATTGAGTAGGGCGAGCACTACTGCGACAATAATTGCGGTTACATAACTTTCTACCGAGACCCCCGGCAGGAATTCTGCTATTAAAATTACGGCTAAAGCAGTTAATAAAATGCGGATGATCAATTTCATGATTTAATTTTTTAGTTGATTTTCCTACAAAAATGCAAATAAAACGCCGGAAAAATTCCGGCGTTTTATATTCTTTATGATAATAATGTAGATTTAAGGATTCCTCCCCTATTGAGGTAATTGATAAATCTATGCCTTGTAATTACTGAACCTCATTGCTTAGAGTGACAGTCCCATAGTTACCGATGTTCACTTTTGGAACGGTAGAACTATAGGTTTGATTCACTGCATCAATAACAAGATTTGCCATAGCTGCATAACCCCTTGGAGTTGGATGAACCCCATCTAAAGAAAATGCCCCTCCGGTCACGAATTGGGAAGTAACAGTGCCTCCATCATAGGTAATTCCTCCATTGGCAACTTGTGTAAAAAACGCATTATTGTCTACAAATGCAAGGCCTTTTTCCTGAGCCAGGTTTTTAATAATAATATTATACGATGTAGTGGCCTCAGAAATTGCCTGAATCTCCGTCGGTATTAAAACCTGGCTATCTTGCAATGGGTATGTAATTCCAAACTTATCTAATGGTGCAGGAATACCTTCTGGCGCAGTCCCAATGGCAGAAGATGTCGTCAATAATATTAAATCACTTGCATTGGCTTGTCTTGCTTGTCCAAAAACATTCCCATAAAAAGTTGCCATTGCCACTCCCAAGGTGGGAGTAAATGCAGCAGTTAATTGAGCTGACAGATCTGTTAAGGATTCATCCTTGATCAATAAGGGATTAAAATCAGCTGTGGTAGAGAGTAAATTAATTCTTTCACCTGCTCCGAATGCGGTTAATGCCGCATTTAATGGGCCATACAACTGCGCATTTAGGACATTAATTGTCGCGGTTCCCGTAGGCTCATCCCCACCACCTAATAATGATTTTGTCAAGGGATTAAATGGCACTGTTGTAAAGAAGGGAATTGTAGTTACATCTGGAATATTCATCAATACTCCATCAGCCCCGGTTCCAAGCAGCGCAGTTACAATTTGAGAATACACTGAACCAAACACAAGAGGACTGGTAATATCGTCTTGTCCATAGGTAGAGGGGTCAAGATTTTCTTTTTGATCTACACCTGTTCCGCCTGAAACTGCGTAACTCAATACATCATTATTTCCTGCCAAAAGGGAAAAAAAAGTTGGATTTTGGGCTACTGCATCGTCCAGGATTGTCGTTTGAGGCGAGGAAGCAAAACGCACAAAATATGGATTGGCAGTTCCCACTGCAACCCCGGCAATATTTCCATACCCAGGAGCCATCAAATGAAAACTTTTTACCCCGGGAACCCCCATATTATTGAAAGGACCGGAAAGCACCTTTGTAATATCTGTAGTTGGGGCCCCTGCGTAAATCTGTGGAGATGGACCACTTGCACCAACCGCAAGCACTCTTCTATTATCGGTTATTTGAGTTCCTCCCATCAGAAGTCCTCCTGCGTTATCGTTCATCAAAGGCTGGGAGAAAGCCCCGGTTTGCTGAACCAGGGAAAATTGTTGAGCCATAATATTAGGAAAGGAATTTTCCTGTCCAGTTATATAAAGCGCGCCATCGGCATAGCCGGAGGTAAGCGAATTTCCAAGTGCCACATAATTTGAAAAGTCGGCTTCTCCATTGGTATAAAAACCTGCTTCATCTATAGGGTTGTCTAAATCCGGCTCACAGGACACGAATCCCAATGCCAGAAATGGTAAAAATTTTAAATAATTTTTCATTATATAATCTGGTTTATTATAATTTATATGTGATTCCTAATCCCGGAACAATTGCACTGGATTTATAAGTCCCTCCAAAAGGGACCTGTTGCCCATTTTCAAAGTATGGATCGTAGGATGCCTGAAGTTCTTTAAATCGTATGTACAATAAAGAAGCATCTATGGCAAAATTTCCATTTACATTGAATGAAAGACCACCGGTATACCCGCTTGCGTCATTACGTGGAGTCTCAGGCGCAAAATACCCAGCCTGCACGGGGGATTCATCAAAATAATATCCCGCCCTTAGCGTGAACCTTTCATTTGCATCGTATTGCACCCCGAACCTGTAAATGGAAGAATCTTCATAATTTCTCGGATTTTCGGAATCAGGTACGTTAGCACTGGTGAAATCTATATCCAGGGAATCATACACATTCCAATAGGTGCGGTTATAATCAACTGCGAATAGCCATTTATTGAGAAATTCGTAGGAAACACCAACGGTAAGTTCAGCAGGGAGTGGCAATGAAGCTTTGAAGGTAGTGTTTTCAAAAGGGGTTAACGGGGAATTGGGTATATTGCTAAAGGTGGCATCCCCATTTTCGGCATCTATCATTATTTCAGAACGATAGTTCAAACCAATCCTGAAATTCTCTGTCGGGGTGATCATAGCACCCGCAGACCAGCCCCAGGCAGATACCCCGCTGGCATCAATGGTCACATTGCTTCTGTTCCCATCGATATCGGATAAGGTCCTGTTTAAATTTCTGTTGAAATTAACGCTTCCGGTTACGTAAATTGGTCCGCCGCCTACACTTAAGTATTTTGCAATTTTAATAGAGGCAACCGGTTGAACATAGATAGCTGCCAATTCAATATTGTTGACCAGGTGAGATCCGGGCCAGTCTTTTTCCCAATCAACACTACTGCCATAAGGAGTATAAACGCTTAAGCCTAAGGCCAACCAATCCTTTACCTTATATGAAGCATATAAATAGATAGGAGTTCCCACAGGGCTATCGGTCCTTGAGATTTGTCCGAATTCCTCATTTTGCCAAACCACATCCGAAAATACTGCGCTACCCCCGGCCGAAATATTTATTTTGTTTTCAAGATAGACAAGTCCCGAAGGGTTAAAAAAGCCCAACTCGGCACTATTCACAACAGCAACACCGGTATGACCCATAGCAAGGGCGCGCTGGCCCTGAACACTTACACGATAACCTCCGGCATAAGTTACAGCTGCAGAAAACATAAAAAGCATTAGCAATAAAAGTTTTTTCATAATTAAAATTGATTTGGTTCTTTAATATTACGCAACAACCAAAGTTACTATTAATTACAAATCAGGCAAGGAATTGACCTATTTTATTATGCATACATAATAAAATAGGTCAGAAGGTAAGAAACCTCTGTACATTATCATAAAAATCCTTTGTTTTTTCAGCATGTACCCAATGTCCCGCATTTGGGATGATCTTAATTTCGGCAAGTGGAAAATGGCTTGCTATAAGTGATTCGTCATCTTTTGAAATATAATTTGATTTTCCTCCTTTAATAAACAAGGTTGATTTCTCAAACTTAAACCCGGGTGGTAAGGCTGCGCCAATCTCTTCAATGGTTTCTTTTAAAACCTTTAAATTTAGCCGCAATGAAAGTTTTTCCCTGGTTTCCCAATAAAGGTTCTTTAACAGGAACATGCGGGTTCCCCGATCCCCCACAAATTTTGACAGGAATTCCTCCGCCTCTCCTCTTGAAGTTAAATTTTCGTTTTCAAGGGCGCTCAAACCTTCCATAATTTGCTGATGATGTAGCGTATAATATTTTGGACTGATATCTACTACGATAAGTTTGTCAATTAAATCCGGGTATTTCCCTGCTGTCAGCATAGCAGCTTTGCCTCCCATGGAATGCCCCAAAAGAATTACATTCCTCAACTTATGGGTTTGACAGTAATCAAAAATGTCCTTTGCCAAAACTTCATAGTTCATTTCAGGAGTATGAGGGCTTCTGCCATGATTTCGCTGGTCCAAAAGATGCACCTGGTATCCGGCCTCGGCAAATTTATTTCCCAGGGTTTTCCAGTTGTCACTCATTCCTAGAAACCCGTGCAGAATTAGAAAAGGCTGACCTTCCCCAAGTATGGTCGAATGTAATTTTATCATTAACTTAAGAGTTTTAAATATTTTTGAATAGTGGTTTTCAGCCCCATATAAATGGCTTCGGTGATCAAAGCATGGCCAATGGAAACTTCCAATAACCCGGGAACCTGCTCTTTAAAAAATTGGATGTTTTTCAGGGAAAGATCGTGACCGGCATTCACTCCTAATCCAAAATTTGTTGCAATTCGCGCACATTCGGCATAGATTTTCACTACCTCTTTATCGCCTTTGGAAAACTGAGATGCATAATCCTCTGTATAGAGTTCAATTCTATCGGCCCCCGTAGCCGCTGCATTCTCGATGATGTTTATATCCGGATCGACAAAAATAGAAGTCCTGATCCCGTTTTGTTTAAATTCCAAAATTACTTCTTTCAAAAAATCCTTGTGTTTCAGGGTGTCCCACCCGGCATTGGATGTAATTGCATCTTCTGCATCCGGCACCAGGGTTACCTGTGTTGGTTTCACCATTAATACAAGATCAATAAATTTTGAAATCGGATTTCCTTCAATATTAAATTCGGTGGTGACAACTTGTTTTAAATCCAGGACATCCTGATAGCGAATATGACGCTCATCAGGTCTTGGATGAACAGTTATCCCCTGTGCACCATAAGATTCAATATCTTTGGTAAACTTGAGTAAATTGGGGACATTCCCGCCACGGGCATTTCTCAAAGTAGCGATTTTATTGATATTTACACTTAATTTTGTCATGTTATTAGCTTTGAATTAACAAAAATACAAAGACGAGTATGCCTTATTGAATTTTATTTTAATTAATTTGCGTAAAAATGAAGCTGCATCATGAGTATTGAAAATTACATAGCAAATGATATCGGGATTTGTCAGCTAAGCGATAAGATTGGTGATCTGAGAAGGACATTCAACGATCAGACCTATTCGCACTTACCGGTGGAAAACAACGGGGTTTATTTAGGTTGTATTTCGAAAAATGATGTTGGGAGTTTTGACGAAAACAAAACCATTGCGGATTATCAATATGTACTTGAAGGTTTTTTTGCCCGTGAGGACAATTACTGGCTGGACACATTGGATATTTTTGCCCAAAACCAAACCAATATTTTACCTATTTTAAATTCTGAAAATAAATATTTAGGTTATATAACATTAACCTCCATACTCACCTTGTTTTACGCTACCCCCTTCTTAAATGAACCCGGGGGGATTATCGTTTTAGAAAAAGGTTACAGGGATTATTCATTTAGTGAGATTAGCCAAATAGGCGAATCCCATAATGCAGGTATCCTGGGAATGTTTATATCCTCAAGGGCCAATGATCTTGCTCAAATCACAATTAAACTCAGCACTTCAAGCCTAAATGAAATTCTGCAGACCTATAGAAGATATGGTTACACAATTATTTCTGAACATCAGGAAGATAATTTCAACAAAAAATTAAAAGACAGATCTGAATATCTTGACAAATACCTTAACATTTAAAACTGGCCGGTTGCGACCCTGTCCCCATAAAAAGCAGGAGATCAATAAAAACGATATGAAACATCGATGAGAATAAAATTTCTCACACAGAAAAATGACTTTATGGATGTTACATATGTCCGTTAAAACAATAATAAAACCACATGAAAGTAGGCATCTACGGTCAATTTTATCATACAGATTCCGGAAAATATATTGAAGAACTGCTCCTCGCTCTTGATCAGGAAAATATTGAGGTTGTGATAGAAAAAAACTTTCTGAACCTTATTCATCTCAACAAAACAGTATTAAAGGAATACAACCATTTCAGCACTTTTAAAGAATTGGATGCTTCCTATGATTTGTTCTTTAGTATTGGAGGAGATGGTACTATTTTAAAATCGATAAATTTTATCCGGGATCTGAATATCCCTATTTTGGGGATTAATACAGGCCGGCTCGGGTTTTTGGCCACAATTCAAAAAGAAGAGATCAAGCAAACCATCTCCAGCATTCTTCAGAAAAAATATTCCCTTTCAGAAAGATCGGTACTTTGTATTGAAACAGCCCCAAAAAGTGATGAAATTGGCGAAAGCAATTTTGCCCTTAATGAAATTGCCGTAAACCGAAAAAACACGACCTCCATGATTACCATTGAAACATGGCTGGACGATCAATACCTTACTTCTTATTGGGCTGACGGACTTATAGTTGCAACGCCAACGGGTTCAACAGGATATTCACTGAGTTGTGGAGGACCGGTGATTGTACCCCAAACAAATGCCTTGGTAATTACCCCCATTGCCCCGCATAATCTCAATGCAAGACCACTGGTTATAAGGGACGACACAAAAATTACCTTGAGGATTTCCGGTCGTGAAAACTTCTATCTAGCTTCCCTGGACGCACGTATTGCCACCTTGAGCAATGCGACCGAAATAACCATTACCATTGCTCCTTTTAAAATAAGCATGGTAGAACTCCAACTGGATAGTTTTCTTCAAACCCTTCGGAAAAAATTATTATGGGGTGAGGATCGAAGGAATTAAACAATAAAACCAGCCGAAATTTGTTTATAAGCAAACACAAATTTGCTCTTATCGTGTTAGGGCGAACATTATTGTTATATTTGCAAACTTTCAGAAACCTATGAAGCATCTTTTATTACTAATTTTTCTGTTAGCATGCTTTAATTCTGCTTCAGCCCAAACTTTCGAAGTTGGACCGTTTATCGGAGGCGCGAATTATATTGGTGATGTTGGTAGTACCGCATGGATTAATCCAAAAACTTTGGTGACAGGAGGAATTGTGAAATGGAATCGCAGTGACCGTCACAGCATTCGCTTTTCGCTTTTATATGCTGATATCTCTGCAGATGACTCGAAATCCAGCGAAGTGAGAAGGCAACAACGGGCTTATACATTTTCTAACCATATTGGGGAAGCCTCCCTGGGAATTGAATTTAATTATTTTGAATTTGATTTAAGTAAGCCTAATGAGCAGAGGACTCCGTATCTTTATACCGGAATAACTTATTTTAATTCCAAGCACCACTATTTAAGCGCCGATTTGCCAGCCAGAGGCATTCTGGAGTCACAAAGCGACAATTGGGAATTTGCTATTCCGATGGTACTTGGATACAAACAAACTATTTCCCAAAAAATTATTGCCGCTTTTGAGATAGGAGCAAGATATACCTTTACAGACAACATAGACGGGAGCAATCCCGAAGAGTTATTGGGAAGAAGAAATCCCCCAAGGGAATTTGGAAATACAAATACCAAAGATTGGTACGTATTTTCAGGTGTAATCCTTACGTTTACTTTTGGAAAAAAACCCTGTTACAGCTTTAGATAAAATGTTTAAAGAAAAAATCAAACTTAAAAATCTTCCGAAACATATTTCCATAATAATGGATGGGAATGGCCGTTGGGCCAAGAAAAAAGGCCTCCTTCGGGCAATTGGTCATGAGGAGGGCACCAAAGCAGTTCGCGACGTGGTAGAAGGCTGCGCCGAAATTGGGGTTGAAAATTTGACATTATACGCCTTTTCTACAGAAAACTGGAACAGACCTAAGTTGGAAGTAGATATCCTGATGCGATTACTGGTAAGCTCCCTCAGAAAGGAAATCAAAACCCTCAGCAAAAACGATATTAGACTCAATGCCATTGGAAACCTCGATAATTTACCCAAAAAGGCCCAGAAGGAACTCCGGGAAGTTATAGAAAAGACCAAAAAAAATAAAAGAATGACCCTCACCCTGGCATTGAGCTACGGATCAAGGGAAGAATTGATACATGTAGTAAAGGATATCAGCCAGAAAGTAAAAAATGACGAAATATCCCTTGAAGCTATTGATGAATCAATTATAAATCAGCATCTTTACACCCGAAATTTACCAGACGTAGATTTGCTTATCCGAACCAGTGGAGAACAGAGGATAAGCAACTTTTTGCTGTGGCAAATAGCCTACGCCGAATTATATTTTACAAATGTTTTATGGCCCGATTTCCGAAGGGAAAATTTATTCGAGGCCATTTTTAATTATCAAACCAGAGAACGAAGATTTGGAAAAACCAGTGAGCAGATTAGTTAGTGCAGATAGGTCAAAAAAGTGGTTGGCAATTTTAGCATGTTGTTTCTTGTATACCCTGTCATTTCAGGCACAAGACCTACCCATAGGAGAAGGAAAAAAATATACAGTTGGAGAAATTCAGGTAACAGGTACGGTTAGCTATAACGAACAAACTGTAATTGCCTATACCGGGTTAAAAAAGGGAGAGGAAATATTCATTCCCGGAGACCGCATAAGCAAGGTTCTGAAAAAATTATGGGATTTAGGCCTATTTAGCGATATCAACTTTTATATTACAAGTATTGAGGGAGATGTTGCCAATCTGGAACTGGAAATCCAGGAAGTCCCTGAACTTGCCGAGGTAAGAATCCAGGGGATTAAAAAGAAAACCGCAAAAGAAGAGCTTATCAAGGATAATAATTTAACCCCTGGGGTAAAAGTTACTGAAAACCTGATAACTACCTCAAAAAATTACATCGAAAATAAATACAGCAAAGATGGGTATTTAAATACCAAGGTGGTTATAAATACTACTACTGTCGAGGATACCATCGGTACCAATAAGGTACATATGGTGGTCAATATAGATCGTGGCGAAAAGGTCAAAATCGATGCAATTGGATTTGAGGGAAATGAACAGTTTAGCGACGCCAAACTTAAAAGTACCATGGGCAACACCAAAGAAAAGAATTTCTTTAGGCTTTGGAAACGCTCAAAATTTGTCGAGGAAGATTATGAAGCTGATAAAGTGAAGCTAATCAATAAATATAAGGAGAAAGGCTTTAGGGACGCCCGAAATGTCACGGACACCCTTTTACGCACCAGCCCTGAAACCATTGCTTTGAACCTGAAAATCGAGGAAGGAAAAAAACATTTTATCGGGAATATTGATTTTATTGGAAATACCGTTTACACCGATGATCAATTGACCAGAATGCTGGGCATAAACAAAGGTGATGTTTACAACGGAGTATTGCTTGAAAAACGGATTGCAGATGGCTCAAAACCTGATGCACAGGATCTTTCGAACCTTTATAAAAACAACGGGTATCTTTTCTCCCAGATCAATCCGGTTGAAACAAGGATTTACAATGACACCATCGATTTTGAAATCAGGATAATTGAAGGAAAAGAAGCTTATTTCAACAAAATTAGTGTTGTTGGGAATGACAAAACCAAGGATCACGTAATTTACAGGGAACTCAGAACACAACCGGGACAGAAATACTCTCAGGAGAACGTTGTAAGAACACTTCGGGAATTGGGCCAGTTAGGCTTTTTTGACGCTGAACAAATCAGCCCGAATTTTAAAAATGTAGATCCCAACAGCGGAACCCTGGATATGGAATACGCGGTTGTTGAAGCTGGAGCCAGCCAGATAGAACTGCAGGGAGGTTATGGCGGCGGCGGATTTATCGGGACTCTGGGACTTTCGTTTAACAATTTCTCCATCGCAGGGATTTTTGATAAGGAAGCCTACAAACCTTTACCTATGGGAGATGGACAAACACTTTCTCTGAGGGCACAGGCCAGCATCTTTTATCAAACTTATAGTTTATCATTCGTCGAACCATGGTTAGGCGGAAAAAGACCGGTTAGTTTATCTACTTCATTTTCATATACCAGGCAATTTCTTTATGATTACAACACCAGAAAGGCCGATAAATCCCGAAGCTTTGATATTTTGGGTATCAATGTAGGTCTAGCCAAACGCCTGCAATGGCCTGATGATTTCTTTACCCTCTCACAATCGGTTGGAATACAGCGTTACGATTTAAACAATTACAACACCGGCCTTTTTACCTTTGGAAACGGATACTCAAACAACCTTACCTACACCATCGGTTTAAGCCGTCAGAGTTTAGCAATTAACCCGATATTTCCCATTCGAGGTTCAGATTTCAGTGTAAGCGCAAAATTCACTCCTCCTTATTCCTTATGGAATGGGGTAGATTATGCCAATCTTGAATCACAAAACGAATTCCAATTGAAAGACGAGAATGGAAACCTGATAAAACTGGATGGCACACGTTTACGTCCGGGGGAAGAGCCCGTGGGCGATCAATCCAAAATTGACCAGGAAAAATTCAAATGGTTGGAATTTTACAAGGTGAAATTTAAAGGCGACTGGTATACTACCCTTTTTAATTTTGGCGGAAACAGCAATTTGGTGATGAAAACACATGCTGAATATGGTTTTCTGGGAGCTTACAATAACGATAGGGGAATTCCCCCATTTGAACGATTTTACCTGGGAGGAGATGGTTTAGGATCTTTTAGTCTCGACGGAAGGGAAACAGTCGCTTTGCGAGGTTATCCCAACCAGTCCTTGGTTCCCTTGGACAGAACCAGCCTGAGCCAGGCCAATAATGATGATGGTGCGGTGATCTACAATAAATACTCCCTGGAATTAAGATTTCCCATAACATTAAAGCCAATGGCATCTATATATGCTCTGACATTCCTAGAAGCCGGTGCATCTTATGACAACTTTAAAGATTTTAATCCGTTTCAATTAAACCGTTCTGCAGGTGCAGGATTGCGCATATTCATGCCGCAATTTGGTTTGCTGGGAATAGACTTTGGATATGGTTTTGATCCCATTCCGGGACAAACCGGACCAAATGGATGGGAAACCCATTTTATAATAGGACAGCAATTCTAGTTTTGGCACGATATTTTCTAATAGCATTCATATGAAAAGGCAGTTTATTTTCCTGTTAGCTTTATTGGCAATTTCTGGATCAAACCTTCAGGCACAAAAACCCAATAGAATTTCATATATTGATATGGAATATATCCTGGCAAATGTTCCGGAATATCAGGAAGCTTCGGCTCAACTGGAGGAGCGTGTTCAGCAATGGAAAGCAGAACTTGAAAGTGACCTGAATAAAGTAAAAGCGTTGAGAATTGGCTTAGAACAGGAACGGCCATTGTTAACTAAGGAATTGATTGAGGAAAAGCAAGCTATCATCGCTTTTGAAGAATCCAAAATTGCCGAATATCAACAAAAGAGATTTGGAACTAACGGTGACTTTATAATTCAAAAGAAACAATTAATTCAGCCTATTCAGGATCAGGTTTTTAATGCGATCCAGGATATAGGGGTTCAAAGGAATTACGATTTTATTTTTGACAGAACCTCTAATGTAGGAATGGTTTTTTCCGCAGAAAAACATAACATTAGCGACCAGGTATTAAGAAGCATCAACAGAGCTTCGAAAAGGGAGCAACTGGATTCGAAGGATGAAATTTTCCAGATGGAAGCAGAAGAAAACAGAAGTGTTCAAGAAGATGTCGATATATCTGAGAAGCAAAAAGAAATAGAGGCCACCAAAAAAGAACGGGAAGCTTTTATTGAGGATCGAAAAAAACAACGGGAAGCTGTTAGAGCAGCCAAGCAAGCTGAATTTGATGCACGCAGGGCTAAAGTTTTAGAGGAGAGGAACAGAAAAACAGATTCGATTGAAAATATCAGAAAACTTAAGACCACAGAAAATAAAACCGATAATTATAATTAACTATGAGAACTTTTAACAATTTAACTATAAATACTAATACAATGAAACAATTCAGAACTTTTTTTATAGCGTTAGCTTTAACCCTAGGAGCAACAGCTTTTACAAATGCACAATCCAAAATCGCCCACGTCGCCTCACAGGAACTTGTGGAGTCTATGCCAGCTTTTAAGGAGGCACAGGCACAATTGGAGAAACTTACAAAAACATACGATACCGAGATTAGGGATATGATGACTGAGGCTCAAAAAACAATGCAACGTTACGAAGCAGAAGCTCCTACCAAAACTGAAGAGGAAAACGCTAAAAGAGCTCAGGAATTACAAAGCACACAAAGAAGAATTCAGGAACACGGACAAAATGCACAACAGGATCTTCAAAAGAAAGAACTTGATTTGCTAAAGCCAGTTTATGAAAAAGCACGTGTTGCAATTCAAAAAGTAGCAAGAGCAAAAGGTTATGATTACGTTTTGGACTCTACAATAGGTTCAGGAGTTATCATGGCAGATGGCTTCAATTTGATGGCTGATGTCAAAAAAGAATTGGGAATTTAATATTCCTATTAATAAAGATTAAAAAACTGCGTTCTCTTTAGGGCGCAGTTTTTATTTTTGTACCAGATGAGCAATTCACAACCAATTGGATTTTTTGATTCGGGAGTTGGCGGCACCTCCATTTGGAGTGAAGTGGTCCAACTTCTTCCACAGGAAAACAGCATTTACCTTGCCGACAGCAAAAACGCTCCCTATGGCAAAAAATCGATAGATGAAATAATCGCCCTCAGCAAAAAAAATACTGAAAAACTGCTGGAGATGGATTGTAAAATAATTGTGGTAGCCTGTAATACAGCCACTACCAATGCTATTAAAGCCCTTCGGGAAAATTATCATGTACCTATTATTGGGATTGAGCCTGCAATAAAACCTGCAGCCCTAAAATCACAAACGAAAACAATCGGGATCCTCGCCACAAAAGGTACTTTGTCCAGCGAACTTTTCACAAAAACCACTGAACTATACTCAAAAAATATAAATCTTATAGAAGTTGATGGGGAGGGATTGGTAAAACTAATAGAAGAAGGAAAGCAGGAAGCCCCTGAGACGGATTTTTTGTTGAGAAGGCTTTTAAAACCTTTATTGGTCGCACAAATTGATTACCTGGTCCTGGGCTGCAGCCATTATCCCTATTTATTGCCAAAGTTGAAGGAGATATTACCTGAAGATGTTGCGATAATAGATTCAGGAGAAGCCGTGGCAAGGCAAACAAAAAAGGTGTTAGAACAATTAAACCTGCTCAATAGATCTTATTTAAGACCAGTTCATAAATTTTTCAGCAATGCTGACCCTCATTTTTTAGCGAGGTTGGTAAAGACGCCAAAGAATAATCCGGAGGTTTCTTATATGGATTTTTAATTGATTGCAGGGCATTTGCATTCATATCTCTCCCGGTTTTTACCAAAATTATATCCCAGAGTAATTTGATGAAACCCATTATTGCTCAACACTAGGGAATTGATTTGATGTGTATAGGTATATGCAAAGAGAAATTGGTTATACTCAAATCCCACAAAGGAAGTGAAATGTTGTAATTGTTGATTTTTAACCTCCTCTCCCTCGGTAGTATATTCGGCCCCTTCAAAACTTCGCCTATATGAAACCCCTCCCCATAGATCCCCGATTTCAAAATTCCTGTATGCCTTTAGGTTGGCATCTAGGGATTTTTCATCCGTTTCCTCCCGCATTTGAAATAACACCGAAGGTTCGAAACTCCAGGGACTATTTATTTTACCAAAAACATAGCCTGTTGAAAAAAGATATTTTCTCAGGTTCCCGGCAATCCCATTGGAATGGAATACGTCACGTTTCACCAAAAATATATTTTTTGCAGTGAGGTGCGCAAAAAAATTGAGATAATAATAGGAAATCCCCACATCCATATTTGCATATTTATCAGAAACATTCCCACTGCCAATGACCGGATCAAATCCAGTAAATCCGCTCTGGTCCAGACTGTGCTGCACCACTCCGACATTTATTCCAAAGGAGAGTTGATTTAGATCCAATTCGCTTCTTGAGAATAACAAATGATATGCGAAAGTGGCATAAACACCCTGTTTCGAATAATTCCCGTTCTTATCGTTAAAAACAATTCCACCAAGGCCTACCTTTTCTCCCACCCGGCCGTGAATACTAAGGGTTTGCAAGCTGGGTGCATCGCTTACATCAAACCACTGTTGCCTGGCGGTAAGCCTGATCTTATTGTAATTTGAAGCTCCCGCCATCGAGGGATGCAACAAATATAAATTATCGGTCAAATAATCGGCGTAAATTGGGATCACCTCTTGCGAATTTGCTTGAGATATAAAAAATAAACATACTAAGAATATTCCTTTTAAGCCTAATTTCATATGTGATCAATAATTTGAAGACGGCATAATTTCGGTTATAGAAACCGAAAAAGGAGGCCTATAAAGCGAGCCTATATTCAATATGCCAATAACAATTGTAAATATATAGATTACATTACTTTGTTTTAGTAATTTTGCATGAAAATTTTGAAGATGGATGCATATACGATCAACATACAACCCACAACCAATTCTGATATAGTAAAGTTTGAAGCCAATCAGTTTTTAACAAGAAATGAAAGTTTTGAATTTGGAAATATAGAAGAAGCGGCAAAATCGCCCCTGGCCCAACAATTGTTTTACCTACCATTCGTTAAAACTGTATATCTCGCGCAAAATTTTATTGCGATCGAAAAGTACAGTATTGTTGAATGGCCAGATGTTCAGGAGGAAGTAGCGGCTCAGATAAAAGACTACCTCAACCAGGGCGGAAGTATTCTCAAGGAAATAAACGTAGATTCCTCCAAATTGGTTCCGGTGACGGTTTATGCAGAAAGCACCCCAAACCCAACCGTAATGAAATTTGTGGCCAATAAAAAATTGGTTTTAAAAGCCGCCGAATTTAAAAGCATAGATACCACAGAAAATGCTCCCCTGGCCAGGCAGTTATTTAACTTTCCTTTCGTAAAAGAGGTTTTTATTGATGAAAATTATATCTCCATTAACAAATATGATATTGCCCAATGGAATGATATAACCAATGACTTGCGGGAATTTATCAGGAATTATCTCCAGCAAGACAAGGTGGTGCTCACCTCTGAAAATAGTGCGGAAAAGAAATCTGAAATTTCCGCTCAAGCAGGGGAACCAATAATTTTAGATGAAATTTCCCAAAAGGTAGTAGACATCCTGGAGGAATATATAAAACCGGCTGTTCAAAGTGATGGAGGGAATATTGTTTTTGATTCGTATAATGCAGAAACTAAAACAGTAAAGGTAATTTTACAAGGTGCCTGCAGCGGGTGTCCTTCATCTACGGCTACCTTAAAAAGCGGCATTGAAACCATGATGCGTGATTTGCTAAAAGGCTATGTAGATTTCGTGGAAGCAATAAACGGATAGCACTTGTAGGCCCCCCTTAAAATTTACCTTTCGAAATTGTTTTTAGAGGTTGTTTTTTCCTTTCATTTAACAAAACTTTTAAAACTGGCATCCAATTTTTTGTATCTTCATAGTTATTAATTGTAAAATCAAAAAATTATGTCAGTAATTAAAGTTGTAGAGCTCTTGGCAAATTCCAAAAAAGGGTGGGAAGATGCGGCCCAAAATGCAGTAACCCACGCCGCAAAAACAATTAAAAATATCAAATCGGTTTATGTGCAGGAACAAACAGCCGTTGTTATCGGTGAAAATATTACCGAGTACAGGGTCAATGTAAAAATTTCCTTTGAAGTAGTATAAAATTATTTAGTTAAGCTTTCAAAGCTCCCCCGTGTGGGGAGCTTTTCATTTATACCAAGAAATACTGCATATTTACCCTAAAACGTCCTTATGAACCGCCATACCCACACCAACGCCCTGATAAAGGAGAACAGTCCTTATTTGCTGCAACACGCTCATAATCCAGTGAACTGGTTTCCCTGGAATGATGAAACTCTGGAGCGGGCAAAGGCTGAAAACAAATTGCTCCTCATAAGCGTTGGTTATGCGGCCTGCCATTGGTGCCACGTGATGGAAAAAGAAAGTTTTGAAGACGAAGCTGTGGCAGAAATAATGAATGCAGGTTTTATCAATATAAAAGTAGATCGCGAGGAACGTCCGGATGTAGATCAGGCTT
The DNA here is from genome assembly GCA_041752645.1 of Gillisia sp. Lineage (GTDB taxonomy): Bacteria > Bacteroidota > Bacteroidia > Flavobacteriales > Flavobacteriaceae > Gillisia. The sequence continues at coordinate 47,619 of JBGSWA010000021.1, read as the reverse complement.
ATATGAATGCGATACAACTCATGACAGGAAGAGGCGGTTGGCCACTGAATGTGGTTGCTCTTCCAGATGGTCGCCCGGTATGGGGTGGTACTTATTTTAGAAAGGACCAATGGAAAAGTTCTCTTGGCCAAATAGCCGATCTTTATGAAAAGGATCCAGAAAAAATGTACGACTATGCGGGCAAACTGGAGGATGGATTAAAGCAAATGCAATTGATCCCGGAAAGTGGTTTGTCCAAAGAATTTTTAAAAGAAGATTTTGTCCCGCTCCTAAAAAAATGGGAACTGGATTTTGACAAGGAATACGGTGGCAGCCGTCAGGCCCCAAAATTTATTATACCCTCCGTTTTCCAGTTTTTACTTCGTTATTCTGAACAAAATAAGTACCCGGAGTTGAAAAAATATGTAATGCACAGTTTGAAAAAAATATCATACGGGGGGATTTACGATCCAATTGACGGGGGTTTTTCGAGATATTCTGTAGATGTGCGATGGCATGTCCCTCATTTCGAAAAGATGCTCTATGACAATGCTCAGTTGGTGAGCCTTTTCAGCTCTGCCTATAGCAATACAAAAAATAATTGGTACAGGGAAGTGGTGAATCAAAGCCTTCAGTTTGTAAAGGAAAACCTCACTGATTCTTCCGGCGCATTCTATTCCTCTCTGGATGCCGACAGTTTGAATTCAAAAGGAGTACTGGAAGAAGGCGTCTTTTATTCCTGGGAACCATCCGAGCTGAAAAAGCTATTTAAAGATGATTTTGATTTGTTTTCAGATTATTACAACATCAATACCCTGGGAAAATGGGAAGGTGAAAAATATGTCCTGATAAGGACTCAGAGCGATTCTGAAATATCCAAGAAACATCATATTCCCGAAGAAAAATTACTTCAGAAGAAAAAAAATTGGCAGGAAATTTTGAAAAAATATCGAAATAAAAGGGATAAACCTCGGTTGGACGATAAGCAAATCACCTCCTGGAATGCGCTGATGCTCTCTGGATATCTGGATGCCTATAAGGCCTTAAATATTCCAGAATATCTGGAAACGGCTCTGAAAAACGCAAATTTTATTCTGGAAAATTTATTACAACCCGATGGCAGTCTTCATCATACCTTTAAAAATGGAGAAAGCCGCATCAATGGATATCTGGAGGATTATTCCTTTGTAGCTGCCGCATTCCTATACCTATACCAGGTATGCTTGGATAAGAAATGGCTGCAGACATCAAAAGAACTGGCTGATTACAGCATACTTCATTTTTACGAAAAAAAGGTCCAAATGTTTTATTTTACTTCAGATAAGGACCGGCCTTTAATAACCAGGAATATTGACTATACAGATAATGTGATCCCCTCTTCCAATTCGGTGATGGCAAAAAACCTGTTCATCTTATCCAAATATTTCGAAAATGAAGATTTTTTCAAACTCTCAAAGAATATGCTCTCAAAAATTAACGGACAAATTAAGGAATATCCACAAGGATATTCAAACTGGTTGGATTTAAAACTGAATTTAACCCATGCCTTTTATGAAATTGTGGTAACCGGGGAAAATGCTGTTGAGTTAATTCATGAATTGCACAGGGCGTACTTACCATATACTATTATAGATGGCACCACCAAACTGGACAATTCCCGTCCTCTCACCAAAAACCGTTTTAAACCCGGGGGAAATCTAATTTATGTTTGTGTCGATGGGACCTGCCAGCTACCGGTGCATTCTGTAACGGAATGCCTGAAATTAATTAAATAATTTAACGAAATTTAAGCATTAGAATTTTTTCTTATTATTGCAAAAAACCTTCATTTGCAAAAAAAAAATTATGGATCAAATTAAAAATTGGCAGGATTACGCAACCTTATACGGTGATAAATTCATTGATTTCTTACCAGCCTTGGTCTCATCGCTCTTGATATTATTCATTGGTTGGTGGGTTATTAAATTTATTGTGGGCTATGTTAAAAAGATCTTTGATAAAACAGATTATGATCCAACTCTTGAAAATTTTATTACAAGCCTCTTGAACTGGAGTTTAAAAATTCTTTTATTTATAGTGGTGATCAGCCAACTTGGGGTTGAGACAACCTCTCTAATTGCAATTGTTGGTGCCGCAGGTCTTGCAATCGGTCTTGCCCTTCAAGGTTCCCTGTCAAATTTTGCAGGAGGAGTTTTAATTATTAGCTTGAAGCCATTTAGGGTGGGAGATTTTATTGAAGCACAGGGAGTTTCCGGAACCGTAAAAGAAACCTCATTATTTTATACCAAACTAAACACTTTTGGCAACCAATTGGCTATTATTCCCAATGGGCAATTGACCAATAACAATATTATAAATTACACCGAAGAAGGTAAGCGAAAAGATGCCATTACAATTGGAATTTCATACAACAGCAATATAAAACTTGCAAGAGATGTCCTTATGAAATTATTGGAGGAACAGGAAGGAGTAATGAAAGACCCCGCTCCTGAGGTTGTGGTAACCGAACTGGCCGATAGCTCAGTAAATCTTTCTTTGAGATTCTGGGCCTTAAACGACGACTTCTGGAAATGCCACTGGTTTACAATTGAAGAATCCAAAACAAGGCTGGAAGCCGCAGGAATTGGAATTCCATTCCCACAGCGTGATGTTCATCTTTTTAATCATTCAGAAGAAGAAAAAAGCGACCCCAAGAACTAAAATTATCCAGCGATAAAATCCTTTAAATAATAAGGTTCAAAATAGGCGACATTTTCAAAGTCGCCTATTTTGTATTTGGCAACCGCTATTTCTATCATTTCCCTGGCCGAGGGTAGCTTATTTTCAATAAAATTTGCATTGGGATGCCCGCAAATCTTCTGGAACTTTTCCACTCCACTTCCAATAAAATAAACCTGATCCCTTTCCAGATATCCCCGAAATGAATCCGGATTCAAAATGATGGCGGAAGTCTTTAAGAGCTGCTCCCTCTCCTCCCCTGAATTAAAAACTGCGGCATACACCTCCATTCTTCGGGCATCCAACATCGGGATCACATAGCCCTCTCGCTCTACCTGATTGGCCAACGCAGTCAAGGTTGGCACCGAGATAAGAGGGATATCAAGGGAAAAACAAAGGCCTTTGGCTGCTGAAACCCCAATGCGCAAGCCGGTATAAGATCCCGGACCCTTGCTAATGGCAACCGCATTTAGGTTTGAGAGTTTTAAATTATTCTCCACTAGAATTTCCTGAATAAACAGATGAAGTTTTTCAGCGTGTGAATAACTGTCGTTATAATCTTCTTTAACTGCAAGGATTTTGCCGTTATAGGCAATTGCAACCGAGCAATTGGTGGTAGCTGTTTCTATACAAAGTATTGTAGGCAACATTGAATCTTCTTTACACTGCTGATTTTTGCTGAATTTATTCTGAAGGGTCTTCCTCTTTTAAAAGAATGACCTCGTCCCCGTCTTTTAATGTTTTGGTAACGGTATTATACGGTCCGGTTATCACCTCTTCTCCAACTTTCAATCCAGATAGGACCTCGATATTCTGGTTGTCCTGTATTCCGGTTGTAATAACACGCAAGCTAGCCTTATTCCCTTCTTTCACAAAAACAGCTTCAAATTTTTCATCAGAAATTGCAAGAGCTTTGGATGCCGGCGGGGTTGAAGTGGTGTCGCTTTTTATGACTATCGCGCTGATGGGAACCCCAATTATATCATTTTTCTTTCTGGTAATTATATCCACCGTAGCGGTCATTCCCGGTCTGAAGGGGGAGAAATTTTCTGGTTTTCCTTCCCGAAGATCGCTGTATGAAGACTCCAAAATTCTGACTTTTACCTTGAAGTTGGTAACCTGATCAGCTGTTAAACCCGCAATGGCTGAATTTGAAATTTGGGTAACCACCCCTTTAAATTCTCTTTTTAAATATGCATCGACCTCCACTACAGTGGAATCCCCAACGCTAACTTTAACAATATCATTTTCGTTTACATCAACTTCCACTTCCATATTGGACAAATTGGCAACCCTTAATATTTCGGTTCCCGCCATTTGCTGTGTCCCTACCACCCGTTCTCCCAATTCCACATCCAGTTTTGAAATAGTACCGCGCATAGGAGAATAAATAGTTGTCCTGGCAAGATTATCTGTAGCCTCTGTAACTGTTGCTGCGGCGCTTTGCATTCCGTAATAGGCAGCGTTCTTGGAGGCCTCTGCTACTTCATATGCTGCAACTATCCTGTCCCATTCCGATTTTGAGATGACTCCCTTCTCAAATAAAGTCTTATTGCGGTCGTAATTGGATGTTGCTTCCCTCAGGCTTGCCTCGGACTGTGCGTAATTCGCCTTTACATTTTGCAAACCTGCCCGGGATCGTTGTAAACTGGATTGGTAGAGATCGGGGTTGATACGCACCAGCAAATCTCCCTTTTCAACCATTTGTCCCTCAACTACAGGGAGTTCTATAATTTCCCCAGAAACCTCAGAAGACAGTTTAACCTCTATTTCCGGCTGTATCTTTCCGGTAGCCGATACCTTTTCAACAATTTGGATTAGTTCAATTTTTGCGAAATCAACCTCTTTTACATTTCCGGAAGCGCCAAACCAACCTGCTTTTTTGCCCGCGACCAAAAGCACAATTACTGCAACTGCAATTACACCAATAATAAGTAGTGTTTTTTTCTTCATTTTCTAAAATTTAAGATCGGTTACAGGGATTCCAAAGTATAACTCGATCACTTTTAATTTAAATATATAATCGTATTTAGTACGTACTACTTCTGTTTGAGCAATTTCAAGTCTGGATTTTGCCTGGCTAAAATCGAAGGCATTGGTAAGCCCTACGTTGAACCTTTCGATTGCGTAGGCATAGGCTTGCTCCTGTGCACTTAGGGCAACTCTTGCTGCCTCATAAGCCTTTAGTGCGCCTTGGGCATCTACATAGGCCTGATACACATCAGCTTCAAGATCAAGTTCTGCTTGTTCCAGTTGAAATTCAGCTCTCTTTACATTGATCTGATTTCTTTGCACCTGATTTCGGGCTGCAAAACCATTTAAAACCGGGATATTCAATTGCAAACCATAAGAAGTACCATCATTTTCATAGAGCTGAGTTCTGAAATCTCGATTAAAGGAATCATTATCGGCATACCTGGTATTGTAGTTATAAAATCCCGTAAGAGTAGGATAATAGGCTCCACGAGCCAACTGCACATCTTTTTCAGCTATACTTTTATTTTCTTCTGCAATTTTAATTTCATAACGTTCCTCTTTCGCCTTAGCGATCAAATCATACGGAGATTGCATCAATATTTCATTTCCATAAACATCGTAATCATCTTCTGAAATATCAAAATTTTGATAATCCTTGATCAAAAGGGTTTGCGCTAAACTGATCAGGGAGATCTGAATTGTATTTTCGGCTACTATAATTCGTTGTTGTTCATCGGCATTGGTGGCTTCAATTTCCAAAAGATCCCCTTTTGGCAAAACCCCTGCATCAACAAGTTCTGTGGTCCTTTTTAACTGGTCATTGGTCACAAGGTTCTGGGTTTTTAAAACCACGAGGCTCTGTTTGTTAAAAAGCACGGTCAAATATGCATTAGCGACAAATAAGGCAATATTATCTTTCATTAATTCCAGGGAATACTGACTCGATAATTGCGATAATTTTGCGCGTTGAAGCTGTCTTAAGTTACGTAATCCGTCAAATAAGGTAATGGAACTGCTCGCACCGCTTGAAAAAGAGGTGAACCTGGTATTTTCAAACCGGTTATTTGTAGGATTTATACTCAATCCTCCGTTGCTGGATAAACTGGATTGAATGTTAAATGATGGAATAAAATTACCAATAGCATCCCTGCGATCGATATCCGCCGCTTCTATGTCAAGTGTGGATTGTTTGATGGAAATATTGTTTTCTAAGGCATAAACCACACATTGCTGAAGGCTCCATTTTTTTTGCTGTGCCTGGAAAGTAATTGAGAAAAGAAAAGCTAAGATAAGTAAAACTGATTTTTTCATAGTTTAGATTGTAAATGATAGGTCTAACAAAGTGCTGAGTTGTTACAAAAAAGTTAAATTCTAATTTCCTGATAAGGCTTGCACCGCTTTTAACTGATTCCAAATTTTAATTTTATCATCCTTAGAAATACCTTTTAAAACCTGAACATTGATCCCGTCACTAACTCCCATTTCAATTTCCTGGCGATTAAACTGTTGCTCTCCTGTTTCAACTTCAACAAAAGGTTGCTGGGTTTTAGGATCAAATTGAACCAGAGCTTCATTAATGGCAAGGGCATCCTCTACCTTTGCGAGGATTATTGATGCGTTTGCACTCAATCCGGCACGTATAAATGTAGTATCCGATTTATTGAGGGTTCCCTTAATATTAAACTGAATAGCCCCGTTCTCACTCACTCCTTTTGGTGCAATATAATCCAGGATGGCATCAAAAGTTTTATTTTCAATGGCACCCACGGTAATTTCAAGGGGAAGACTTTCTTTGATCTTGCCAACTTCGCTTTCATCAACCTTGCCTTCAAATATCATCTTATTGACATCAGCCAGCGTGGCAATGGTGGTTCCATCATTAAAATTATTGCTCTCAATAACCTGGTTCCCTGCTTTTACAGGCACATCCAACACCATTCCGTCTATGGTAGATCTGATTAAAGTATTGGCTGCGCTCCCAAGACCACGGGTGGTCCCGGTACGGACAATTTCGAAATTTTGCTGGGAAGAACTATAAGATTGTCGAGCACGTTTAAAAGCGACTTCCGCATTATCAAAATCATTTGCTGAGATCACGCCTTTATCAAATAAAGTTTTTTGCCTGTCGAAGCTTTTCTTTTCATTATCCAGGTTAATTTTTGAGGTAGCCACGGCGTCTTTTGCACTTTGCAGTGAACCCACATTGGGAATTACCCTGATCTTCGCTATTAAATCACCCTCCTTAACACGATCCCCGGCTTTGATATAGATCTCATCAATAATCCCGGAAATATTTGGTTTTATCAACACCTCTTCCCTGGGAACGATGCTCCCGGTGGCGACGGTTTTTTTGACGATGGTTTGGATGGAAGGTTTTTCAGTTAAATAAACAACAGGATCCTCCTGATTTTTTTGATATAGATAATATAAGGCGCCCACGAAAGTGAGCATTATAACTACCAGGGTGATAATGGTGAATGTTTTTTTCATCTTTAAATTATTATCTGATTTTTATTTATTCTGTTCTAAGTGCATCTACAGGTTTCACCTTTATGGCATTTTGTGCCGGAATCAATCCTGCCAGCAAACCTGAAATTATTAAAATTGAAAGTGCCGTAAAAACTACCCCTAAATCTACACTGGGGTTTGCAAACATCATCTCGGAAGTATCCATTCCATTTAACTGATTGTTTACCAATGCAATAACTCCGGTTGCCAAAGCAATTCCTGCCATCCCTGAAATAATGGTCAGAAAAATGGATTCCAATAGGATCTGGCCGCGAATGGACCAGGGAGTCGCCCCTAAGGCCCTGCGAATCCCAATTTCATTGGTGCGCTCCTTAACCACAATGAGCATAATGTTGCTGATTCCAATAATACCGGAGAGCAACACTAAAATTCCCACAAAATATGCCACAGCCTTTAATGCGACAAATAACCCGTTAATCTTGCTGAATTCTTCGTACAAATCGAAACTGCCAATAGCGCGCTCATCCTCCGGATGAATTGAATGCCTGGATTTTATCACGTCAAAAACCTGGGTTTTCAATTCTGTGATTGAGGTTCCGTCATTTGCTGTAATAGCCATCCATCCCACGGTATCTCCCATATTAAATGCCTGTGAAAAAGCTGTGAACGGCACGTAGATTTGCTTTTGGGCTTCTTCGGGATTCCTGTCATTATTCCCCTTCTTTTTATAGGTGCCTATGACCATAAAATTTACGCCGTTAATTTTAATATAACTTCCTATTACCTCTTCTCCGGGTTCGTACATATCTTTTTGAACGCCTTCCCCGATGATGGCGACTTTTCGGTTATCATTGATATCAGAATAATTGATAAACCTTCCAGAGGTGATATCCATGGGCTCCTGCCTAATGACCTCAGGATAATCCCCGTAAACATTAAAAGCTCCTGTTTTAAGTCCGCGTACCACATTATTCGCACCTCCAAATCCGCCCAATTGATTTCTGGGGGATACAAATCTCAAATTAGGCACATTCTGCCTGATGGCTTCGACATCTCCGGTTTTAAAATTATAACGCCGTCCTTTTGGCAATCCTTTATATGGTTTGGAAGGAGTTTGTGTCCACATAAACATAGAATTAGTGGCCATCCCTCCAAAACCCTGTTTTACGCCATTTTCAAGGCCTTTGCCGGCCGCTAGTAAAATAACGAGGATAAATATTCCCCACAATACCCCGAAGGCCGTAAGCAGCGTCCTGAACCAGTTTGCGGTTAGCGCCTCAAGGATTTCACTCCATGTATCTTTGCTAAACATATTATTCGTTTCTTAAAGCGTCTATAGGTTTTATACGGGCGGCTTTCCAGGCAGGAAAAAATCCTGCTATGGCTCCGGCTATTATCAAAATAAATACCGTGGTAATGGCGACACTGAAATCTATTGAAGGGTTTGAAATATATTGGGTTTCAATTAAGGGCCCCACAAATTCCAATAATGCCAGGCTAAAGATAAGCCCCGTAAAACCCGCGATCGTTGTAACAAATATAGATTCGTGAAGCACCATAACTATAATAGATAAAGGCTCGGCCCCCAGGGCTTTTCGAATCCCGATCTCGCGAGTTCGCTCCTTGACTATAATCAGCATAATATTGCTCACTCCTACAATTCCGGCAATTATGGTACAAATGCCCACCCCCCAAAAGAAGAATTTTATCATATTCATCAAATCATAAAACCTTTTTGCATTTTCCAGGGAATTATTAATGGTAATTGCCCTGGTATCATCTGGGGCGATACTGTATTTTTCCTTTAATTGGGATTCCAATTCTGAAGAAAATTTTTCTGAAGCCGCCAGGGCATCTTCAAAATTATCCTCTTTCTGCAGGGTAAATGAAAGATGTCTGATATCATTCCCACCGTTAAATACCCTTTGCGAGGTAGAAAGAGGCAAAAACACCCTGGACTCTTCCCGTTCCCCACCGGGATCGGAAAAAACGCCGATTACCTTAAAATTGATATTGGAGATTTGAACGTATTCTCCCATGGGATCTTCCCCGTTTTTAAAAAGATCAGATCTCACCTTATTACCCAATACCACCACCTTTTCATAATCATCCTGATCCTTATAATTTATAAAACGACCAGAGACCATGCTGGCATTTTCCAAAAACTGATAATCGGGATAAACCCCTTCTACTCTGTATGATCCAGATTCCTTTTTGTAATTGACCACCCCGTTCCAAATCCGATAGATTGAAGATTTATACTCCAGTTGATCTTTATATTTGGTGGTAACATAATGGTAGTCGTCATTTTTTAAGGTGATAAGGCGTCCCGGATTATGACCCTTGTATTCCTTTGAAGTTGCACCGGTCCAGATAAATAGAATATTAGCCGCGTCTTGCTCAAACTCTGAGGAGATCCCGTTGCGCATTCCCTCCCCAATTCCCAACAGGATCACCAAAATAAATATCCCTGAAGCTACCGAAAGTCCGGTTAGAAACGTTCGCAATTTATTTTTGCTGATCGCCTCAAATATCTCCTGCCAACGCTCTACATCAAACATAGCTTACCCTTACCTGGTTTACTCTGGTATCATCTGTAATCACACCGTCCTTGAGAGTGACAATTCTTTTGGTCATTTGTGCAATATCGTGCTCGTGTGTCACTATTAAAATAGTACGCCCTTCATCATTTATCCCCTGGATCAAATCCATTACTTCATTTGAAGTTTGTGAATCCAGGGCTCCGGTTGGCTCATCTGCCAGAAGTACTTTTGGATTGGAAGCCAGGGCTCGGGCAATAGCCACACGTTGTTTTTGTCCGCCGGAAAGTTCGTTGGGCAAATGTCCCGCCCAATTTGACAGCCCCACCTTTTCCAGGTAACTCATCGCGATATCCAATCGTTCCTTGCGATGTACGCCTTGATAGTACAGCGGTAAAGCCACATTATCCAGTGCGCTTTTGTAGGAGATAAGATTAAAAGACTGAAAGATAAAACCTAAAAATTTATTGCGGTACCTGGCAGCGATCTTTTCATTCAGGTTTTTTATTGGCACTCCATCTAGAGCATAAGTTCCCTCATCGGCTTCGTCTAGCATTCCTAATATATTGAGCAAAGTGGATTTACCAGATCCCGAGGAACCCATAATTGAAACCAATTCCCCTTGGGCAACATTAAAATCAAGTCCCTTTAATACGTGCAGGGAATTGTTTCCCATCGTATATGATTTGTGCAGGTTTTTAATTTCAATCATATTATAAATATTAAATTTGTCTGGTTTAAATATAAGAAATTATACTGGGGACTCTTCAATAAGACCCTGAACAGATAAAATTGTTACATTTTTGCCTGTTAGAAAAATGTTAAAATTAACAAGAGGTTAAGAACTATTGGGAAGATTTATTTTTTTTATAGGAACGATAAATAAAAAACCCAATTCCGCCAATAGCCAGGTAAGGAAAGATCATCAGGTAAATGATCCCGTCATTAATTCCCTGGGCAATAGACTGATTTTCTGAGCTTTCCAATACTGCACGGCACATAGCGCACTGTGCCTGGGACAGAAAAGGCAACATTAAAAACACAAATGCCAGAAAGATCATCCGGAGTTTCATTTCTATTTTATTTTAAGGGGTTTGGATCTGTCAAATTTAATACTTCCTTATCAGTTCATAAAATTCTGAGTGCCAAAAATGCCAAAAACAAATTAATATCAAATTTAAAAGGTGAGGTTTGAGGAAAAAATTTTAACCCCTAATATTTCAGACTTTAGGCTCACATCTTCGAAACTAATAATAGGGCAACATAAAAACATACACGAGTACCCCTGTTATAGCTACATAAAGCCATATTGGAAAGGTCCATCGGGCTATTTTTGCATGTTTGTCATATTGGGCGGTTAAACCACGGTACATAGTAAAAAGCACCAGAGGGACTATAATTGCCGAAAGCAGGATATGAGTGATCAGAATAAAGTAATAAACATACTTAATGGTTCCTTCACCCCCATAATGCACCGGAGCTATACTTATTTTTGAAATGACATAGCTCACTAAAAACACCGCGGAAAACCCGAATGCGGCGATCATAAAATTGCGGTGCCATTTAAATTCCTTTATGGACATAAAAAAATAACCACTCATAAGCAACAAAGCGGTTGAACCGTTCAAAAAGGCGTGAAAAAGTGGAAAAGTACCAGATTGCGTTCCGAAAATATTGATGCGTGCAGGTAAATACATCAAAATTAATACAAGAGCCGGCACCACAATAGAAAGTGAAACTATTATGGGAACTGCAATTTTATCGTTTTTTCCGCCAGCCATTCTTATAAAAGTTTTTTAATATCTTCAATAAGTATATCTATCTCAGGAGCTTCCTCTCCCTCAATAAGAGATGCACCCGGTTTAATTGAACCTCTGTAATAAATAATAGGATTTCCAAATTTATCCTCCCTGGAGCGCACATAACCGTCCTGATCTATCAAAGCGAACAATCCTGAATGTGCAAAACCGCCTTCTACGGTTTCATCCTCCTCTGCAAAAATACCAAATCCGCGATTGGCCATATCATAAATGATTTTGCGGTCTCCTGTCAAAAAATTCCAATTGGGATTGAAAACCTTATGTTCTTCGGCATATTGCTTTAAAACCTGAGGTGTATCGTGTTGGGGATCAATAGTTATAGAGACAATGCCAAAATTTTCCCTCCCATTTAATTGGTTTTGAATTTCGACAAGATTTTCGTTCATAATTGGACATATGGACGGGCAGGTAGTAAAAAAGAAATCAACAACATATACCTTACCCAGATAGTTTTTATTTGTGATGGTGTCTCCATCCTGATTTACAAATTTAAAATCGGGTACCTTTTTACGCGCTCCGTATTGCGTTATATATACAAGTTCCGGTGTTTCTTCAGCTTTTTTATCGATGTTTAACCTATCGGATTCCACAACGCTGCCTTTGCTAATCCTATCGATTATTTTAGGAATGAAAATAATTCCAAATACCAAAATAATCAAGGAGATGCCTATATAAGATTTGTTCTTCATAATTAATTCTCGCGCAAGGCTTTATATTTTTTTAATTCCAGGCGATATTCCGCAAGGATCACCTTTACATCGTCACTCATTTTGTTATTTAATTCTGAAACCGATCGCGAATCATATCCATAAAGGGTTCCGGAACCTTCATCGTCATCGCGCCCCCTTAAACTGGCATCCTTATCTATAATAAAAACATAGGGGGTTTGCAGATTGGCATCTAGCTGAATATTAGTCTTAAAACTCTCAAAAATATTCACTATCTGCTCTGGAGTTCCATATACAAAATTCCAGTAATTGGAATTGGTAACATTGCCAAATTCAGCACTAAACTCCCGAGCCTGAGCTCTGGATCCTTCCGGCAGAATGATTACAAATTGAAAATCATTGAAGTTATAAAATTTCTCCAGTATTTTTTGATCGAGATTGTAGGTGTTGCCTTTTAAAGCATCCAGATCCTTTCCAAAGAAAGCGACCACACTTATTTTATCCTGAAAAGAAACGGAGGAATCCCCGCTGTTGTTCAGGTGATCTATTTCCGAGACCTTTTTTGTAAGTACAGGAAGTTTCCCAAAATTATTCACTCCGGAGGCAAAAAACAAATAGGCAACTATGGGCAGTAAAAACAATACTGCAAGAACTAAAAATTTCTTCATAAAACCTCCTTCTTTAGGGAGTACAAAAATAAAACATTCTATAAAAACGTTTTTCCCGGGGGTTAACTTTTAAAAATCCCAGGAAACCTTATTGCCTTTAAAATCCTCATAAATATAATCTCCCTCTGTCAACAATATAAACATTAGGTAGCTTATTAAGAAAATCGCCGTCCAAACAACCCCCCTTCGCAATCCTTTAGTTTCTCCTTCAAGGTGCATAAAGGCCCAGGCGATGTAATACGCCTTGTAAATAGTTAAAATAATAAAGATCCAGTTAAGCAATTTCATGCTTAGGAAGTTGGTTTGTGTCAAAAATTCCGGACGAATAATCCCCAGGAAAACCTCGACAATTGTCACTACCGAAAGTAGGATAAAAACGTACCAGATCCTTTTGGTATTCGACTTGTGCTGATGTAAATTTGTATGTGTCATTTTATATTTTTTTCAGAATTATACCAGGTAAAAGAAGGTAAATATAAATACCCAAACCAAATCCACGAAGTGCCAATACAACCCAACTTTTTCCACCATTTCGTAATTTCCCCTTCGCTCATAAGTCCCCATAATCACGTTGAAAAAGATAATGATATTGATGATAACTCCCGAAAATACGTGGAAACCGTGGAATCCAGTAATAAAGAAAAAGAAATCCGCAAATAAAGGAACACCGTATTCATTGTGTTTTAAGTTGGCTCCTTCAACTAATCCGACAGCTTCTTTGTCTAATTTCTGCAAAGATTCTTCCCGGGTTAAAATGGTCTTTTCACCATTTTCACTCAGGCTCTGAGTGCGTATCAGTAAAGAACTGTTAGCCAAAAAACCGGCTTTCACCTCGCCCAAAGTAAAGGTTGGCAAGGTGGCCTCCTGGGTAAACCAAACCCCCTTGTTGCTTGAGTGTTGGGCTCTTTCGGATGCTTGAAATACAGCTATATCCGAGAGAGCAACTCTTTTCCCTTCCAGATTGACAAATTGAAGAATGTTTCCTCCCTTTGTGGTAACCGCTCCAAATTCACCTTGTATAAAATTTTTCCATTCCCAGGCCTGTGAACCCACAAAGATTAAACCTCCTACAATGGTAAGAAACATAAAAAAAGTCACTTTCCCCTGTTTCATATGATGCCCGGCATCTACTGCCAATACCATGGTCACAGAGGAAAATATAAGAATAAAAGTCATAAAGGCAACATAATACATTGGAGCATCTACCCCGTGTAAGAATGGAAAGTGATTAAAGACCTGATCTGCTATAGGCCAGGAATCAATAAATTTAAATCTTGAAAAACCATAAGCGGCCAGGAATCCTGAAAAAGTGATCGCATCCGAGAGGATAAAAAACCACATCATCAGTTTACCGTAACTTGCCTTTAAAGGCTCATTCCCCCCGCCCCAGGTTTTACCTTCGGTGGCAGTTTTAGTAACAGTAGCTTCCATATAAAAAAATTGAATTTAATTGAGGTTCAAAAATACACAAATTTATTATCTAAAGAAATATAAAAACAAAAACAGATAAACCCAAAGAAAATCCAGGAAATGCCAAAATGTAGAACCTAGTTCCATTCCGAGGATTTGTCCGGGGTGATATCGGTGTTTTAATTGATTGTAAATTACGACCAAGAGCACTATCAAACCCGCTGCAAGGTGAGCGAGGTGAGCCAAAACCACTATATAAATAAAGCTGGTGGTAATATTGCTTTCGCTTCCCGTAAAGTAATATCCAGCCTTGATTATTTCAGAGAAACTCTCAAATTGCAATACCACAAATGCAATTCCAAGCATTAAAGTGAGCAATAAAAACGAAGTTGCCCGGGTTTTTTTATTTGTGGTAATACTTTTTTTTGCCAGAAAAAAGCTAATACTGCTAAAAACAATAACCATTGTGCTCCAATACATTGCATCGGGAAGTTGAAAATCAGACCCCCAATCCGGACGGTTTTTACTTACTACATATGCGCTGGTCAATCCGGCAAACATCATTATCATACTTGCCATTCCAAACCAAAGCATCATTTTTTTGGCACGCGCTAATTTTTGATCCCTTGTTCCTTCTGTTAAATCCATTGTCTTATAAATTTATCTAAAACATAAACTATTTGCAGCAAAGTGATGTACGATACACTTGCAAACATCAATTTTTTTGCAGACTGGGCATCCCTGTTCTTATACAGTTGAATGGCATAATACAACATTCCCAGCCCAAGGATCAGAATTATTACCCCTGAAACGGGAGTTAAATATAGTTTTCCGGTCACTCCAAAAGCAGGGATCAGGGAAACCATTATGGTCCAAATTGTATAGAGCACCACCTGTACAGCCGTTCCTTTATCCCGCTTACCTGTGGGTAACATAAAAAACCCACCCCTTTTATAATCGTCGTACAACCACCATCCAATCGCCCAAAAATGAGGAAATTGCCAAAAGAACTGTATCATAAACAAAGTCCCTGCTTCAATACTAAACTGATTTGTGGCGGCTACCCATCCTAACATAAAAGGGATTGCTCCGGGAAATGCTCCAACAAAAACAGAAAGTGGCGTATTGGTTTTTAAAGGGGTGTAAATACTAATGTATATAAAAATACTTATAGCGCCAAACATGGCTGTTTTTGGATTAATTATATACAATACGATCAGTCCTAACAGGGTAAATGTACTGGCTATAATAAACGCGGTTTTAACCGACATTCTCTTTGCAGGAATGGGCCTGTTCATGGTACGATGCATCAGGATGTCCAGATCCCGCTCAATTATCTGATTGTAAGCGTTGGATGCTCCCACCATAAAATACCCACCTATGGCAAGCAACAATACCGTAACAAAATCTATAGTTTCGGCACCCAGAAAATAACCGGCCACCGATGAAAAAACCACGCTTATTGCCAAACGCATTTTGGTAATCTCTTTAAAATCTGAAAGGATTGAAACTGAAGGAGTATGTAATTGTGTAGTACTCAAAAAAGCAATTTTTTTATTGGCGCGAAGATACTCCTTAATTATGTTTTCACAAGAGGGCCAATTAGTTAAATTATAGGAATTAAAAACATGAAAAAATCCGTGAATTTCAAGTCCAAAATAATTTTTAATAAACTACCAGAAAAAAACCTTAAGAAATTTTAAAAACAATTTTTTTTTAACTGATAAAAGTCAATGAAAAGTCTCCCGGTTCACCATTAAAATTGAAGGTTGCTTTTCGTTAGACATTTTTTAGCATTTCAAATTCTATGTGCATATCCATTACCAATATTTTAATAATCAAAATACCAGTTAAATATATCGGTTCGCAGGCCAATGTTAAACCAAAGCGTATTATTTTTAAAATTTTGAGAGGTAGTTACTTCCGGTTCAAAATTACGGTAAATCAAACTGCTGAATAATTTAAGGTTAGTGGCCGGGTTTATAATGTATCCAGCCTCAACTTGAGAGAAAATGGAGGTGGTAGTATTTCCCTGCCCTATTTTAACCCCTATTTCTAATGCTCTATCTCTTTCACTTCGGTAAATATCCCCACCGTAATAGGCATCATCTTCTCCATCGTTGAAATCAAACCCGCGTTTTCCAATAATAATCTTTGCGCTCCCAAAAATCCTGCCCTGCCGGTATCTTGCAATTGCAATGAATTCCCTGAAATTCGCCCCCCATAGGTGAGCCATGGACTGATTGGCATGGCCATAATTCAACACTACCGAGTTATGCGAATAGGTATAAGGCCTGACCTGATTGTATTCTACCTGCAAATAGAGATTTGGCACATTAAAGGCATTAAAATATTTAATTCCAAGTTGGAAACCAAGCTTGTTTTTCCAACTTTGTTCCCCGCCAAATATTTTTGAGGTGGAAAATTCATCTATAATCCACTGCCCATACAAATTAACCTGGTCGCTCCATTTATATTTTCCTGTTAAACCTAATAGTGCATTTCCTCCCCTGGCACCGGTAGAAAACTCAATAGACCTGTAAAAGATCACCGGATTGAGAAAATTAACGTCAAAACCACGGGCATTATCATTTTGCCAGATAACGGATTCGAAAAGACCAATATTTAAGCGTTTAGTGAGATTAAGGCTCAGGTAATGATTCGCCATATATTTGGTTCGGTAAGAACCCTGGTCAGTAACTTCTTCCCTCACATCCCGCAGGGAGCTCCAGGTATTTGTGTATTTTAATTTCCAAAAGGACGTATTGAACTTTAAATAAGGATGCGGGCTCGCATTATCACTTAAAAGTAAAGAGCGGTATCCGTCCCCTATAAAATTATTCCCGTGACCAAATTGGATATTAAAAAATTCAGAAGGCTTATAAGAAATGTATCCTTCGGCAACAGGATAATCGTACCCGCTATCCATGAACTCCTTAGCAACTCCCCTGCCCGGAATTATGGCCGGATTTCCTCCATAAGGTTTTATACTCTCCGCATATCGGTTAAAATAATCTGCAAACCTGCCCTGGCTTTCAAAAACAACCGTGTAAAAATTTAAGTTTTTTCCCAATCCACCCTGAAAAATTGCTCCCCGGGTATTGTTGTAGGTGAGATCAAAATCGCTTTGAAAGTCTTTTCCCAATTGCAGGTCCAAATCCACATCGCCAGTAAACCAGTAATTATCACCCTGAAAGGTCACCAGGTGTTCATTCCACAATTTTCTTCCCAACCAGGACGAGGTGTTTTTTGACATTTGCTCCTGTTCCAGGTCAAAATCGTAATATTTTGAGATCTCATCATATAAAAATGGTTTTGACCCTGTATGGCTGTTGGTCCCTATCCGATTTATTGCTGCATCAAACCGGCTGTATCTTTCATGAGAAAGGGGAATATTCAAATTACTAGTGGTTTCCCTTATTTGAAAAGGTTTGGAAACGATCTTCGCATATTCCTCCAGCACACGCGGAATTTCCTGAATTGTATCTTTTAAGGCAATTGATTCAATTTCAACAGGAAATGCCTCCCTGTTGCCCATTGGAATCTTTAGCGGCATCCTAAACTGAACGAAGGTCGGTTTTCCATTGAAAGTTGCGGGGGATATCCGAGGTAGTTCATTAAAAACACGGTTGATCTCGTCATTTAATTCAGAATAAATAGCATCTGTGTACAATACCTCAAAATCACCTTGGCTGGTTACCTCGAAAAGCACCATCATTTCCCCTTTATAATTTTCTTCTGAAACCTTTTGAGGTAGGATGAAATTATCGGCTACAAACAGCTTCAGAGTATTCTTAAAGCAGGTTTCTTCCAGGCTATGAACCGAATTCTGACATTCTAAAAAAACAGGATACGTCTCAAAATCCGAAAAATCATCCTGCGGCAAAACGGTTAAGGAAAAGCAAAAGAAAAGCAGGAATCCAAAATACTTCATAAAGGGGGAAAAGTCATAGGTTGAGACACCCGAAAGATACCAATTTTTTTGTTGTTCCAAAATAAAGTCAATAAAAGAAAAATTCCCAAACTGCATTGCAATTTGGGAATTTAAATAATGATTTTAACGGTTTTAATCCTGTACCTGGAATACAATTGGCAGGGAATACATAACTCCTACTGGTTTTCCACGTTGTTTGCCCGGTTGCATTTTTGGAAGGGAATTAATAACCCTTGCCGCTTCCTGCTCTAATCTTGGATGGGGAGCACGGGAACGAACATCGGTAACATTTCCGCTTTTATCGATCTTAAACTGTACGATCACCCTATTTATTCCAGTTAAACCAAGTTGGCTTCCCAAATCTGCATTAAATTTCTTCCTTACAAATTCATCTATTTTTTCACTCATGCATTTTTTACGCTGATCGTTGTTTTTCATGCTCTCACAACCCGGATAAATTGGCACATTTTCAATAACGGCAAAAGGCACATCGGCAATTACTTCTTCCACAGGAGCTTCTACAACTTCCCGCACCTCAACGATTTCGTCCTGATGTGTTTCCGTAGATTCGATAATTGTTTCTTCCACTTCCTCCTCATCTTCCACTATTTCAATAACTTCCGGCGCAGGTGGTGGAGGTGGGGGGGGTGGGGGGGTATTTAACATTTCTGTAATTGGAATTTCTTCTTCTTCAAGCTCTCCTAAATTAAGCTGTCCGGCATCATAAGCTGTTCTCTCATAAGTTTTCCATTCAATTGCCACGTAGGAAATTAAAAGGACTAAAATTAGACCCATCTGGAGAAAAAGGACACTTCTTTTAGTTAAATCGGCTTTTGGATTTTTCTTGGGTTCCATAATTCGTTACTGATTAATAAGGTGGCTAATGTAAAAAAAATAATCATAAAAATAAACTAAACTTTTGTTTTATACGTTTTAAGAAATTCAAAAAAAAAGTACAAAACAGAAAAGCAATAAATACACCAATGCTATTGGCCAGAACATCAGCCCAATCCGGATGACGATACCTGGTTAGGACTCCTTGCAAAACCTCAATTAACATACCAAAAACAATTACAAGGACCGAAATATTAAAAAATTTCCATTTGAAATTGGAAATTCTGGCATTTTTCATCAAATAATAAAAGAGCCATAACAAAGTCAATATAAAATACGCAAATCCATGTAACATTTTATCGGTAGGGTTATATCCCCCTACCGATATTTTCCCCAGAGGAACCAGGGACAATGTTGATATTATTAACGTATAAACAACAGCTAATATAAAAAAGAATCTAGCCGCCAATTAGATCTTTGTATTGCTCGGGGCTTAACAAATCGGAAATTTGGGATTGGTCAGAAATTTTAACTTTAACCATCCAGCCTCCTCCATAAGGATCTGAATTTACTTTTTCAGGGGCATTTTCCAGACTTTCGTTGAACTCCAGAATCTCTCCGGCGAGTGGCAAAAATAAATCTGAAACTGTTTTTACGGCCTCTACTGTACCAAAAACTTCCTCGCGCTCTAAAGTTTCCCCCAAGGTTTCTACCTCAACATAAACTATATCGCCAAGTTCTCCTTGCGCAAAATCTGTGACCCCTACGGTAGCCACCTCCCCATCAATTTTCACCCATTCGTGATCTTTGGTGTATCTTAATTCTTGTGGAACATTCATAAAATTTGTTTTTTATATGCACAAAGTTAATTTTTTATTCGTTTTGGTCCTCTAAGTTTTAATTAATTTCCAAAATTATATCTCAGGGTAATTCCCGACCTGATCGTTGTTTGTGGAAATGCTGTGGATACAGCATATTCGGAAAAAGTGTGATCGTAATAAATCAAGGCAGTTAAATTTTTGGACAGTGCATAATCTGCGGTAAAATTGACCGCCCACAGGTCTTGCCCTGCGATTACCTGACTGTTTTCCAAATCTAGATACCTAATGATATTGATGTTCTTTCGATAAGCCATATCCAGTTTAAAATTGAGATCACTGCTCAATACTTTACTCCTTCCGCCAAAATTGGCGACGACCTTCAAATCCTTAATCCTGTATCCCAAGCCAAGCACGTATTCATTTCCCTTCACTTCGGTCAATAAATTATTATCAAAACTAAGTGACAAAGCCCGGTCCTTTTTAATTTCTGCCAAAATCCGGATAGCATCATTGGTTTCCAGATCGACCCTTATTAAGGGGCTAAACATTTCGGTTAAATTGATGTTTGCAAACAATAACTTGTTTATAAAATTATTAGACTGGTCAACCTTGAGCGGATCTTCAGGATCAAATTCCAGATTTGTTTGAAATTGATTAATAGTATAGCCTGCACGATATCCATGGTTTAAGGATAATCTTCTGAAATTCTTTTTAAACCAATCTATTTTCATAAACCCGGTATATTTTATATCCCAGTTAGGCAAAGGCATATCCCGGAAAGCACCCAATTTGACCGAGGAGGGATCCTGGCCAGAATAGGCCGCTAAAAAGGAAGGCAAAAGAACCGCCTGATTGCTTTTCCCGTAACCTATGGGATACCCTTCCTCATCAACATCATTTGGATCTCTTCCATTTAATGCCGCAAGTCTTTGTGCAATATCCAACCTGTTTTCCCTGAAATTTTCAAAGGTTTCAGAATAGGCCTGGTTATTTTTATCAAAAGCAGTCCTAATTAAAATCGTTGAAATGTTAAAATTTCCGAAATTGTAGGGATTTAAACCTTGATATTGAAGATCAAACGGGCTCACCCGGTAATTTTCCGAAAAGGTTTCTGAATAGATCCTTCCGGCACTCAGGTCTATGCTCAGATCGGGGATAAGGCTCAAAGAAGCCTGAAGATCAAATTTGGTATTATTGACCGAGGTATACTGCTGATTAAATTCCTGAAATAAGGTGAGCCAGCCGTTTCTGGCCGCGAGGTAGCGAACATCAGCCTGGCTTCCAAAGGTGAAGCCGGCAGTAGGCCTTAAGGTTCCCATAAAACCGATGTTGCTGGTATATCCCGGCAAAAATATTCCCTGATTCCTCCTGTAGGTAGCCTGAATTCTTTTTATTCCCGTGACAAAGCCAATGAGGGTATTGTAGGTTTTATCACCCGATTGCTCCGCCTGATCTTTCACAGCCTTTATTGGTTTATTTGGATCCAGTGTGGGCACTCCTTCACTTCGCTCCTTGATTGTTTCAGGAGTAGACTTTCTTAATTTTAAACCCAGGTAATCATACAGGGTTTGCATCTCCATATTGGCATTGAGCTGATGAATACTGGCATTCTGAATGGAATTTCCTAAATCTGGGACCCCCTCGAGAGTAGCAAAAATTTCTGAACCACGCTGCCATTGGAAATCTCCGGTATAGGAATAGGTGGCATTAATAAATTTTAGAACTGGAACCTTACTCAATGGCAGCTCATAGGTGATTTGTAAGGACTGAAAATGCTGATTAGGCGTGCCAATTTCAAAAAATCCATCCCAGATACCTACCCCATTATCGGCAAAATTATCCTCGTTTATATAATTTCTAATAATCCGATTATTTGTGGCATTGAAACTAAATTGCAGCGATTTTGTCAGGTTGTAATTTACTCGATACTGCCAATCATACATAAAATTACGCTGATACAGGGTTGGGATCTCTATATCATTCTCGGTTAAACTTGTCTCTCGGAACTGTTGCTCATTATATTGCCGGATAATATTTGACCCCAGGGTTATATTGCTGGGTAAAGGATTAAAATTAAAATCTTTTACCAAAGAAAAGTAGTCACTACTGTCGAGTGCTTTCGTATTTTTAAACGGCGCTATGGTAAGCGGCGCAAAACTATAATCGTATGTAGCTCCAACCCGGACATTCTGACTCAAGGCATCATCTATTTCAAAATCCCGATAATCTACCTGATTGTAGGAGGTTGAGAGCGCAAAATTTTCGATATCGTACGGCATTGGTTTTTTTTCATCCGTACGTTCTTTTCGAAGCCCTATAACATTCACACTTTGTCTTTTGGTATATACCTCTGACTGCTCCTTAACGCTATTTCTTTCATCAGGATCCGCGATCTCGCTCAATCGGGTTTCAAGTTCAAGATCCAAAAATTCCTGATCGTATTTAGGGGTAATGAGTTCCTCTCCCCTGTTATAATTGAAAGGGATCTGCACGCCCCATCTTTGGGGCAATAACCGGCCCACATTCAAATTGGTTACCAAATCGTATTGCTGAAGATCTTCCCTGCTGCGTTGATTAGGGCCTTGTTCGAGGGTCCCAAAACCTACGGTACTTCTTCTTCCTGTAGCTGAAATCGTTGCAAAATCGGCTAAATTGGCATCCATATTTAGAATTGCAGCCCATCCGCTGTCATTGTCCAGGTCAGACATCCGCAACTCATTAAACCATACCTCACCGCAAATATCAGAAGCACTGCTGCCAGGCAGGCCATTTTTAATTCCCAGCATAAATAAACGCACATTCCCAAAACTAGGATTCCCCTTAACTCCTACCCTTAACTCTCCAATTTGATATGGATCCTCAGCACTGGTCAAATTCAATTCTTCATCAAAATAATTTACCTCTGAAGACAACAATGAAGGGTCGCCCAATACCTTTGTCTTAACTCGTTGCAGTAACTCCAAAGACAACGACAATCTATTGGATTGCGGCCATATTTCCTCCCCTTGGAAAGCACCAAAGGCCGTTGCAGTAAGAGGAATCTCAATTTGATAATAGTTTTCTGTAAAATCCGTTCCCAATCTTATAAAAGCCACCAGCTGCCCATCTTTAAGGGGAACTTCATTTACCAAGGACTCCGCGTGTAAAAACATTTCCAGGTTTTTATATTGACGCATATCCACCTGAAAATTTTTGTACACAGCACGGGCATCCTGTGCTTCCAGCCCGCATACCTTCAGGGAAAGGGATTGTTCATTTTGTCTGATACTGGTATTGTTATTAAAGAGTTCCTCTCGCACTACTCCTGGCGGAAGCACATAAGGAACAGGTTCTCTGTTTTCATTTTCCTCGATATTTACAGCTGCAACTTCAAACAAGATTCCATTTTCCAAAGGTAGACCCGGATTTTCCGGATGTAAACTTTGATTGAACCTCCTGTAGTCCCCCCTTACCAAATCCATAGTTCCAAATCTAAGAATCGTGGTTTCCTCAAAATTATTTAAGAATAATCTCATAAACCGAATCGATCTAAAATCGGCTATCCCTCCCTTTGAACCTGTAGGCTCAAAAATTGGAATCTTAAACTGTACCCATCGCACAGGGATTTGCTGTCCATTTGGAAGCGGAGCCATAATTTCTTTTACATCTGCAATATGAGGGTTATTATCTATATTCATTCCCGGGAAAAGCTTCACATCATACTCAAAATAACTGTTGATGGTATTCATGGTATTGTCCCTGTTCAAATCCTCGGTAGTTGGAAGGGTAGAGTTCCCCCTGTTATTGTCAATTCCCGTTGGGGAATTTCCATCGGTACCATTATATTTTCTGTACCGGTCTATAATGGATCCGGATGGGTTTAAAAAATACTCATAATTATCAGCCGAGGGATCTTCTAAATTTGCAAAACCGACAAATTCAATAGCCTCCTCCGCATCGCTTAACCCATCAAAACCGACGTCCTGATTTATGCGCTCTTCCCCTTCAGAATCAAATGCATAGATTAAAGATTGGTTTGCCGGTACTCTTCCAAATGCAGTATTTATAAAGTTCTGGTCACTACCATCCCGGGGCAGTCCATTTTCATATTGTTTCCTGCCATCTTTTAAAACATCTTCGGAAATATTACCCAGATTGAAGGTAAGGGTACCCCCATTGTTCTTCGCATTTTCAGAATAAATAAACGGATCCATCACCCAGAATTCGATAAACTCCACATTGGATTGTTCAAAATTTGTAGCGCTTAGGGCCCTGGAAATCCCTCCAAAATTTTCCTTCGGATTATTTAAAATATTTCCTCCGGCAGCCGTAGGATTGAAATTATATGGGCCCCTCTCCCCTGGAAAATATGCAAGGTCCAGGGTAAAAATAACCTGTGGTTGTCCCTGTATCACATCGGTATTTGGAAAAATTTCATCTAAAAAAACCCTTCTGGAAGCAAAGCTTGAGAGATCGACATCCGTTATTCCATCAGGCCTTTGACTGCTGTAAAATATTGGATCAACGGTGTACCAGGCCAATTTTGCCCGCTTATATCCCGTTGCAAGATCCCCGTTGGCAAGTTCGCCTCCAAATTCCAAGGGCACACTTGAAAGCTCCCAACTCAAGGGGTTGCTTATTGAAATGGAGGTTTGTGAAGCTTCAAAATCGTCTATATAAACAGTGGCTTTTTGATTAAAATCATTCACCTTTGGAGCACCGGGTTGCAAATAAGCAAACTCTCCCCTCAATGAAATATTGGAAGCAATTTCGGTGTCAATATTAGGCAATTTATTTACCAGTCGGGTCAAAAACGGCACTTCCGTGCTATAAATAGCGCTGGCTCCATAAATAGAATTGTTCACCGGTTCAAAGCTGTAATTTGCCTTTTGAGTCAACGGGCGTTCGCTTAAATTTAAATAAGTTCCCCCGATCAATAATTTCTCATTGAACTGATGTTCAATATTTATCCCGGTGAACCTTTTGGATTGTTGTCCGAAAAGAGCATTGTTTTCTGTGGAAATTTGAATGGGAATGTCCGAGGCCAATAAGGCATCATCTATTATTTGAACCCGTCCAAGTTGGTAATTCACGACATAATCCACACCTTCCTGTAAAACCCTGCCTCCTGCTGTCACCGTTACCGAACCCTGAGGCAAGTTGAACCCAATTGGAATTCCCTCCACCTGTGAGGATTTATACCGGCCTTTAAGCTGAAATTTATTTTTATCAGCTTGCTCCTGCTCGGCTTGTATTTTTGTGGTTTTATAAAGGGCGCGAAAAACATATTTTTCCTGGTTGGAATTATAGGTTTGGGGAAAATCATAATCTTCCCCACCGCCATTTGGAGTGTTGTCCAGTTTTTCGAATAGATGCGCTCCGAAAGGCTCTACCGTTGTGAAAATAACCAGCCCGTTTTGCGGTTCAATGGTCAGACCAGGAACATAATCAAAAAACCCATCTCCTCCCCCTACAGGATCATTGTTTGAATCCAAATTATCCAGGTTGAACACCCGGAGCAAGGTAGTCTCAGCCACATCCCCGGGCAGCGGAAGATTGCCTCCCTCGGCGGGAGAAATATAATTTTGGGGTTGTGGATTGGTATATAGGATATTTAATCTGAAATCATCTCTTTCCAACTGAAAAGCTCCAAGGCTGTAGATATTCTTCATCATCAAATCCCAAATAGGTTCACTGACATTAGTTACCGTGCTTTTAAGTAATTTTACTACCAGGTTTTGATTGACTCTTAACCCATCGTTTTCATTCTGCACATTGGCATCTACGCCGTCATTGGCAAATTCACCAACCTGATACACCTGTCCGTTCAGGGTGTACTGAAAGGCCACCGCTAAAATCTCATCATTGCTCAAACGTTGATTCAGGGTGATATACCCTAAACTTGTATTAAGGGAATATTCTTTGGGTTGCAACTGCCGGGCATTTTCAAGCTTGTCAAAATCTGTACCCTGGGATACCGGTAAACCGCCAAATCCGCTTTGCACAGTAGCAATATCTCGAATAGCGGGGGTTAAGATGGATTCCTGGACACCTGTTATCCCAAAGGGGTTAAAATCGTTATTGGAGTTATCAGGGAAAGCGCCGGGGGGCTGGTTAAAAAATCCTGCAGGCGGATTCTCTAAGCCTATATTCCCGGGAATATTTGATTCTCCCAAATCCTGGATCCCTACAATATTTCGTGTGTCGTTTAAATTCTGAATATTATTTACCCGGTTGGTAACCCACACCTGGATACGCTGGATCTGGACATTGCTGTTTATATAAGGGTAGTTCTGCAGCGATTCATTATAGTGATCCCTGAAATGATGAGCTAAAAAGAAATGCCTATCCTGATCATAATCTATCGCAAAACGCTCAAACTCTTCTATAGTGGCGCCACCTTCAACATTTACCGTTCTCCTTTCCGATTTTTGTTCTGAAAAAACTCCTGTGATATGGGTTTTTCCAAATTGTAATTCGGTTTTTACCCCAAATAAACTTTGTGCACCCTGAATAAGTGCACTATTAAGTGGCATACTCACATTTCCTACTTCTATTTTCTGGACAATATCATCCTCTGTTGGTGTGTATTCCAACCTCAGTTGATTTTGAAAATCGAAGGTAGACTCGGTATCATAATTGGCAATAACCTTCAACCGGGTCCCAACCTGTCCCAGTAAACTGAGTTGAATACGCTGATCAAAATCGAAGGTTAAGTTGCTCCGGTTTCTTGGAGAGAAAGCCGGATTATCCTGTTTTGTATAAAGCACACCCAAATCCATGGCAACGCTACCCTGCGGGACTACCTCTATTTCTTTTCCGCCAAACACACTTTCAAAAAAACCGGAATTCACGTAATACCCCGGGAGTAGATCTTTTTGGGCTTCAGGATCTCCATCCCTGTTTTTGGCAAGAGCATTATTCTTTTGCTTAAAATAGTTTCTAATTTCTTCCTCAATTACCAGCTGTTGGTATTCTTGAGGGGTTAAAATAAGTGGAACAGAAAGATTATAAGTCCCTAATTTTTCGGTAAAAATGTACCTGTTTAAAATTGGGTCAAATTCATAAGCTGTGATTATACTCTCAGGATTTGGCAAGGAAAGCTTCCCTATAGAATGACCTGTGAGGGTGGAATCCTGGACTATTGAAGGTTCCTGAGCAAATAAATTGTTGTGAAAGGCAATTAACCAGAAGATACCAATTAATAATAATCGACCCAATTTAAAGTTATTATTTCTCAAAGTTGATGATAATGATATTACAAATTCTTTAAAGCCATCTTAATAATAGTTTCTACTGTGGGATCGGTGGTTTCTTTCATAATTCGATCAACAACCTTTTCGGCAGGTTTACGTAAAAATCCTAGGGTTTCCAGTGCAGATAACGCTTCTTCCCGGTTTGTATTGTTTTGGGAAACATAAATTTCATCAAGCCCAAACACTTTTAAAATTTTATCTTTTAAATCCAAAATCACCCTTTGCGCAGTTTTGGTGCCAATCCCTTTAATTTTTTGTACCGTAGCCGCATCTCCCGAGGCAATGGCTTCCATGATTTGTTTGGGTTCCAGGGAAGACAGCATAGTACGTGCGGTACTGGAGCCTACTCCCGAAACAGAAATCAATAAGCGGAACAACTCCCGTTCCGATTTTTCCTTAAAGCCATATAAGGTATGGGAATCCTCCTTTACCTGCAAATGAGTATATAAATGTATGGCCTCTGAATTGTTGTTCAAAAGAGAAAATGTATGGAGGGAGATATGAACAATATATCCTACCCCGTTGCAATCAATTACAACATGAGTAGGATTTTTTTCTATTAATTGCCCCTTTAAATGATAGATCATAGATAAAATGGATATTAGCAACCAAATGTACTAAATTAAAGGAGAGCTCCAAATCATAAACAAACTACCTTCAAAAGGCTATCTTCCCTTCTTGGCCAATCTTTCTTTTTCCTGTGCATCTACCACGGCTATGGCTGCCATATTAACTATTTCATTTACGCTGGCTCCCAATTGCAGAATATGCACAGGTTTGCTCATCCCCATTAAAATTGGGCCTATGGAATCGCCATCATTGAGCTCTTTGATGAGCTTATAAGTGCTGTTGGCTGATTCCAAATTTGAGTAGATCAGGATATTGACCTTTTTACCCACTAATTTTGAAAATGGAAATTTATTTTTCAGCATTTCCTGATTTAGCGCAAAATCAATTTGCAATGCACCATCAACACATAAATCAGGGTGATATCTGTGCAAAAATGCAACCGCCTCTTTTACCTTAAGCGCATGTTCGTGTTTTGAAGTACCAAAATTTGCGTAGGAGATCATCGCTATTACCGGTTCCATTCCAAAAAGCCTAACGGTTTTTGCTGTCATAAGCGCAATTTTAGCCAAATCCTTGGCAGATGGATCAATATTTATGGAAGTATCGCTAATAAACAGGGGACCACGTGAGGTGTTCATCAAATTGGTAGCGGCAACCCGATCTATCCCTTTTCCCATCCCAATAAGTTCCAACATTGGTTTAACCACCGTTGGATAGGGTCTGGAATATCCGGACAGCAAGCCATCGGCATCGCCCAGGTTTACCATCATAGCTCCAAAGTAATTTCTCTCCCTCATCAGTTTTCGAGCATCGTATTTTGTAACTCCATCGCGATAGTGAGCTCGCCAATATACCTCGGCATAGGTGTTTCGGGAGACCTCCTGGACATCAGATTTTGAATCGATGATTGTAATTTTATCGTGATTCGGATTGAAATCAATTTCACTCATCAGTTCTTTAATGATATATTCTCTCCCCAATAAAATAGGGATTGCAATACCTTCTTCATATACAATTTGAGCAGCCTTCAACACATTCAATTGATCTGCTTCCGCAAATACGATACGTTTAGGATTAGTTTTGGCACGGTTCATTAATAGACGGGAAATTTTATTGTCATTCCCCATTCTTTCCATCAATTCGTCTTCATACGCCTGCCAATCGGTAATTGGCTTTCTTGCAACCCCGCTTTCCATGGCGGCCTTTGCAACTGCTGGCGGCACCTTTGATATCAACCTGGGATCGAAGGGTTTTGGAAGGATATACTCAGGCCCAAAATTCAATCTTGTTTCCCCATAAGCAATATTAACCTGTTCAGGAACAGGTTCCTTGGCGAGTTGTGCCAGGGCCAGTACAGCCGCCATTTTCATCTCTTCATTTATTTTGGTGGCACGAACATCCAGGGCTCCCCGGAAAATAAACGGAAATCCCAATAAATTATTTACCTGGTTAGGATGATCGCTTCTGCCTGTAGCCATAATCAGATCCTTCCTTGTAGACACCGCAAGGTTGTATTCTATTTCTGGATCCGGATTTGCCATCGCAAATACAATGGGTCTTTTGGCCATGCTAAGCAACATTTCCGGATTTACGATATCAGCCACTGAAAGGCCTAAAAATACATCGGCGTCTTTCATGGCTTCCAAAAGGGTATCTACTTTTCTTTTGGTGGCAAATTCCTGTTTTTCTTCAGTAAGGTTTGGCCTATCAGCTCTGATCACTCCCTTGCTATCGATCATAATAATATTTTCCGCCTTCGCCCCACAGGCTTTGTACATTCTGGCACAGGAAACTGCTGCCGCTCCTGCTCCACTGACCACAATTGTCACCTCTCCAATCTTTTTATTTGCGACCTCCAGAGCATTGAGCAGTGCAGCAGAGGAAATAATGGCAGTACCGTGCTGGTCATCATGCATCACCGGAATATCCAGTTCTTCCTTTAACCTGCGTTCAATTTCAAAAGCTTCGGGTGCTTTGATATCCTCGAGGTTGATCCCTCCAAAAGTAGGGGCTATATTTTTTACCGTGGCAATAAAAGCCTCTACATCCTTGGTGTCCACCTCAATATCAAAAACATCAATATCTGCAAAGATTTTAAACAAAAGTCCTTTTCCTTCCATCACCGGTTTGGAAGCCTCTGGACCTATGTCTCCCAAGCCTAAAACCGCTGTTCCATTCGATATTACTGCAACCAAATTTCCTTTGGCGGTATATTTATAGGAATTCTCCTTGTCCTTTTCAATTTCCAGGCAGGGAATTGCAACTCCCGGGGAATATGCAAGGGACAGATCCCTTTGTGTTGAATATTTTTTAGTCGGGATTACTTCTATCTTTCCCGGTTTTGGTTTTTCGTGATATTCTAAAGCTTCTCTTCTTTCGCTTTCCGTGCTCATGTGTTATTTTTTTTAACTTAACAACAAATATAACAAGATGCAGTGCATCAAGGTGCTTAATCCATCGAAAATCAGGTGGTTTGTTAACAGAAAACAACATAATAACCCTATTTAAAATCATTCTACAAGATAAGGTAACATCCAGGGTATAAGAAGAAATTTTTATTTTAATATAAATTCATCTTTTTTATATTATTAAGGGATCTTGAAAATAAAATCAGGGGGATGAAAAACTATAATACAATTTATAATTTAATCATGGATAAGTTTAATCTTTTAAAAATCTGGTATTTCGCTTTAACCCCTCAAATTTTGTCCGTTTTACCGCGGATTTTTTAAAAATAAGCTCAAAGGTTTCCTTTGTAAGCTCTTCCCACTCATTTTTATTCATTTCCAACAACGCTGGGTGTGGATTGAACAAAGGCTCGTTATGTGGTCTAGAAAATTTGTTCCAGGGGCAAATATCCTGACAGATATCACAACCAAAGAACCAGTCCTTAAATTGACCTTTTACAGAGGTAGGCAATGCTTCTTTCAATTCAATGGTAAAATAGGAAATACATTTGCTGCCATCTACTTTATAGGGTTCTACGATTGCATGGGTGGGACAGGCATCAATACAAGCAGTACAACTTCCGCAGTGATCTGTAACGGCCGAATCATACTCAAGCGTAAGATCCACGATCAGCTCGGCAATAAAATAAAATGATCCTAGCTGTTTGGTCAGTAAATTGGAATTCTTGCCAATCCAGCCCAGGCCGCTTTTTGCCGCCCAGGCTTTGTCCAACACCGGGGCTGAATCGACAAATGCACGCCCTTCTATTTCCCCTATCTCCTCTTGCATGAACTTTAGCAGCTGCTTCAATTTGTCTTTGATCACAAAATGATAATCTGTGCCAAAGGCGTATTTGCTTATTTTATAGGAATCTTCTCTTTGGGCTTTGTGGGGAAAATAATTCAGCAATAGGGAAATCACACTTTTTGAACCTTCGACCAGCTTTGTGGGATCCAGGCGTTTATCGAAATGATCTTCCATATACCGCATCTCGCCGTGCCTATTTTCATTTAGCCAATTCACCAGCCTGGGAGCTTCCTTTTCAAGAAATCCGGCCCTGGATATTCCACAGGAGATAAAACCCAGGCGTTTGGCTTCGGTTTTTATCAGTTGGGTATATTTTGATGGATTATTCAACACGACCTATCTCATTTTAAACTCCAGAAAAGCATGCCTTGGTTTTAAGGTGATCAACGGATAGATGACGATTTTCTCTGATCCAGCCGAGATCCTGTATTTTTTTATCAATGCCGAAATTGCCAGGATCATTTCGTACATCGCAAAATTATTTCCGATGCACATCCTGGGTCCTGCTCCAAAGGGAAAATAGTGAGAGGAATTTTTTTGGACCTTTCCATCGGCAAAACGCTCCGGCATAAAGAGCTCTGGTTCTTCCCAAAGATCCGGATGCCGGTGGATCTCGTACATGGAAAATAACAAATTGGAATTCTTAGGAATAAACATTCCATTGAATTCATCGTCCTCTATATTCACCCTGTCTATAAAATAAGCCGGGGGATACAACCGCATCGCTTCTTCTATCACATTCTTGGTGAACGGACAGCCCTGGATAAATTCGAATAATCCATGGGTGTTTTCAATGGCGTGTTCAACTTCCAACGCAATCTTTTCCTGGGAATCCGGATCCCTTGCCAGTAGTTGCGAGGTAAAAGTCAAGGCGTTGGAAGTGGTTTCATGTCCTGCGGTAAAAAGGATCAGGATCTCATCGACAAGTTGTTCTTCCTCCATCGCGTTCCCATCCTCATACCTTGCATCCAAAAGCATATCCAGAAGATCCCCTTCTGGTTTTCCGCTGTTTTTCCGTTCTGTGACAAGTCCCTTCAAGATTTCCCTGGCTTCCCGGGTCAAACCTACATGATGTTTTATAGCTCCGCTGAGACGAAACCACCATCCTAAATAAGGTTGCCGCAATTCCTTAACCAGCATTTTTTGTGTGGCTTCGGTAATATGTTGAAGTCGGGAGATTTCCTCTTCCCCAACCGCGCTGCTAAACAGGGATTTCACAACAGATTGAAAAGCAAGATCGTTAAAAACGGGAAATATATCCATTGGACTCCCTGTTCGAATTTTATCTAATTCAGTTAAAATAGCGGCTTCAATGGTATCGAGCAATTGCATAAGTTGCTTTTTATGAAATGCCGGCTGTATAAGTTTACGCTGTTTGCGCCAATGCTCCCCTTCTGAGGTCAATAAACCTTTCCCGACATATTTCGCAAGATCATGGGTTTGAATCGTGGACTTTTTATAATTCTTTTGATTTTTCTGAAGCGCATATTGGGCAAATCCGGCATCGCGTGAAAATATAACCGATTTTCCAAATCCTATCTCAAGCCGGAAACTATCCCCGAGTTTCTCAAAATTCTCATGATGAAATGGCAGTGGATTCTTGAGGATTCCACCTGAATTTGCATAAAACTGAAACATTGAAACTATGGGAAAATTATTTTTTGCCATAAATTTAGTATTTCTACATCAAAAGTATATCGCGCATCAAGGCACAGGAAGATTTAAAACAAACCTCCCTGAAGATTTCCCCTGGTCCTGCCCAAATGTTTGTAGGCGGCATCGGTCACCTCACGTCCGCGTGGAGTTCTGTAAATAAACCCCTGTTGAATTAAAAAAGGCTCATAAACTTCCTCGATAGTTTCTGCGCTTTCGCTTACCGCGGTAGCCAGGGTAGAAATCCCTACGGGACCACCCTTGAATTTATCGATTATAGTGGTGAGGATCTTATTGTCCATTTCATCCAGGCCATGAGCATCCACATTAAGTGCCAGAAGACTGAATTTAGCGATTTCCATATCAATTTTACCGTTCCCCTTAATTTGGGCAAAATCGCGCACACGCCTGAGAAGGGCATTGGCAATACGCGGGGTACCCCTGCTTCTGCCTGCAATTTCTATAGCGGCATCCAAAGAAATTGGGACTTTCAAAATTTCTGAACTCCGCTGGACGATTGTTGAAAGCAGTTCAGTAGAATAATATTGAAGCCGGCTGGAAATGCCAAACCTCGCCCTCATGGGTGCGGTTAGCAAGCCTGAACGGGTGGTTGCACCAATAAGGGTAAAGGGGTTCAGATTGATTTGAACGGTACGCGCGTTAGGACCGGATTCAATCATTATATCAATTTTATAATCCTCCATCGCCGAATACAAATACTCTTCAACTATGGGACTCAACCTGTGAATTTCATCTATAAAAAGAACATCGCGCTCTTCCAGATTGGTAAGCAATCCTGCCAAATCCCCGGGTTTGTCCACCACGGGGCCAGAGGTGACTTTTATGCCTACATTCAATTCGTTGGCCAAAATATAAGCCAGAGTAGTTTTTCCAAGTCCGGGTGGGCCGTGAAAGAGGGTATGGTCCAGAGCTTCGCCACGCAGGTTTGCGGCTTTTACAAACACCTTTAAATTTTCCAGAATTTGATCCTGTCCGGCAAAATCATCAAAGGAAAGAGTTCTTAAAGCTTTATCCACATCCAATTCTTCTGAAGAAAAATTATCGCCGATGGGATCCAGGTGCTCGTTCATATTAGGTTTATTTATGAAAACAAAGATAAAATAAAAAAGCCTCTTCCTTCCGAATGCACCGGAAGAAAAGGCTTTTTTTTATTAAAATGAAATGTACTCTTTAATGACTCATTTCTTCTTCATTTTCCTGAAGAGGAACATTTTGAGGAATAAAATCCTGGCCCTTTATAACGTATTGTCCATCCTCATTGGTTTTGCTGTAATCGTAAGGCCACCGGTAAACCGAGGGAATTTCGCCCGGCCAGTTTCCGTGAATGTGCTCAACGGGAGTGGTCCATTCCAAAGAATTCGCACTCCAGGGGTTTTGTACTGCCTTTTTTCCGAAGAAAATAGAATGAAAGAAGTTATATAAAAACACCAACTGTATCCCTGCGGTAATCAATGCAAAAACCGTGATTATAACATTTACATTGGCTAAATCATCAAAATATGGAAAAGCCGTGTTGGTATAATAACGTCTAGGAAGACCGGCCATACCTATAAAATGCATTGGGAAAAACACTCCATATGCTCCAATGGCAGTTACCCAAAAATGGACAAATCCCAGATTCTTGTTCATCATTCTCCCAAACATTTTTGGGAACCAATGATAGATTCCTGCCAATAACCCATAAAGTGCAGAAATTCCCATCACCAGATGAAAGTGAGCAATTACAAAATAGGTATCGTGAACGTTGATGTCTAATGTGCTGTCTCCCAAAATAATCCCGGTTAGCCCACCTGTAATAAAGGTAGAGACAAAACCTATTGAGAACAACATTGCCGGATTCATTTGCAGGTTTCCTTTCCAGAGGGTGGTTATCCAGTTAAAAGCCTTTACCGCAGAAGGTATTGCAATTAAAAGGGTTGTAAAGGTGAATACCGAACCTAAAAATGGATTCATCCCTGAAACGAACATATGGTGACCCCAAACTACAGTTGAAAGAAAAGCGATAGCCAAAATGGATGCTATCATCGCCCTGTAACCAAAAATCGGTTTTCGGGCATTGGTCGCCATAATTTCTGAAACTATTCCCATGGCAGGGAGAATAACAATATATACCTCCGGATGTCCCAGAAACCAGAATAGGTGTTCAAAAAGAACGGGGGAACCTCCCTGGTGACTCAACACCTCCCCCTGTAAAAAAATATCACTTAAGAAAAAAGAGGTGCCAAAGCTTCTGTCCATAATAAGCAGTAAAGCAGCAGAAAGCAATACCGGAAAAGTAACAACTCCAATAATTGCAGTTACAAAAAATGCCCAAATGGTCAGTGGAAGTCTTGTCATTGACATTCCCTTAGTCCTTAGATTTATAGTTGTTACAATGTAGTTCAGGGATCCCATTAAGGATGAGGCGATAAAGATAGCCATAGAGGTTAACCAGAGGGTCATTCCCAATCCTGAGCCTCCTATTGCCTGTGGCAATGCACTCAACGGTGGATAAATAGTCCATCCAGCAGAGGCGGGCCCTGCTTCTACAAATAAAGAGCTCAACATAATGATGCAAGAAAGAAAGAACAACCAGTAGGAGATCATATTCAAAAATCCTGATGCCATATCCCTGGCTCCAATCTGCAATGGAATCAACAGGTTACTAAAAGTACCGCTTAGGCCTGCTGTCAATACAAAAAACACCATTATAGTTCCGTGAATTGTCACAAGGGCCAGATAAACCTCAGGGGACATAACCCCATTCGGCGCCCATTTACCCAAAAGAAACTCGAACATTACAAAGGATTCTTCCGGCCATGCCAATTGCATCCGAAATAGCACTGACATTAAAATTCCAATAACCCCCATTAGCAAACCCGTAATCAGGTATTGCTTGGAAATCATTTTATGGTCCGTACTAAAAATGTACTTCTCAATAAAGGTTTGTTTATGATGATGCGCGTGATTATTATGTGGCTCATCTAAAATTGCGTGTCCTACTGCTGACATATTTTTAAATCTTTAACTTTAAAATTCCTTCCTTTTCCACTGATGCAAATTTCACCTATCGGGGTGAAGTAAAATTTTGAGGCCATTATTGCGCCCCCATGGTTTTTGCGAAAGTTTGTTGACCCACCAGCCAAGCCTTATAATCCTCTTCGCTTTCCACTATAATTTTCATTTGCATGTTATAGTGTGCTATGCCACAAATTTTATTACACAATAAAAAGTAATCAAACTCATAGGGATCTAAAGCCACCTCTCCCTTTGCGAGGAGTTCTTTTGAGCTTTCCTCCCGTAATCCGTTAATGGTCTTTACCTTATCGATCATATATTCACTTGCCCTCATCTCCTGGGTAGTTATAGAAGGAGTAAACCCAAACTGAGTGATCATGCCAGGCACCACATTCATTTGAGCCCTGAAATGCGGGAAATAAGCAGAATGCAATACATCCTGAGACCTGAATTTAAACAACACCGGCTTTCCTACCGGAAGGTGAAGTTCTGTTGTTATGATATCATCCCCAGCATAGGGATCGCTTTGATCTACCCCAAGTTGATTTACACCTTCAATAAAACGAACGTTTGCCGAGCCAAGGGTATTATCAGCCCCGGCATATCTGGTTGTCCAACTGAATTGTTTGGCATAAATTTCAATTATTATAGGATCCTCATCTTCGTTGATATTCATAATGTCAGACCAGGTAAACAAACCGTAAATGATCAAACCGGATAATACAATTACCGGAATAATGGTCCATATAAATTCGAGTTTATCGTTATCGGCATAAAAAAGGGCTTTATAGCCTTTCACACCTTTATATTTATATGAAAACCAGAAAAGAAGTGCCTGGGTAATAACCTGCACAAACATTATAACGCCAATAGAGATAAACAGTAAAGTATCCACTTCACTACCGTGCGCAGATGCCGCCTGCGGCAGATACAACTTGCTGTAGTACCAGAAACAGAAGATCATTAAAAGGTAGAAAAAAACCGCAAAGGCAAGCATAAGGATTCCCTGGGTTTTGTTATCCTTATCATTTGCAATTTGAGAGGATGCCGCACTACTGTCCTTTGATAACTGAAAAATTTTGGACACTTGCCATATGGTTATGGCAAAAAGTGCTATTACTATTATTACTAAAAATACAGTCATTTTTTTATTCCTTCTTTAAAAAATCCTTTAATAATGAAAATGTTTGCTCTCCTTAATAAAGGGATTCCCTTTGGGCAGCAAAGGCACTTTAGTAAGGGCACTGAATACCACAAAAATAAACAATCCGGCAAACAATAACAATGCGCTTATTTCGGAAACACCTATAAACCATGATTCTCCAACTGTTGCCGGCATCACCATTACAAAAATATCTAAATAATGGCCTAGCAAAATAATAATTCCTCCCATAATTACAAACAAATTTATACGTTTAAAATCACTGTTCATAAGAATGAGAATTGGAAATACAAAATTCATTACGACCATTCCGAAAAAAGGCAGATTGTAATCCTCTATCCTGGTCACAAAATATGTGACCTCCTCCGGAATATTGGCATACCAAATTAGCATAAATTGTGAAAACCACAAGTAGGTCCAAAAAATACTAAATCCAAACATAAATTTTGCGAGATCATGGATGTGCGAGTCGTTTACATTTTCCAAATAACCCCTGGATTTAAGATATATTGTAACCAGGGCAATAACTGTTATCGCAGATACAATCATACTGGAAAAAACATACCAGCCAAACAAGGTACTAAACCAGTGGGGGTCCAAACTCATAATCCAGTCCCAGGACATCATTGATTCGGTAATTAGAAAGAATACCAGGAATGCTGCTGAGAGTCTGAAATTCTGTTTAAACCATTTGTTATCGGTGGCATCATCCATTCGCAGCGAGTTTCTTCTCAACAAATACCTGAAGATATTCCAGCCAATAAGATACAAGGCTGCACGGATTAGGAAAAAAGGCAGATTTAGATATCCCGATTTATTTTGAATAAGCTCATCATTTGCAACCACCTCCGGATCCATCCAGGTGAATAAATGATTGAAATGAAGACCTGAAAGCAGTAAGATAACAAACATTATAATCCCTCCAGGTAACAGATATGCGGTGATACCCTCCATAACCCTGAACAATACAGGAGACCATCCAGCCTGGGATGCATATTGCAATGCATAAAAAACCAATACTCCCAAGGAGATCATAAAAAAGAAAAATGCGGCAACATACAGCGCTGCCCAAGGTTTATTTCGCAGTTGATGAAGCAAATGCTCATAATGTTCATTGTCGTGATCATCAACCAAAATATGTGCTGCTTCCGAATGTTCCGGGTCGGCAATTTTAACATCCTGATCGACTATTTCCACAGTGGAGGATCCATGGGAGGCTTCATTAACCATCATTTCCTTTACCTCCTCAATGGTAGCCGGAGCAGCAATAAAGGCGTAGATGAGACCAATGGCACCAACAATCATAAATATAATTGCCGTTAATTTTAATTTACTGGATAGCGTGTACATATGATTATATCTAAATGCAGTTATTTTTAGTTTGTACTTTCTGGTTGATCCGAAGTAAGGGTTACATCTGATTCCTGAGTTGCAGTAGTATCTGCATTAATTGCAGGAATAAGATTTTCTTCTGTTTCAGCAACAAATTCCCTTTCAGGATTGCCTTCCAATACATTTTTTAATTTCATTACATAATGATCTATTTGCCAACGCTCTTCAATGGAGGTTTGAGAAGCATAAGACCCCATAGTATTTAAACCATTATACATCACATGATAAATACTTCCTTCTGTAATGGCTCTTCCTATATCATCATAGCTAGGCACTCCCAGAATCTTTTCCCTATCTACCAAAATTCCTTTTCCATCACCCTTATCTCCGTGGCAAACAGAACAATAAATAGTGAATAACTGCTGACCGGAAGCGAGGTTTTCTTCAGAATATGGCAAGGGATTTGTCAATTGAGACTTAGCCATTTGGTATCCTACAACTGAATTTTCAAATTCATAAGGTTTCCAGCCGCGAGGAATTGTACCTTCTACCGGTAATCTAGCTGACTGCTGATTGACAAAAATATCATATTCTCCATAAGCTTCATAGGAAACAGGGAAATACATATCCGGAAAATACTGATAATTCGGAGAGCTCTTATTAAAGCAAGCTGTTGTGGAAAATGCAACAAGCAGTAATGCTATGAATTTATAAAATAGACTTTTCATTCTCTTTATTTAATATCTATTAAATTGATCTCGCGTGCACCAGTTTCTTTCAAGAAGCTGGTTAGGTTTTCTAAATCGTGGTGTGCTACCTCTATTTCCATCAGGAAATGGTCGTCTGTAGTCCTTAGATCTGGATTTTCTGCGGTTTTAAAAGGCCATAATTTACTTCTCAAATAAAAAGTGATCACCATCAGGTGAGCGGCAAAAAACACAGTTAATTCAAAAATAATGGGCACAAATGCAGGCAGGTTCTGCAGAAAACTAAAACTGGGTTTTCCGCCAATATCCTGGGGCCAATCTGTAATCATCATATAATCCATCATCAGGATAGCTACCCCTAAACCTACCAATCCATAAAGGAAGGAGGCAATTGCAATCCTTGTGGGAGCCAATCCCATTGCTTTGTCCAACCCGTGTACAGGAAATGGGGTGTAAATTTCAGCAATATGGTAACGGGCCTCACGAACTTGTTTTACCGCTTGCAACAGCAGATCGTCATCGGTATAAATAGCGTGTATAACTTTTGATGCCATCCTTATTTCTATTAATATTAAATTTTATTACGGTGATCTGCATCATCCCCTTGATCTGCCCGTAACCTCTTGTATAGCGCGCTGGATGATTTTAGGATCGTTTTAACTTCGGCTTGTGCAATTACAGGGAATGTCCTGGCATATAACAAGAACAGTACAAAGAAGAATCCTATGGTTCCAATAAATATTCCTATGTCTACAAAAGTAGGGGAAAACATGGTCCAGGAAGACGGCAGGTAATCACGGTGCAAGGAGGTAACGATAATTACAAAACGCTCAAACCACATTCCAATGTTTACCACAACTGAAATAAAGAATGAGAACATAATGCTGGTACGCAATTTCTTAAACCACATAAACTGAGGAGAGAATACATTAAAGGTCATCATCGACCAGTAGGCCCACCAATAGGGGCCTGTTGCACGGTTCAAAAATGCATATTGTTCATATTCCACCCCGGAGTACCAGGCTACAAAGAGTTCTGTAATATAAGCGCATCCCACAATGGAGCCGGTAACCATAATTACAATATTCATCAATTCAATATGCTGGATGGTAATATAATCTTCCAGATTTGAAACCTTCCGCATAATTATAAGGAGTGTATTGACCATTGCAAATCCTGAAAACACAGCACCGGCAACAAAATATGGAGGAAAAATGGTAGTATGCCATCCAGGAATTACGGCGGTGGCAAAGTCAAAGGATACAATTGTATGAACCGAAAGTACAAGAGGAGTTGCCAAACCGGCAAGTACCAAGGACACTTCTTCCATACGTTGCCAATCCTTGGCCCTTCCGCTCCATCCAAAACTCAAAATTCCGTAGATCTTTTTCTGAAAAGGTTTTACGGCCCTATCTCGGATCATTGCAAAATCAGGAAGAAGACCTGTCCACCAAAACACCAGGGAAACAGATAAATAGGTAGAAATTGCAAATACATCCCAAAGCAGAGGAGAGTTAAAATTCACCCATAGGGAACCAAATTGATTAGGGATAGGAAGTACCCAATAGGCTAGCCAGGGACGCCCCATGTGGATTATAGGAAACAATCCTGCCTGCATTACAGAAAAGATGGTCATAGCCTCTGCTGATCGGTTGATCGCCATTCTCCATTTTTGGCGGAACAACAGCAATACCGCTGAAATAAGCGTTCCTGCGTGACCGATACCTACCCACCAAACAAAGTTGGTGATATCCCAGGCCCAGCCCACGGTTTTGTTGAGTCCCCAGGTTCCAATACCCGTGGAAACGGTATAAATTATACAACCCAAACCCCAGAGAAAAGCGACAAGTGCGATAGAAAAAACTATCCACCAGGACCTATTTGCTTTACCCTCAACAGCTGCAGCCACATCTATGGTTACATCGTGATAGGTTTTATCTCCGGTAACTAAAGGCTTTCGTATTGGTGCTTCGTAATGAGACATATCCTTTTTAATTGATTCTTTAATTGTTTACTTTATTATGCTTCTGAAATATTCCTTATCTTGGTTTGATACATCACATTTGGTTTGGTTCCTACATATTCCAACAAGTGATACATTCTTTTATCCTCCTTCATTTTAACGATCCTAGCTTCCTTATGGTTTATGTCCCCAAAGACCATTGCCCCTTTATCACAGGCCGCTGAACAGGCTGTTTGGAATTCACCATCTTCTATCACCCTGCCATCCCGCTTTGCATCCAAAATGGTTTTTTGCGTTTTTTGAATACACATAGAGCATTTTTCCATTACCCCTCTTGATCTCACAGTAACATCGGGATTTAACACCATTCTGCCCAAATCATCATTCATGTGATAATCAAACTCATCATTACCTGAGTATTTAAACCAATTGAAACGCCGCACCTTGTAAGGACAGTTATTTGCGCAATATCTAGTACCGACACATCTGTTATAAACCATTTGATTCTGGCCCTGACGCCCATGAGAAGTCGCGGCCACAGGGCATACTGTTTCACAGGGTGCATGGTTACAGTGTTGGCACATTACCGGTTGAAATACTACTTGCGGATTATCTCCCGGTTGCTCCAATTCCCCGAATTGGGAAAGTGACTGTCCAAGTCCGGAAATATCTTCTTTTTTATCGATATCATTGTTAAAGGTCTCTTCAGAAGAGTAATAACGGTCGATGCGCAGCCAGTGCATATCCCGGGATTTTCTAATTTCCACTTTACCCACTACCGGCACATTGTTTTCAGAATGACACGCAATAACACAGGCACCACATCCAGTACATGCATTTAGATCTATGGACAAATTAAAGTGGTGGCCTACCTCACGGTCAAAGGATTGCCACAGATCAACTTCAGGAGAAGTTACCTGGGTTTCCATATGATTTAGTGATACTACAGGAACCTTGTTCCACTCCTCCACCTCCTTGGTATTAAAAATTTCAAGGGTAGTTTCCTTGATGATATCGCCCCGGCCCATCAATGTGTTTTGCAATTGAACACAGGCAAATTCATGCATTCCTGAAGCCTTCTCTAAAGTAACGTTTTGAACCGATTTAAAATCTTTATATAGCGGAAAAGCATTTACCCCTACCTGCATTTCTTCTTTAATCCCTTCTTTTTTTCCGTAACCCAATGCAAGACCCAGAGATCCTTTAGCTTGTCCGGGTTGGATAATAACGGGTATATTTTCTACTACAACCCCCTCCATTTTAAGGTTCACATAACTTCCGTTAAGCGCACCATTTGCCACATTCTCATTTATTATTCCGAGAGTTTCGGCATCGGTTTTGGAAATTGTCACATAATTATCCCAGGATGATCTGGTAATAGGATCCGGCATTTCCTGCAACCACGGGTTATTGGCTTGCTGCCCGTCTCCCATAGAAACCTTTGTATAGAGCACAAGTTCAAATCCCTTAATTTCTCCTGCCTGACTTAGCTTTGAGGCTGAAGTACTGATATTAACCGTTGAGGCAGTTTCTGAAGTTATAGCAGCGGCAACAATGGGAACAGTTCCTTCAAAAATTCCATCGTGAAGGGCATCATTCCAGGAACCAAGCCCTAGAGAGCCGCTCCATGTATCCTTTATATACTCGTAATATGAGATACTGTTTCCGTTCCATTTCATTAAACAGTCCTGAAATTGTCTTGTATCAAACAATGGCCTGATGGTAGGCTGCATAAAGCTGAAATTGTTTTTGGTAAATTGAATATCACCCCAGCTTTCCAAATAATGTGGTGTAGCGGCAATAAATTTACAGAGTTTCGCAGTTTCATCCTCCTTCATTGAAAAAGCTACCGAAATCTCAACCCCTTTAAGTGCTTCAATAAATTCTTTGGAATTAGGCAAGCTATATGCAGGATTTACCCCAGCAATCAATAAGGCTCCTACACTTCCACTCTTCATATCCTGAACTAATTTTGAAACTGCCTGAGCACTCCCCTGGCGGATCATCCTTGGATTATCTGTATCGATCACCTGGCTACCCAAGGCCTGGTTAATCGCAAGAACAAGTAATTGCGCATCGGTATCAGGTAAGCCTGTAACCACAACAGCGTGGTTTCCTGATTTTCTTAATTGATTCCCGGCTTTAACTACG
The DNA here is from genome assembly GCA_041752645.1 of Gillisia sp. Lineage (GTDB taxonomy): Bacteria > Bacteroidota > Bacteroidia > Flavobacteriales > Flavobacteriaceae > Gillisia. The sequence goes on along the minus strand of JBGSWA010000021.1, from coordinate 4,735 downwards.
GCATCATCTATATTTCCAGGGAGATTACTAGATGAAGCACCTCCAGTTATATATCCGTATAATGCTGCCAATACCGCCTTTTGTTGAGAAGGTGTTACGGGAATTCGTTTATCTGCATTTGCACCGGTCAGAGACATATTTGCTTCAAACTGGATATGTCGTGACATTTTTCCATTTTCAGGAACCCTGCCTTTTGCGTATCCGGCATCAAAACCACCTCCGTTCCAATCTCCTAGGAAATCTGCACCGATAGAAACTATAGTTTGTGCTTTAGAAAAATCGTAATTGGCTAAAGCCCTTGTTCCAAATTTGGCTTCAAAAGCATTTAGCGCAGCATCTTCAGAAACTGTATCATACACCACATGGCGCACATTCCCGAATTTTGCAGAAAACTCTTTAATTAAATTTGAGGTAGAAGGACTGGCAAAAGTTTGAGTCAAAAGAACTATTTCTCCTTCAATACTATTTAATGCCTTGCCAACCTGATTATGAAATTCTTCCCAGGAAACATTTTGTCCGTTTGCCATTGGGCGTTTTAAGCGCTTACCATCGTATAGGGAAAGCACCGAAGCGTGAACCCTCGCATTTACTCCTGCCTTTGAGGTGGACAGGATATTATTTTCTATTTTTATAGGACGTCCCTCCCGGGTTTTTACCAAAACACTCGCAAAATCGAACCCATCTGCAATTGCAGTCGCATAGAAATTTGCCACTCCGGGCACAATTCTTTCTGGCTGAACTACATAAGGAATGGATTTAATTACCGGCCCTTCACAGGCAGCAAGTGAGGCGGCTGCAGTTGTAAAACCGACATATTTCAAGAAATCGCGTCGGGTGGTTGCTGAGTTACTCAGGGATTCCTTATTCCCTAAAAATTCATCAGTTGGAATTTCTTCTACAAATTCTTTTTGCTGGAGTCTCTCAACAATAGAACTATTTTCATCCAGTTCCTCAACACTTTTCCAGTATTTCTTGTTTGCTGACATATATATCTAGATATTAACTTCGTAATTAAATACCCGCTTGTGCAGGTAACACTTTTTTTATTAATAGTGACATTTTGCACATTCCAACCCACCTAATTGAGCCACTGTCAAAGCTTCAACACCGTATTTTTTAGACAGTTCTTCGTGGATCTTTTGGTAATATTCATTACCTGCGAGATTCACATTAGTTTCACGGTGACAATTGATACACCAACCCATGGTTAACGGAGTGTTTTGAGATACAATCTCCATTTCCTCAACGGGACCATGACAGGTTTGGCAAGCAACCCCGGCAACAGTCACGTGCTGGGAGTGATTAAAATATGCAAAATCGGGCAGGTTGTGAATTCGGACCCATTTTACTGGTTTGGTCACTCCAGAATAAGTGAGTGTAGCAGGATCCCAACCTACCGCATCATATAACTTGACAATTTCCTTATCGTAGAATTCTTTTGAGTATTCCTCGGTTGCAGTTGCTTCCGCCACTTCCCCAATAGCCTTATGACAATTCATACATACATTTAATGAAGGAATACCAGCTTGTTTGGAAGTCCTGGCAGAGGAGTGACAAAATTTACAATCCACCATGTTATCACCTGCGTGAATTTTATGTGAATAATGAATAGGCTGAATAGGCTGGTATCCCTGATCTACCCCAACCTGCATGAAAAAACCATATATAAAATAAGCGCTCCCAAGCAATAAAAGTATCGCGGTGACCAATACCAAAAATTGATTTTGAACAAAGGACCTCCAAAGCGGGGTTCTTTGTTCCTTTTCAGGTAATTCTACCCCACTTGCAACCGCAAATTTCCTAAGTGTTCTATTGACAAGAAATAAAATCACCAAAAGCATCAATAGCACAAAGGCTAAAATCCCCAGGATAATATTGCTGGATATCCCAACCTGGGAAGAGGCAGTTCCTTCTTGTGCAACAGGACCAACGGCAACTTGGGGCTCAGGTTTAGGTGTTTCCACATAGGCCAGAATATCTCCAATTTCCACATCCGTTAATTGCGGGAATGGGGGCATCGGCATTTTGTTGTATTCCTCAAAGATTGCAACCGCTTCAGGATCTCCGGAAGCAATTAAGGCTGAAGAATTATGAATCCATGATTTTATCCATTCTGCACCTCGCCTATCGGTCAAACCGTGCAGAGCAGGCCCAATAGATTTCGAATAAGGCTTATGGCAAGCAGCGCAAAGGGAATTAAACAGAGATTTTCCATTTGCAGGATCGCCTAGCGAAGACCCAGGAGTATCAGTAACTTCAACAACTGGTTGCTCGGTAATTGGCGATGCTAGTTTCTCCTGGGAGAAAGTGAGGGCGGAAAATGAAAGCAAAAACACTACTGATAATAACAGAAAGCGAGTGGTTGAATGGCGGAATTTCACCTTTTTCATATTTTAAGTTGAATTAGCTTCTTATTTTTGGCACGATATTTTATAACTAATTGTGTTAAAATAAACTGGCGTACCTAAAAAATTCAGCAACAAAAGTAACAATTAAAGTGGATTTTGGAAATGGTAGGTTCGTGTTAGGCCTTAATTTAGACCAAGTCTAAATAATAAACTTGCCCACATATAAGTTATTAAGTTTTACTTTTACACCAAACCTATTTGATATGAGATTATTAAAAGTTAAAGATCGTTTCCTGATAGGAATTTTTCTCCTGGGAATAATTCAAATCAGCACAGCCCAAAACGGTCGTGTCAATATTGAGCAAAATGAATTAATACCTGAATTGAATATCTTGAATGCTGAGATGACCAAGGCCGGGAAGTTTGGAGAACGCTATAAAATACAGTTGTATTATGGAGATAATAACACTGCCAGCGAAATAATCAAGGCCTTCCGTTCCAAATATGACTCCTGGCCATCAGAAATAATATATGAGACTCCAAATTATAAGGTTTGGGTCGGAAATTTTCGAAACCGGTTGGAGGCAGACAGAGCACTTCTAAAGATGAAGAGCGATTATTCTGCAGCATTTATCCCGAAGCCACAAAAAGGCTGAAATTACCCCATAAAAAAAAGGGCTGTACAGATATAAACCCATGCAACCCCGTTTTTATTGTCAGTTATAGCATGTGCATTTTCTTTGTTTTCCTGATGCACATGATATCACCCTGGATTTCAGGCTAGGTGCTTATCTAAATTGAACAGGATTACTAAATCTTCTTGTTCCTGATTTTTTAGCACTAATCTATAGAATTCTGCAGTTGAATATGGGGATTGAAAACTGAGCTGCCCTATTATCTTTTCTATATCAATAGCTTTTTCAGGGTTTAGAGAAGACTCTTTTATATTTAATTGTGTTTCCAGACAAATTCCAATTCTTTATCCAAACCCAAAAAAACCTGAGGAGTAAGGGGCATGATTCGCTTTTTGCATGGTCCCAAGAAATTCAATTTTCTGGGAATCCACAGAACTACCAACAGTTTCGTTTACCACATCCCAACCAGATGATCTCACAATAATCTGGCTGATTAAACCACTTTTATTAGGCTTCCAACTAACTAACAAAACCCTGATAAAAACAGCACCTTGCCCGTAATAAAAAGCTAGGATACCTAATTAAAAGAGAAACTCGGTGCTAACAAGGGACGCGGAAGGGGGAAGTGGCAGGCAGCACAACAGGTCCAAAATCAGTTGGAGGCAGACAGAGCACTTCTAAAGCTGAAGATCGATTATTCTGCACACAGATCCCGTAGGCTCAAAAAGGCTGAAATTATCCCATAAAAAAAAGGTTGTAAAGGTATTAAAACCCGTGCAACCTCATTTTTTATATTAGCAATAGAATTTGCTACTTCTTCATTTTCTTTTTAACAGCAACTTCCTGATATCCTTCTATAATATCCCCTTCTTTAATATCATTGTAATTCTTCACCTGCATCCCACAATCATAGCCTTTTGCCACTTCTTTCGCATCATCTTTAAATCGTTTTAAGGATGAAAGTTCGCCCGTGTGAATTACGATACCATCTCTGATCAATCGGATACCGTTGTTCTTGACAATTTTTCCTGAAGTTACCATACAACCTGCAATAGTTCCAATTTTGGAAATTTTAAAAGTCTCCCTGATCTCAGCGGTTCCGGTAATTTCCTCCTTCATTTCAGGAGTCAACATACCTTCCATCGCATCCTTTAAATCGTTGATAGCGTCATAGATAATTGAATAAGTCCTTACATCAATTTCCTCTTTATCTGCCAATTGTCTGGCATTTCCAGCCGGACGCACATTAAATCCAATGATCACTGCATCGGAAGCAGAGGCAAGGAGAACATCGCTCTCAGTTATAGGCCCAACTCCTCTATGTATAATATTGACTTGAATTTCTTCTGTGGAGAGTTTTTGGAAACTATCTGTCAATGCTTCCACAGATCCATCCACATCACCTTTAAGGATGATATTGATTTCTTTAAATTCCCCTAATGCAATTCGGCGACCAATTTCATCCAGGGTAATATGTCGTTGAGTCCTTACGGATTGTTCCCTTTGCAACTGTGTTCGTCTTGAAGCAATATCTTTTGCCTCGCGCTCATCCAACATTACCCTGAACTTATCACCTGCCTGAGGCGCTCCGTCTAGACCTAAAATAGAGACAGGGGTTGATGGCCCCGCAACCTTCACATCCTTCCCGCGTTCATCCTGCATTGCCTTAACCTTACCAGTATGTCTTCCGGCTAATATGTAATCTCCAATTTTCACAGATCCTTCCTGAACCAGAACAGTGGCAACGTACCC
>JBGSWA010000020.1:0-8105 GCA_041752645.1 Gillisia sp. | reverse complement strand
GGGTAAATTTAAGTGGTTGTAGGTAATGGCGGTAATTCCTTTGTTGGCATCAGATGTCATGTTTCCATTGGCGTCATAAACATAATCATCACCCGTAGATCCATTTTTAAAACCATCAGTTCCGCTTATTGCATCAGCAACTTTTAATAACTTATTGCTTGCTTCGTTATTAAAATAGTTATATGTCAATTGATCAATCTTCCCTGAAGCTCCATATCGGGAAAGATCTTTTATATTACCATTCTTATCATATACATTTATTTGCATATCATACCCAGATCCTAAATTATAACTCCCGGTTGTTTTAATCCCATAATCTGCATAGATAATCCTATTTAATGCATCATAAGAATAAGCATAGCCTCTTGTTTTATTGCTGTTTACATCATTTGCCGTTTTCCATATGGTTTCACTAATGTTCCCATTGTAAAGATTAGCATTGGTGCTTCCCAGCTCTTTTGTGTTATAGTTTAGTTTAAAGCCAAAGAGATCGGTTCCCAAACTGGTTGGATCATTTATTTGTTTCAACCAACCACGAACGTTATAGGTATAATCCACCGTTTGCAATCCGGTATTTCCCGTAATATCCGTGCCACCCACCTTTTTGCTTATTAACTGGCCAAGTTCATCATAGTCATTTTTAGCGATAAGTTGTTTTGTCCCGCCATTTATCTGGTTCGTTTGGGTGAGCAGTCGGCCCTGGTCTGTATATACAAATTCTTCTCTTGTGGTGAGTTCTGTACTTGTGCCAAGCAATTTATGCTTTGTGATGATGTATTCGGGTTTCCCCGTAAAGTCAAGTTTGCTGTCAACATAAGTATAACCCCCCAAATAGTTTTTGACATAACTTCGTATAGGTCTTGCTTTGGAGTCATACAATGAATATGCCATTTCATTTTTATATAATGTGCTGGTTTCCAATACTCTTGTCCAAGTACCTGTAGGTAGCCCCTTGGGTTTTACCGTGGTGTTGTAGTAAACCGTTTGCTCTTCTACTTTAACTGGTATGGCTGGGGCATTCGGAAAATTATAGTCGTCAAAATAGCTTACTGTCAGCACATGATACCCGGAGGTAGGAAAAGCCACGTTGGTATAGCGAAAAGCAACTCCATTTATGGTAGTATTGGCAGTGGTGGCTATTTTGGTTTCGCTAAGGTTGGTACGCTCCGAATTTCTGGCATCTTGAAGTGCTTTTCGTCCTGCGCTTGTAACGCTTGCCGGCATCCAGGCGGTAATTACCGGCCTGTTAAAAGCATCGTATTTGGTTATTAACCAGCCGTTCCCTATTGGAGAGGTAAATGGAGAGAAGGCAGGGCCTGTGGCGACAGGTCTGTCCAGGTTATCATAGACGATAAACTCCCATTGTTTTCCCGGTATCTTTTTTTCTGCCAGGCGGTTTCTGGAATCGTATTTATATTGGTAGCAGAGATCATCCAATATGGCCGTTGTAATGGCAAAATCGGCTTTTGGCGGTATAACGTATGTCAGGTTGCCATAATCGTCATACACATAATAGGTATCATGCTTAACGCCTTCATTATAGGTTCTTTTTAAGACAACCTGTCCTTGCTTGTTTTTAAACTCAACCGTAGAACCATTTGTTTCGGTTGGGGTTGCAGTCGTGTTTTCATCATAGGTTATGGTTTTGTACAATTGGCCAGCTCCATAAAATACGGTGCCCGCTCCATTTACCAAACTGGTGTTGAACAATCCTGAGGTGGCATTCCAGGTTGCAGAGGCAGAATAAAGTTTTACTTCGCCGGCGACATTGGTTTGGTAATTGAATTTTATTTCATGTCCTGTACCCAATTTCCAGCTTGCGCCCGGTGCCGCCTGTTGTAACACCCTGTTAAGTGGTGATGCTTCAAATAGTTTTTGTGAGTAGGGGTTAATCGTTGCAGTTGTCATTCCCGGAAAATCTGCCTCGTAATTAGCTTTATCGTAAAAGCTATTGGTTTCATCTAAAGCGCCAGTTCTAAATGCTCCACCATTAGTTCCAATTATATATGGTAAATAATCCTTATCCTTTCTGCTAAAATCATTATATTGTATATGAGTTAAAATATCCTGCCCTTGACCTCCTCCCCTGATGGCTATTTGTTGTTTAGGTCTTCCTAATCCGTCAAAATAAGTAACAGATTCAATTTTATCACTATTTGGAACATTTGAAAGCCCAGCTTCTGTATAGCCTTCTTGATAGTTAATAGTATAAATATAGTTTTCATTACTTAGAACTGTTGGGGTACTTGTGAAATCAGGTGTCGAATCCATAGTTAGATCTGTATGTATAATCCAATAATCTCCATACCAGGAATCTAAAAGAAACGCATAAACATAATGATCTTCTTCATTATCTATCCACCTCACTTCGATACTTGAGGCATTATTATTTAAATGACTTATTCCATTACTGATAGTTGCTTGTTGATTTAATATAACACCTCCTTTAACTGACCAATCTAATTCCACATCGCCTAAATTACCACTAATATCATATTTTGAAATTTGAGTAAGGCTTTCAATTGGTCCTAGGAGATTATATGGATTATCATTCCCAATTATGGCGGTAGAAGTGTTAAGTTGATATATTATTGTATCAGTGTTGAAATCTTTATGAAAAAGCCAGGATTCTCCATAATAATCCACGATACTTGCCTCAATAGAACGTTCTCCTGTATCATTAAACCATTGTACTTCAATAGTTGGAACGATACTCGCAGTAGAAGAATACATATATTTTTGGCTTATCTCATTACTCATGGTGGCTCCCTGATTTAGAATAACTCCTCCTTTAACCTTCCAACTTACGGCTAAATCAAAATCTACAGACCCACCATTTTCATATACACTATATTTTGAAATTTCAGCAGGGTCATCTGTTAATAACTCAAGAGTATATGGATAATCATTACCTAAAGTAGTGTTAGAGGGATTTAGTGGTGAAAGCGTGATATCTATAGTAAAATCAACGTGAAAAAACCAGGAATCCCCGTAATAATCCACAATGTTTGCCTCAATATAATGTTCGCTTCCATATTCAAACCATTGCACTTCAATGGTTGGTACAATATTCCCATTATAAGAAAAAATATTAATTTGGCTTATCCCATTACTTGTTGTGGCTCCCTCATTTAGAATAGTTCCTCCTTTAACCTTCCAATTTACATTTACATCATAATCTACATTCCCCCCATTTTCATATACACTATATGTTGAAATTTGAGTTAGGTTTTCTGTTGGCCCCACAAGGGTATATGGTGCATCTTGGGCAATTGTTTGTGCGTGAATGTGTAACCCTATAAATAAAAAAATAAAAATAAGAGAATATATTTTATCCAAGTTTAAAGTTTGGTTTTTCATGGCTATCTATAGTTTTATCGAATGTTTACTATTGTGCTTTTTTAAAATAACATGTAGAAAATAATGGAGTTCGTTTTCTGTTCGAGACTGTTCCAGTTATAAGTATAAGCTGGTCATTATTTAATTTAACTATTTGATAGGATTTACCTGATCCTTTTGTGTTAAGCAACTTAATAATATTGCCGTTTTTAATTTTCCAGGTGGCTTCTATTTTATTCCCATTTGCCTGTTCCTGGATATAATGTCCCCTTTCTAAAAAAAATATTTTCCTGTTTTTATAAGTTTCTTCTATAAGTGAAAGCCGGGCAGGATTTGACGTTATTTTATTAAAGTCTTCAAGCTTTTCTGGATCCATTTCAGCAATGGTCTTATCATAATCAAATACCCAAGTACCGGTTAATAATTCTGTATCAATTTTATTTTGAGACAAAACATTTTGGGTTGTAAAACTTGTCAGAATCAGTAAAACGATTGCTATTTTTTTATTGAATTTCATATGATTAATTTTATGTTGAAATTTATAGTTGCCCCTTATAGTGGTATTCGTTTTTGTTTAAAATTTTTCCATCAGCATTTTTTACGTATTCCAATCTATTGAAATCATCATACTCATAGGAGGTAGTGTAACCCTTAGGATCTGTTATACTTGTAACTCCAATCAATGGTTGATAGGTGTATGTCGTAACCATAGCCTGAGGTAAACTGGAGCGAAGGCCGTTGATAGCCGTCGAATCGGCCTCGGAATAACCATCTAAGGTAGCTCTAGAAACACTCAAGGCCAAGGCTATATCCGCATAAGTGGCATTTTCTATTTTTGCAATAGGATATAATTTGTCATAACCCCATATATATACAACAGAGGGGCCATCCTGCCGCGCAATTTCCTGTGGATTTCCATTATTATCGTACCTGAGGTATTTTATTCGATTTTCCAAAGGGTTATTAGCCTTGGTTGTTTGTATAAACTCCGGTAATATTATATTGTTTATTTCTTTAAAATTTGTGCGTTCCACAGTTGTTGAAAGGGTAATTTCGCTGCTGTTTAAAACCTGTTTTTTAGTTTGAACAGGCGTTCCTATAAAATATAGACCTGTTTGACCGTCATCTCTTACCTCTTTTAACTTGTCTATTGCATTATATTCTGAAGTAGTAAGATCATCATATTCCAAGTCTGAAACACCCTGTACATCCCCCGGATAAAAAAATGTAGTGACTATAGAATTATTTTTACTACCAGAAGATTTTTGTCTTGTTAATTGTTTATGTCTCGGATTATCATAATAATTTTCAGTGACAACCGTCACTGGATTTTGGCCAAATTCATCATATTGAATATTTGTACTTGAATCCAAATAATGCCAATAAGAAATGGATTTATACTCCTGAATATCCAAATTATCCAAATAATCAGGGTAGCTAATAATATCACCTACCTGCTTATTGCCACTGTTGCAGGGATGGGGGCGTAATCGTACCTTATTGTCATTTCCCGAAGCAGTGCACATCTGTGCTCCACCATAACTAGATAATGCACTGGATCCCCAAATGTGATTGTGAGAAGCGGCACAATAGTACTCTTCATATACCTTGTTAATGTCTTTTGATGTGCATGAGTAGTTAATTTCACCTGGATATGGTAAATGAAATTTTTTTCTAACTGAATAACCATACACCTCATCAAAAAGCCGAGGGTCTTCTTTATATTCATTAATGGTTTCGTTCAATATAACAAATGATCCATCGTCATTTTTTTTAAAAATAGAACTTCTTTTTTCCAATCCATTACTCCAACCAAAATTAGTCCAGGGAGAAGATTCTATATGGTCCCCAAAGAGTGTCCTGCCAGGGTAATCATTATCAAGGATGAATTCGTGTTCTTCTCCTCCATTTTCGAAGTTATTTCCTCCATGACTTAGGGTCACATAATTATAATAGGTGGTATTGGAACCTGAAGAATTATAGAGTGACCTCATACTATTTGATGCTAAATTCAAATAGGTTACATCCGTAAAGGAGCCAGGATCACATTGGATCCTGTTAGTAGTATTTGAAATATAATAAGGGGTTTGCCCTTTTTCAGCGGAAGAAATATTTTTTGACCCTATCTTTCCGTAGTAATAACGGTCAGTATTGGTTTTATTACTTACAGGATCGTAAGATTTCACCTGTTGAATTCTTAAACCTCCTGTTTTAATATTAGTGGTCACCGTATGTGGAACCTCCTTCTTATACCAGAGCATTGCTCCTGAGGTAACACATTCAAAAGTTGGATGAAGCTTCAAGGTATAATTTTTACCTACCTTGAGATATGCATAAATCTTGTAATTCGTGTCCGGACCAACCGTATATGAATTACCAAGAGAAGTAAAATACCCATATGCCGATCTCGAAAATAAAGTTACAAAGCTATTGTCAGCTAAATCCTGTATGGAAAAGGTGGCTTTGGATTTTCCGGTGTTGGAACCTGAAGGACACACTGAACTGTTAAAATATGCGCTTAAATAAACCTCAACTTCCTGATCATAGAGAACACTAAGTGATTTAATATCATCATTCCCATATCCCATTTCAAATTGTTCCGAGTCTCCTGTTAAAGCCAGAGAGTATTTATGTTCATCATAGATAGTAACATCACCCCGGTATGTATTTGATTCGTATATAAATTCATTTGACCCTTTTGTAGGATAAATTATTTTTTTCAATAAACCCTTTGCCGCATATAAGGTGTCAATAGATTTATCGGCCCCCATATCATGAGCAGTTAATTGTTGGGATATATTAGGCCCTAAAGTTTGAGGATTTGGAAATAAATAGCTATTGCTTTTACCATTATAATACCCCCAATGATCCTGGCTAAATGATAACCTTGATGTAAGTCCTGCCGGGTCTAAATAGTCAAAATTGTATTTTTTATCAGGATCCATATATGCGATTTCCTGAAGAAAAACCCGGTTATTTCCCGTAAATATATATTCAAATCCAAAATTCTCGATTGTTTGAGAGGATTGGTTTTTTACAGAAATACCTGTTACCAGACTATGTCCGGGAACACCCGGATGGTTTAAATCTGATTGAACAAAAATTTTCCCACTAGAAGGGAAATTACTGTTAATCTCTACTAGTTTTTTTCCAACATGATTTACATTGCTATTATATGTAGTTGTAGGTGTTGGAAAGATATTATAACCGCCAGCCGCCATTCCAGAACAAGTGGGCTGTAGTAGGGGTGACAAAACCTGAAATGATTGGGTTTTCCCTCCAACATAGCTATAGTTATTGTTCACATATACAAAATTTATTATATCTCCTTTGGGATGTTCAATCCTGGTTAAATACCAGGCAGTGGTGGTTGGGTTATCCAGGGGCGGATTGAGCCCTCCGCCTGAAATCCTGTTTAATGAGATTTCTTCATCCAAAAAGGTGTAACTTACTCCATCGGGAGTTGTTATTCTGAATCCAACAGCAGTTCCTTCTCCATAATGTTCAATTCGGATATCCTTTTTGGGTAACTGAACAATTCTTTTATTATTATCAAATACAAAGCTTCCGGAGTAACCATTAAAATTGTACATAAACAGATCGGTTTCCGTATCCACATCATCCATTCCCGCCATATAAAAAAAATCAAGGGCCATGGGACTTCGTACACCCGCCTCTGAAATTTCTTCCTCCGGAAAAAAGAGCGCATTTTCTTCATCCGATTTATCCCTTGTAATGCGGGATATCACACCACCTATATTTAGACTCCAACCCAAACCAACATTGGAGGATAATTGATCCACTTTTATCCCGTTAGAATTATAACTTAACGAAATTGGTACAGTCAAATTTTTTGTGTTGTATTGATACAATGGAACATTTACATTGGGTGTACCCGTAAACATACCAACAGGGACCTGCCCATATTTTCCAAGCTCGTAAGCGGTTGGAGAAGGTGGTATGAAGTTGGGTAATTCCGAAACATCACTTGTCTGCCCTATAACAAAAATGCACTGCAGAAATAAAATAGCAAGAAGAAATATTTTTTGATTCATCGGATAAAAACTTTGAATTTAGAAAATAGCCCGAAATGTTATGTGTGGCCTTAAACGAAAGTAGAAGAATTAAAATCCCTGGAAGTACTGCAAAACCATACTTCTTTTACGGTTTTGTAGTTAATTGATGTTTTTTTATACAAATTGAAGATATTGACAAATAATCAGGAAGATATCACCCAATCACACTGCTCAACTTAAACATTGGTAAATACATAGCGATTAGAATAACCCCTACAATAAAACCCACCATTAAAGTCAAAAGTGGGTTTAAAACATTGGTTATAGTCTGAGATTGATATTCAACGTCTTTTGAATATTGATCGTAGAGACGTTGAAAAATAAATTCAGTTTGGTTGGTTTCTTCCGCTACTTTTAAAAGAGCGATTATTTTCTTATCGAAAATCTTGTGTTTGTGAAAGCTGAAGCTCATTCGTTCCCCCATTAAAATATCCGCTTCAACTTGTTTTAAACTGTTTTGTAGCGGATAAAAGTCAACCATTTTCCTAACCATATTCAGCCCATTTATCACCGGGATTTTGGAATTGGTAAGTAGCATCATGGTATGGATAAACCGGGTTAAATAAACCTTTCGCGCATAAGACCCCAGCACCGGCATTTTTAATATTAACTCCCCACCAAATTTCCTGAACCAAAGCCTTTTCCTGAAAAACCTAAACCCAATCATCATTGCCCCTAGTGCCAGCAGGA
>JBGSWA010000019.1:0-5573 GCA_041752645.1 Gillisia sp. | reverse complement strand
CCCCAATACCATCGCTATTTGGGTTTGCATTTTTAAACAATAAGCGTAATTTTACAATCCTTAAATATCCAAACTACAGTAATTGCGTGTACCTTTTCAATACGATTGTGAATTGATCAAAGATTAGTTCTATCACTATTGTTAGTGTGATTTATGATAATAATTGAAGATTGTGCGAACCGGTTTGTTAACAGATTACTTATTGTCCCTTTATGGTTATCTATTTTAAAACCAACATGCCTTTAATACATATCTGCCACGGACAAACAGTAAAGGTACCGGCAAAATTTATATCATTTAATTTGCCAAAATTATTTGGCATATTCGAAGACACTATAAATCAGATATTAGGCTCCCTATTGATTAAAATACTTGGAAGAAGAAATTTAACCAAAAATTGCCAATCATGAGCAAAATGGGTTAAACAGGAAGGAACACCATGGAGTTAACCGGTGATTCTAATACTTGCGCAAGAGAACCTAACCGCTTTCTATTTCAATGATGCCATTTTATTACCCTTCAGGAATCGTAAACCCAAAAAAATAGTAGGGCCAATATTAAATATCAACCCTACTATTATTATCAAAAGAACATTATGCTCGCTTTGCATAATACATAGCCATTGCCATCAATACTACCAATATACCAATGATCAAAATCCTTGCATTATCCCCACGGACATCAATACATGTATTCTGTGCATTACATATCCTTACTTGATCTATAGGCATATATGAGCCATATTTTCTAATCATAATAAAAGATTTAAAGTTTCGAATACGCCACATCATGCCCGGCGGGTTAGGCCTTTTTTCAGGGTTTATAAATAATTATTTTTGTACCCCCATCACGCTTAACTACATTAATTCCCTGATCTCTTCCAACGGCTGTTTGATAATCCTCACTTCTTCCAATATCTTTTCCATTTACTGCCATAAGCGTAAAATAATATTGTTGTGAAATTGTCGTACGCCTGCTGTAATATTGATCGTAATGGGAGTTTGTTTGACATATCTCTATCGCTCTCTCACAATCATACTTATTTTTATAACCTTCACTGCTGGTAAGAACAACTTTGTAATTGGTAGCAATTAAATTAAATCTAAACTCTCCAATTTTATCCTTAAAAATTTCATACCTGGGATAACTCATACTTACCTCCTTTTAGCCTTTCGGCGGATTTGGGTCTTGTCCATAGGTATTCCGCTCCCTAATTTGGCCCTGACGATTGTGAATAAATAACTCGGAATCATTGTTTTTAGCAATCTCCTTAGCCCTTTCAATGGCTTCCTTCTGGGTTTCGGTAATTACTGTAGTTTTTGAATTTCCGGCTCCTTTTACTGCCCATTCTTTACCATGCGGGACCACATGTTGATTTTTCTTACTCATTTTTTAGATTTTTATGAGTGACTAAATAAATGGCCCGCAGGTAACTTGCGGATTAGCAGGCCTAATAGCCGAAAAGCTTATAAAAAGGATGTTGCCGGCGTGTAATTTGCCGTTTAGAAAACTTTATTAGTAGGAGTTGTACATATTCAATTACAACCCCTACATTTGTCCCACCATTTACAACATGTGAAAAGCACAGCTTTTAAGCACTTTTCTCAGAAGGCCTCGGGTTACCGTCCGGGGCTTTCTTCTTTTACTTTTTATCTTTCTTATTTTCAAAGCTTGTGTATTACAAAATCTAAAATATAAAAAATTATATAGATTTTCTTGAATGTCAAATAAATTAGTTATCAAACTAATATTTTGTGCAAAACAACTTCTTTAACGTGTATAACTCGGTTGACAATATAGTTTATACCCCTTTATCAACACTATGGCTTCAGCCTTATCCTCACTTCTTCCCTGATTTTCACATTACTATGTATAAAACTAAAAGATTCTAATAGCTGTGTTTACCAATATCATCAAAAAAAAATCTAACCAAATATTAATTTTAACCCAGAGAAGTTAAAAAACTTCTTAATCCTTCTTTTACTTTGTTTCCATTCAACTCTCTGAAGCCTTCAACTATTTTGAAAATACCTATAGGTGTAAATCTGCTTACTCTGTTTTTATAAAAAATAGCCATTTCATAGTTTTGCCTTTGGTTAGAGTTAAGTTTGTAAAAAATCCTTTGCCCATCTAAAGTGAATATATCAGCACCAGCAAATTCAATCACAGGTTTATCAAAGAGTACTTCAATAATCTCTTTTAAGTTTCCGTTTCCTGACAACCTCTCTATCCTTACCCATTGCCAATACCAGTTAAGGAATCGGTTCATTGAACGAATTTGAATTTCCGATAATTCCGCACCCACATCAACAAACGACCACATTGTTTCAACGGCAGTATCAATTGAATCAAGGAAAAACTTTTTCAGATTTCCATCAACAGTTACATTATGGAACATGCTTGAATATTTGTATTCATAAAGCAATGCCCAAACATCCGCCTGATAATCAGCTTCCTCAATTACTTTAGGAAATTTTCCAATTCCATTTGCAATTTCCGTTGTTAAATTGTGCCCCTCATCACTAAAATGAAGTCCTTCATGAAATAAAAACAACCTACCTGCCTTTGATACTTCTGTATTTTCAAACTTACCTAATCTATTGCTTAAACTTACAAACATACCATCGTCAATTTGCCACGTAGATTCCATATTGTTATAAGTAAATCCATCTACATTTATTACCTTTAAGTCAATTGAGTCATTCATTAATGTAGTCTTACTTAAATCAGGGAGCTTCAACCAATTTCCTGAAATACATTTTTTTAAATCCTTATCTTTCTTTGTAATTTGAGAAAACCAAGTATCATGTTGATTAGCATTTTCTTTTATCCAGGGTTTGATATTATTCTGTAACTCTTTATCCCATTGTTTTCTAATTTTATTAGCCAATTTTATCTCGTCATTTGTAAATGCAATTGCACTATCAGACTTTTTTGTTATTAAAATAGCTTCTTTATACTTAGGTGATTCATCTTTGCTGAATTGATAGGTTTGAACAAAGGGACATACATTCGGATTGATTTTAGTTCCGAGAATAAAAGCAAGACCTGTTGTTGCAGAAATGAACAAATGGATCTTATCTCTATCGGGGAGAAAATTTGAGTAAGCACTTATTACTGACTGAAATGCTCTTACCACAGAAACTATTTGTTCTTGATTTGCCAGTGCATCTACATGAGGTTGTTTCAATGAAATATCAAACTCATTTGTAGGATTAGCAAGAACTTCTAGAGTATGTTGTGGCTCGATTCTGTAAGAAGTGCTTACACGAATAAATACATCGCCTTTCCCCCTCTCTGTTTTTTCAGGCAATTCTAATTCTAAAATTTCAAACCTATTATCATCAACAGGTTTAATCTCTTCGTACCAAATTTTTTTATCATGGTGAAATTGAAAAACAGAATACTTTGAAAAATTATTCATCAAAACACCGAGCTGGAAAGCAAGTGGAATAGGTGCCAACCCAAAGTATGCAACAGTTGCATTAGGGTGTTTAACCAAGACAGGTTCAATTTCTCTCTTAAATTTTCTTTGTTGTTCAATTGCTAATTGTTCAAAAGGCAAATTGTATAGTTCCGACAATTTTGCCTTTGAAATTTCAAAGTCAATAAAAATTCTATTTTCAGCATCTATTTCCGGTAATACACTTAGACATTCGCGTTCATTAATCTTTTTATCTAATCCGGAATGTGCAATAATAATTAGCGATACTTCTTTTATATCTTCCATTATATAGTGGGTTTATGTGATGGTTGGAGATGGAGTTACAGTTGCTAATACCTCTAAGTATATATCAGACGAGAAAGGAACATCTTTTTGAATTGCATTTATCACAGCTTGTTTACCAATCTTTTGTATCAAATCGGAAAAGCTAAAAAGAACCTCTTTCATTTCTGTTGCTTCAACCAATTTTGACAATTCCTTTTGATTCAAATTAACTCCTGAAAATATGCTTTGAAACACTTTTTCCCTTGCCAACTTATCAGGTCTTTCAAAAGTAATTATTTGAGTTGCTCGCCTGATAATAGCAGGGTCAAGAACTTTAATTCTATTTGTAATTAAAATCACGGCAAGGTTAGCTTCATCACGAGTAATTAAATCAATCTGTTTGATTAAAACATTCAGACCTGCTCTATCTTCATGATGTGCTTGATTTTGTTCTCTGCTTGTAGCTAAATCATCAGCCTCATCAATAATTAAAATTCCAATATCATTTGTCCCAACCTTTCCTTTTACATGAGCAAAAGTCTCTGTAATTCTATTAGATATTTCACCAACTCGACCAGAACCCCTAATGTTTGAAGGCGTTTCAAAGCAAAGAATTCGTTTGTCCAACTTTTTCCCCAAAGGTGTAGATACTGAATTAGCCAAAGCCGTTTTACCACAACCAACATCGCCTGCTAAAATTACAAGTGGAAGTGCGTCAGTAATTTTGGTAAGAAAAGAAAGTTTAGAGTGATGATGTTTTTTGTGCCACTTCTCAATATTGCTTTTATCGAAAAGCAAATACAAAGAATTTATTAACTCCTCCTTCTGTTGCTCAATCGCTATAAGGTTTTCAAAGCTTTTAGCTGCATTTGCATTTGGATGATATGATTCTGATATTTTTAACTCCAATTCAAATTTATTTGTTGACAACGTATCTCTTTAATTCTAAACTACCGCTGGAATGACTTCTTTCAAAAGAGGAGTTTCCCTGCATGGCAAAACCGCTATTACCCCAGCCTCTTTGTTCGTATAAGTATTCTTTAACTTCCTCAATTTTCGTGTGTGTGAAATCAATATCAGCGAATAAGCCGAGTTTTGTTCCATCAGGAATTTCAAAGTAATTAATTCCACCAGAACTACTTCCTGAATTTATAAATCCGTATGTGTTCACATCATACCTATATGATTTGAATATTACCCCATTTAAGTCGTATAGTTGAATTTCAAAGGACCGTAAAATTCTTTTATTGAGAAGGTATACTATATCTTCAATCCATAATTTTATTCTGGAATAGTCAACCAACTTACGATTTGCAAAGCCGAGAATGTCTTCATATGTATTTTGCATAACTGCTTTTACATTGACTACTGTGTATGTTTCTGTATTAGAAACTGTAAATGTTTCGCTCATATTCAAATTGTTTATTGTTTACAATGGGATTCAAATATTTTTCCAAAAATTAGTTTTAGGTTTTCAAGACTTCTCACATCATCACCATCTAAATCCGCACCAATGGCCTTGTTCATAAATTCTGCTGCTTCTTGAAGCCATGCAGCTAATTCATCTATTTGATAACCTTTCCAATTCTTTACAACATTATTATCTGGCATTACAGGATCTAGTACGATCCAAGGTTTTGTTTTGTCAGGCTTAGGGCTTTTATAGTAGTCATCAAACCAAACCATTTCTCTATTCTTTACTAGAAATGAAAGATAACTAAACCAATTTGCTAAAGTTTGTGGGTAAGTTGTATCTACACCACACTTTGCATATGCTTTTGCTGCTAGTAAGTATGC
The DNA here is from genome assembly GCA_041752645.1 of Gillisia sp. Lineage (GTDB taxonomy): Bacteria > Bacteroidota > Bacteroidia > Flavobacteriales > Flavobacteriaceae > Gillisia. The sequence continues at coordinate 67 of JBGSWA010000019.1, read as the reverse complement.
ATTCTACCAACCCCATGCTTTTTATGCTGATTTGGAGTAGTAGTTTTGCGGCAGTAGATCTTTGATT
>JBGSWA010000018.1:0-6273 GCA_041752645.1 Gillisia sp. | reverse complement strand
GGTAATTACCCGTTATGGCGGTGGGAATCAAGAAGACTTGATCACTCCTGTGGTGTATGATGGTTTTGGTAGGCAATCCAAGAATTATTTGCCCTATGCTAAAGCAGCAGCTGACAATGGTGATGTTATTCTAGATCCATTAAGCGAGGTAAACGCTTTTTACAATACATTAAAATATGAAAACACAACAAATCCGTTTTCAAAGATTCAGTTTGAAGCTTCCCCGCTAAATAGGATTGAAAAGCAAGCAGCTCCAGGATTAGACTGGGCTATGGGGGGTGGTCACGAAATTGAATTTGGTAATCAAACCAATGAAACAGATGATCAAGTGCGCTTGTTCATTGTAGAATTTCCTACAGGGGATACCGCTTTTCCTAATTTAGAGGTTGAAGTTCAGGGATTCTACAGTGCTGGCCAGTTATACAAAACCATAACAAGAGATGAGCAACATTCAGGGGTTGCAAAAAATCATACTACTGAGGAGTATAAAGACAAACAAGGGAGAGTGATTCTAAAACGTACCTATGCTGATACGAATTCTCAATTGGAAGCTAGGCATGATACCTACTATGTATATGATGATTATGGCAACCTAACCTATGTTTTGCCCCCAAATATGGATGCAAGTACTGCCACGATTATGGCCATTACGGGGGGTATGGATGCTCTTGGTTACCAATATAAGTACGATAATAGAAACCGGTTAATAGAAAAGAGGATCCCTGGCAAAGAGCAGGAGTATATCGTCTATAACAAATTGGATCAACCTGTATTATCGCAGGATGCCAACCAGCGCTTAACCAATGAATGGTTATATACCAAATACGACGCCTTCGGAAGGGTGGTGTGTACAGGGATTTATACTTATCCTACCAACTTAGACCAGATGGCCATGCAAATGCAATTGGACAGCTACTATGCTGGAAGCACTCCCCCTAAGTTATATGAAGAAAAATTGGGTACTGGTTACACCAATAGAAGTTTTCCAACAACTGGTTTGGAAAACCTAACTGAAAACTATTACGATGATTATAATTTTGACCTGGCTGGGTTAACGATCCCTGGTGCGATTTCCAATGGAATTCCAATAGAACAGGATAAAGCGAAAGGGCTTGCAACGGGTTCCAAAGTGAAAGTGCTCGAAACCCAAGACTGGATTACCACAATAAGCGGCTATGACAAAAAAGGAAGGACTATTTGGACGGGTAGCAAGAACACCTATCTGGATACCGGGGATTTTTCCGAAACAATATTGAATTTTACAGGCAATGTGCTTAAAAACACAGCTACCCATTCTAAGGAAGGTCAGGCTACTGCCATTGTTGTGGAGGACTTTTATACTTATGACCATATGGGACGAATGTTCAGGCATACCCAAAGTATCAATGGAGCTCTAGCACAACTTATTGCAAAGAACACCTATGATGAACTCGGGCAGTTACAGAGTAAAGAGGTGGGTTCAGGTACTGGAAATGCGACTATGGCTGTCACCACCAACGTGCATTTTACCAATACCGCAAGGGTAGATATCAATGAGGCTATGAGCGGTATCATACGCGATGATTATAGTAGTAGAGGTTGGGATGCCGGAGCCTCCACCGTAGAGGAACTCACGGGAGACGGTTATTTTGAATTTGCTGCTCCATATGATAATGGATGGGCAATTGGATTATCATATATCAATCCTGATCATACGATGGAGAGTGTGGATTACTGCATAAAAAGCTATTATCATGGTTTTAAAATATTTGAAAAAGGAGTGGATCAGGGAATTGACTTGCCGACTTCCTCTCCTGGTAACTATCGAATTGAAAGGGAGAATAATACGATAAAATATTATTATGACGGTTCACTGGTATATACTTCACCCACCCCGGTGCAAGGGAATCTTATTGGTGATATTGCCCTACATAAGTCGGATAGTGAAAAGGATAGTGAAGTGAAGATCTATGCTTTACATAATGAAGGAGAAGTTGACCATCTTTATAATGGCTATTATACGGTTGAAGGAATGCGTCTTTATGATAGTGGTATCATGGTGAAGGTAGCTTCTAATATAACCACCCAGATCAAATCCTTTGGTTCTGTTAATGGTAACGGAAAGATCACCTGGCGAAGACAGTGGCACAGGAATCCGATGAGTGTTCATTTTGATAATACGAATGATGCGTCAGATAATTTTATGACTGTCTCTTCGGGAAGTATTTTGACCGGGGTTAATGGTAATGGTAATTTGACTGGAAGTAGTAGTGGGAGTGCTGATATTTTTAGCATAGAAAGGATAGATAACAAGATTATTTTCCAGCTCAACGGGCAGAGTTTGAAAATTTCAGATCGATCCTCTTTTGGGAACCTGCAGGCCCGTGTGAATTTTAATGGGGTAGGAGCTACCTTTTATTCAATGGAAGTAGAAAATTATACAGATTTTGCCGATTACAACAAACGAACTACGTATAAAAATGCCAGTTATGCCAGTGTCACAGATATAGGTGAATTGATTGGTGATGGGACTCGTCCTTCAGGAACCCTAGCAGGCATAGCTACCGTAGAAACTATTAGTGGGGATGGTTATTTGGAGATTGATCCGTATTCCAGCAAAACATGGTATGCAGGTTTGTCCTATCAGGATTCCGGCAGCGATTATGAATCCATTGAATATTGTATCGCGCATCTTGGAACTAGTGATTATGTGAAAATATATGAGAATGGCGTTGATAAGAATGTTTCTCAACCTTTTGAACCATCAGATCTCTTCCGGATTGAAAGAGTGGGGAATCAGATTCATTACGTACAAAATGGTACTACCTTTTATGTTTCCAACGCAACGGCCAGTAGCTCCTTAATAGGAGATATTTCAATGGGTACCGATGGTTTGGTGCTACAAAATGTACAGTTATATGACTATAACTTGAAGAAAGAATTCAGCCAGAATGAACAGTACCAGCAGATCGTTGACCTGCAGATAGACCAGCAGGGAGAAATTTCTAAAACAAGCCAAGATAACTGGCAAGGGGAACTTATTACTAAAAAAGAGATAGTCAATAACGGAAGCCTGAGTTTTTCACCCTTGCAGGGAAACAACGAATTGGTAGCGGGTCTAACTGCCTTTAATTCGGTTTCCAAACCCTTCCATGTTAATTATGGGCTACACTTTAAAGAAGATGGTTCAATGGAAGTTATTGAAAATGGGATATCAATGGGAACAACTTTTTCTTATCTTTCCAATGATACTTTCCAGATTGTGAGAAATGAAAACCAAATACGTTTTTATAAAAATGATAATTTAATTTTTAGCGCATTAGAACCTATATTTCAACCCTTAAAAGGAAAACTCTCAGTAAAAGGCCAGGGAGGGGGGGTGAATTACTTTGCCCTGGAAGAGCAAAAGGATGAAGGCTCGCTGCAACATATTGATTACACTTATAACGTACGCGGCTGGCTTACTCAGATCAATGATCCAACCAATTTGGGAACCGATCTATTTGCCTTTAAGATAGGATATAATGAAGGACCTAATCCATTGTATAATGGGAACATTGCATTAACCCAATGGAAAACAGCCAATACAGACAATAGTTTAAAAACCTATGATTATACCTATGATGCTTTGAATAGGATAACGAAAGGTAATAGTAGTGATGGTAAATTTGATTTAGGAAGTACATCCAATCCGATGGCTTATGATAAAAATGGAAACATTTTAAATTTATATCGCAAAGGTCATATTGTACAAAATCCTAATATAAATACCCCAAGTGATTATGATATAATGGATAACCTAAGTTACTATTACAATGGTAACCAATTACATTCAGTTACTGATGCAGCTGTTACCACTGGGTTTAAAGATGGTAATGTTTCGGATACTGATTTTAATACAACAGCCGATAACGACTACACCTACGATGCCAACGGGAATATGAAAACCGATGCCAACAAAGGAATCACCGCCATTAATTACAACCACTTAAATTTACCCACAAGTGTAACCTTGCCCGGTGGAACAATTTCGTATATTTACGATGCCACAGGAGTAAAACTTGAAAAGAAATTGACAGAAGGAATTAACCTAACAAAAACATTATATGCTGGGAATTATATCTATGAGAAGATAGGTATAGGTGCCGATGTGTTAAAATTCTTTAACCAATCAGAAGGCTATATTGAGCCAAATGGTAGTGCTTTCAACTATGTCTATCAATATAAAGACCACTTAGGTAATATTAGGTTGAGTTATTCTGATGCAAATAATAACGGAATTATTGCAACTTCTGAGATAATAGAAGAAAATAACTACTATCCCTTTGGTCTTGAACACAAGGGGTACAATAATGTCGTGAACGGTACTGAAAATAACTACAAAACGTACCAAGGTCAAGAAATCTCAAAAGAGCTCGGTTACAATATGCTTGAATTTAAGTATAGGCATTATGACCCTGCAATTGCTAGATTTGTTGCTGTTGACCCTTTAGCTAGTAAATACCCTTATAACTCTACATATGCTTTTCAGGAAAACAAACTTGGTTTAGGTGTTGAACTTGAAGGATTAGAACTTGTATATAGAAAAGGAACTGACCCAAAGTTTAAAACACAATTTGCTAAAACAGTTAAGTTTATAAACAGTAAAGGCACTTCTGGGAAAATGGCAGTATTGAATGAATCAGGAAGAACCGAATTAGTTGATAACACAGGAAAAGGGTCTTTTTATAGACCGAATGAGGGAGCAATTTACTTTGACCCAACTGCGGCAGTTGAGACAGATGAAGGGTATATTTTATCTCCTGCGACTGTATTAGACCACGAAATCGACCACGCTTTACAGGATAAAGAAAATCCAGGTCAGTTTAAAAATGATATTGACCCAATTGAAGGTTATGACCCTGCGTATGACACTAAAGAAGAGAAAAGAGTTATAACAACTTCAGAACAAAAAACGGCTAAAAAACACGGCGAAATAAAAGAAGGAGAAGTCACAAGGACTAATCACAATGGAACAGTAATGGATGTTACCGACCCTACATCAACTAAAAATGCTACTCAAAGAGCAAATCAATTAGAAGAAGTAATAATCACTGTTCCTAAAAAGAAAGAAAATGGGCAGAACTAAAAAAATTAAAATAGGAATATTGTTTTTTGCTGTACTGATAATTGCTTTAGCCTGTAACAATGCGAAAAACAAAGATACCGCGAAAATAATAAGTAAAGAAGATAATGTTATTGAGCTAATAATATTATATGAAAATTTGACTACTCAAACTTTTACACGTGTTGCCTGTAATGAATTAGAGCAAATATTTGATAAAGTTTTGAAGAAAAAGACACTTAAAGACAAGAGTCGCATAAGTGAAATTACTGAATCAATTGATAGGACTGTACGACAAGAAAACTATACAGAGAATATTGACGTACGATTTAAAATGATATTGATTTATCAATCTGAAAAAAGTGATACCATTTGTGGTAACGGAAGCGTAATTAGTGTAAAGAACAAAAATTACAGGATTGATAAAGATTTTACAAATCTCTTGAAAAATTTAACCGATACGGAATAAGTAACATAAAACCACCTTTAACGAGGTGGTTTTTTTGTTCTAAAGTGAAGCCATATTTTTAGAAAAGAAATACTTAAATTTTTTAGAAGTCAGCATTTTATCAATCATCTTAAAGATGATAGCTCTATCATCGTTATCAATTTCAGAAATTATAAGATTACGAATTGTGCTTATAAAGTAAGAGGCTGGTTAAAATAAATCAACATCCCGGCAAGTTTGCAGGTCACCAAGCAACGCCATTGTACAACGGAAACATTGCCGAGACGGAATGGAAGACCAAGAACGACAATGTCCTACGATGGTATAAATATGGCTATGATGCCTTGAATAGGATTACGACTGCTACGGCCTACAGCAGCAACTATAATGTAAGTGGCATCACCTATGACAAGAACGGGAATATTAATACCTTAACTAGAAGAGGTGCTATAAATTCTGCAGCTACTAGTTTTGGTGAGATGGACAAGTTGGTTTACTCTTATCAAAGCTATTCCAATAAATTAGTAAAAGTAGCCGATGGAGCTGCTATTGATAGTTACGGGTTTAAAGATGATGCACTCAATACTACAACAGACACCTCTGTGATCGGTAAGTACAAATACAGAGAATTTGGTAAATAAGAATACATAGAATTTGGCAACAATAGTACATAATTAAAACTCATTGGGGCGTGCCCCAATGAGTTAAATTACTGGCTCATCAAAACCAGTAAAGTATGAAC
>JBGSWA010000017.1:0-7135 GCA_041752645.1 Gillisia sp. | reverse complement strand
ACAATATTGAACCTATGACATGGCTTACAGAAGTACTATCCATCATAAAAGACCATCCTATCAATAAAATCAAAGATCTACTGCCGCAAAACTACTACTCCAAATCAGCATAAAAAGCATGGGGTTGGTAGAATGCATACAGTTGAAGCTAACTTTGACATTGATGCTTTTTCAATGAGAAATGTATTTTTTAAAGATTTTTTTCAAACACTACATAATAATCAAACAATCAAGCACTACCGTTTTAATTTCCCGATTGTCTCTTATGCAACAGTATTTTGGGTAGGAATTAAGAAAGTTCTTTACAGATATTTACTTTCAAACCGAAATGATTTTGAACTGTTCAAAAATTTATATGATACTTATGGAGATTTTAACTTTAGCTTAAATGATAATGATGAGCTATTGGTTCACCTAACTGATGCAATTCTTTCCAAGTTAAATAAAGAAAGGCTTATTATGGTTTTTATTGTTGATGCTCCTATTTATACGCTACCATTGGTAGCTGTAAACCCCATTGCAAATAAAGATTTTGAATTATTCGCTTTCTTAGATACTGAGAGCGAAGAACCCAATTTATTTCAATTTCCTCCCACGGATCGAATTCTTTGGCGTCTTTTTGTTTGGGATAAATTAAAGGATAACAGATATACTGGAAAATCAGTTGAGTATGAGTCATTGCTTAAAAATTAGGTTCTTTTAATCAGTTTCATTCACTCTAAATTTGATTATCAAAGAACTCCACCCATAATTGACCGTCTGGCATTAAAATTCCAAATTCATAAAAAGAAGGCTTAAAACTATTATCAAAATAAATTGGCCTGTTAAAACACAATGTACCTGGGTTATCAAAACAATAATTTTCCATCCTCCTGAATAGTATACCTTGCTGAGACCATCCCCGATTTAAATCACGCCTTTGCTGAAACACATTAAGCTCAATACCATCAACAGCCCCACCAATAGAATGAGCAATAAAATGACCTTTATCCCATTCTTTACCAAAGTATTGTTCCGTCTTCCCTATCCATCCACGAAGTCGATAATCATCACGTCTTATTTTCTTTGGAGAAGATAATCCAAACACTGCCACAACTCTTGTCTCGGGTAAAATGCTTTTCTGCATGCCTCCGGAGAACTCTAATGAAGAATAGTCATCAAAAATATATTCAAAAGTACCGTGGCGCATAATACATATGTCCCCTACACTACTACTTTTCAAATGGTATGCCTTTATCCAAATATGTGACAACTCATTTGACAAATATTTTACAAGTTCCTCCTTATCATTGAAAACTGCATGTTCTAAAAGCTTTTTATAAGTATCAGCTAAACTTAATTGATTATTACTATCCATATTATTAGTATAATTTACAAATTTAAACATTTGATGTCAAGTGGTTTATTTACTATAAAAAAAAGAGACTTAACCTTTAGCAGGGAATGGGCTTTAAACCACAAGGGGAAGGTAGAGGCCAAAGAGTTCCTGATACCATTCCGGACCATGCTAAGCCACTTTTCCGGCCAAGGTGAGCCACTTACAAACTGCAAATTTCAGGATTTAATGAACACCTGCGCCGGGATCAAATGGTAATTGTAGAAAAAAACGAGTGGGGGGAGTCAACCATCAAAAGAGCACACACGAAGGATAATCCCATAAAAATTGGAAAATCATTAGAAAGGGAATATAGGAGAGGCAACATTGGAGGGGTTTCAAAGAAAATAAAAAAGGACCTGGGACCTACATTGTTTGATTGAATTCTAATGAAATTGGATCACCTCCTCCCGAATCATAATGACTCTTTTCGTGAACATTTAAGTTATTAAACTCCGGTCCGTCTTTTACTCTCTCTTATGTCCAATTACCATCCCTACACAGCACAATATTATGAACCAACTATTTTACCTTCCTGGTTCTTCAATGGGAAAACAATACAATCCTTTGCCCAGGCGCTGTAACCACCGGCAGGCTTGATTTTTAATAACCCATGTTTTGCCAGGCTTTCGGTTAGCTCCTTGCCCAACTCATGGTGGTAACCGGCATTGATAAAACCGGTTTCATCCTGTTTATAATCCAGGCTACGGCTTTGTAAATAGTCAACCGCTCGTTTGGTTAATGGCAGGGCTTTTTTAAAGATGGCGAAGGCTTTGGATAATACAGCGGTTTTAGTGAGGCAGTCGGTTTCTATTAACAAGGTTGCCGGAGCTTGTGGCTTAGCGACTTCGCCACCCGCTAACTGTGCAGCTTTTACCAAAGCTTCATGTTTGCTACACTTCTCATAGAGCTCTATAAACTGGATGGCATCGCCGGTACCGGCATTGCAGTTACTGCTAAAGCAGCAAAAGGTATTTGTTTTGGGGTAAACTTGAAGGCTCGGCGTTTTGTCAGGATGGAAGGGGCAGCGGAGCCGGTCGTTTTTATCGGGCTGTAGGCCATAATGTTGGAGTACTTCCAGGATGGAAAGCTTCGCCTTGATCTCTTTGATATCCATGTGGAAAAAATTTTAATTGAAACACATTGGTTTGGCAACGATACATAATTGTTTTAAAAAATAACAACCCCGTGTTTCAAATATTATCCACTATGTTTTAAACACCCCACTAATTGACTATTTTTGAACGGTAAATGATGGATTTACACACTTCAATGTTTTAAAACATGACTGTAGGCGAACGAATCAAAGAACTTAGGATACAAAAAAAGCTCACACAGACCGAACTAGCCGGACTGGTGAGCCTCTCGTACATACAGGTAGGTAGGTACGAAACAAATAAATCAAACCCCTCAGCCGATGTTCTCAACCGACTGGCTGCCGCCCTCGATACCTCTACCGATTACATCATGAAGGGCACCCAGGACGAAGCAGTCGCCGCCCAGCTAACCGACAAGGAACTACTGAAACAATTTAAACAGGTAGAGCTGCTCAACCAGGAAGATAAACACCTGATTAAGACTTTTATTGATGCCTTTATCACCAAAAGGCAAATTCAACAACTGGCTTCGTAAGTCAATGAATTTGATTCAACTTATTGAAGAATTGTGTTTAAAAAATAATTTTCATCCTAATCAAAATTATAGCCCTCCTTATTTAACCACTTTAAAATGCCATTTACTTCTTGCTTTGAAACTTCACAACCCCATTCGTTATCGGTTAGATTTTCGATGGCTTCCATTATTAAATCACTCTCAAATGTTACATTATTTGAAAGCAAGAGTACATCGGATATATACGAAAGCTCTTGAGAATTTAATTCATCATTCAAATAAGCTTTGCACAAAAAAAGGCAATCAGCGACCCTGAAATAAATTATTTCATCTTCAATCACGTAAATTGGGATACTGCTTCCTCTTTTTAATTTAGCCTTTTGGTATTCGTTTAACCCCGACCTTAATTCATCCTTAAAAGATGATACTTCAAGTTCCTGCAAAAGAAATTTTTTTAAATCAGATAACTTCATTACTTTGAATTATTGAGGACGACCTTCGGGTCCTCCCCTTAATGGTTTTCTATGCTGAAATCTATTTGCCCTATCATATGAATCTTTATAAGTCCTAATTACCTTCCCGTCTTGATTTTTGTATCTTACATATTCGGTTCGTGATTGTCCAGGACCTTTACCAGGCCTAACCTCAGTGGTTTTTGTATACTTGCCTCCAACTGTTTCAACACTTTTTGATTTATTAACTTTTGATAACTTGGGAGAACCTGCATTTGTATTTGCTGATTGATCAATATCTTTTTCAACCTTTTCGCTTACCTCACTATTTTCTTCACTGGTTCGACGTAAACTCTTTAACCGAGAAATTGGCTTCAATGTAGGAAGAGACATATTTAAACCTAAACCAACAGTATTTTGGTTCGCAGCCTCGTCACTAAGTTCGCGATCCCAGATTCCTTGATCAACCAATTGGTCAATCTGTTCAAGATTCTTATATTCGCTAGTTAACTTTTCCCGATAAGAAGAATTCGAATTACGCCCTTTACCAAATGATAATGATATCCCGGCACTACCATCATCCCCTTGAATACCTTTTTGAACATACCACTCGTCTCGATTATTTTTATGTACATCCCCCCCATTAAAAATCGAATGAAGTATTGCCCCGAATCTAGTCTTAAAATCGCCTAAAGGATCAATGTTACAAATAGGATTATTACCCATGCTTTCATATGGAGAAAACTCTTCCAAATTTTCAGCTTCTGGGTCTATTTGCCAGAACCTTCCTATTTGCGGGTCCAGGTTTCGATAAAAAGCATCATACATATTAAGATCAAAATCCGTATTGTGCTCTATGCCGTTGTACTTAAACTTATTCTCCAGCTTCCCTGCCGCCTTACTGCTTATTCCGGCCATGGTTAGGCCGAATGGATAATAATGCGTCTCCTCAAGTAAGGGACCTGTTAAATGGTTAACCGCTAAATTATCAAAGAACGCAGCAACGCTGCTTTCGTTGCTTGTGTAAATATACACATAACCGCTCTGATTTACCAAAATAGCTTCACTTCCTATTCGGGCAAACGGTTTATATTCATCGCTGTTGCCTAATGGCTCTGCACCGCTGCCATTACCGTTTTTGTAATTAAACTGTTCGTCAAGCACAAGCCAGTTAAGGTAAGCTTTGGGTTTATTAGCTTGCTGTGGGTTTTGATTGGTCATAAATCCATTAACCGCCGTCGAGAAAAAGCTGCCATTTGTGCCAGTTTGACCGGTAGTTATTTTGCCCCCACCGGCAGGGCTGGCAAGTCCGGCAGCTAATTGTAGTAAAACATCTGCAACAGGGCTTTGGTTAGTGGTACTACCATTTACAATACCACGCCACCACATTTCGCAGGCGAGTTCTATTTTATCGCCTGCCATCACTTTTATTAATATGCCCGGCCCTGTTTTTCTACCACCTGCTTGGCTGTTAAGTTTTGTCCAGTAGTTGTTTGGATCAGTAGTACCACTAGCTGGCGGGTTTGCAGTTAAAGATTTTAACTCCCTTACTGCACCATCCACTGGGTAGTTGGTATTGCTATAGTAAGGTATATAATTCAACGGATCAGCGTTGTTATTTGGGTTGGTTACATTCTCCATGCTTGCAGGAGGATAATAAATAGTTTTTTCTTCCTCTGTAAGCACCGCCCGGACATTACCTAAATGATCCTTCAGCATATAATCATAAACCAATGCCGTAAGGTTGCTTTGTGGCGTGGCCCGAACTGCCCTAACCCTACCTTCCTCATGGCCAAAAAACTGGAGCTGATAGCTGTAATTACTGTAGCCTGTAGGTACCGGGTTATAGATTTTGCTTTCATACAACAGCCCACCCACATAATGTGTTGTACAAGTTACATTAGTAATGGTACCGTTAATATTTACACCTGTTTCAGAAACTATCTTAAGGAGTTTGTTCCCAATAGCATCGTAAGAGTAACTGATGCTTCCTTTGGCAGAACCATCATCCTTTTTAACATTAATATTTGTAGGCAGATTAAGATGGTTATAAGCAATAGCACCACCACTTAATACAGTAGATCCTGTAGTTCCATTTAGACGCTTATTCATATCGGTTACCATATTTCCATTATAATCATAACCATAATCCCATATACCGGTATTTTTATTAGTAAAATCACCTAATCCAGGTAAAGGACTTATTGAATCATTAATTGCTCTCAATTTATTTTTGCCTAAAATATAGATGTAAGTAAGATTATCTATCTGTGTATTTGGACTACTTGCTGTCCAGCCCCACTGCTGCAATTTTTTAATATTTCCATTCAAGTCATAGGCAGTGGAGGCAGTTATTCCATCCCCCATCCAACTATCGTAGTTAAATGATTTAGCCCATCCTCCCTGATTTTGTTCAAAATCTGCCTTCATCAACCGGTTTGCTGCATCGTAACTGTAGCTATATTGCCGGGCTACATTATCACCAGCACTGCGCCAGCTTTGCCCGGATATATTGCCATTGTATTGGGCTGCCGAGTAATTATTGCCACTTGAATTGACTATTTTATCATAACCCAGGTCAAAACCAAACCATTTGCCTGCAACTGGCGCACCTGTATTGGCAGTAGTTACAAAAGCCCGGTTTACCCCCAGCAGCCAGCCACGGATATTGTAATCGTATTGCAAGGTTTCAAGCGGATTATTGGTTACTCCTTTACGACCCACATCTTTTTTTCTTACTTGCCCGAGTGCATCGTATTTTATTTCAGCAATTACTTTTTCAGCACTTAAGTTGCCTGAGTTAATTTGAGAATGTGAATGGCGCTTTTTAATGGTTTTTACCCTACCTATTTCATCATACTCATTTATGCTGTTCATGGCTGTGGTCTGGGCACCTGTCCCGGCTTTTATCTGCCGGGTAGCACTATGGTGTACCTGTCCTGCAAAGCCATACTGCACAGAAGTGCGTTCTGTTACACTTTCCTGCGCATTGTGGGTTTTGGTTTGTATTACCCTTCCATCTGTATCATATACCATCAGGCTGGTTATCCAGCTCGTGGTACCCAATATTTTGGTACGGCTGCCTGTGGGTAATCCACGGGTCATGGCACTTTCTTTAAGCTCACGAACATAGGGATATATGCTGTTGTTAGAGGCGGTGGACATACCGGGTTCAGCTTCAAATATTGTACTTAACCCCAATGAGCTATATGGCGCAAGCCAAATATAATCATCATAAAAATTTCGGGTAAGCTCTTCAATACCCGATGTGCCCGAAGCCGGAAAATAAGCATAAGTTGTGCCCGGTACAGTAGATGCGTCGGCGCGAAGCGTGCCAAAAGCAGTCGTGGTGGTCAATTTCCCGCTAGCTATCGGGCGGTTTAGCTCATCATACCAGGTGTACATCCAATAGGCAGGTGCTAACCTCATATTGCCATCCTGTGTAAGTACCAATCTATCACGTTTATCATACACCATATATATTTCAGCTGCACCTGGAACCTTTTTCATTATCATACGGCGGCGCTCATCATATTCATACCTAAAGCATAGTTCGTTAAGTATACTAAAACTTGAAAGATCCCAGCCATTTTGGTTTAACGATTTCACCCCCTCAGGCTGTATCACACATCGAAGACTACCAAAATCATCATAAATATAATAAGTGCAAATCCAGTTATTAGGATCGTGGTCAGCA
>JBGSWA010000016.1:0-3842 GCA_041752645.1 Gillisia sp. | reverse complement strand
TAGATTAATTGATTAAAATGTAATTTTTTGGATGTAACTCAAATACAAAAAGGTAATTCGTATTTAATGTTTTGATAACTACAAACGCTTTATCAAAAACTACATTTACAATGTTATTATCATCCTTACTTATAAAACAATTATAAAATGATATACACTGCTTCAACAATCTCTGCTCTTTTAAGTCAGGTGGCAAATCCTGGTGATGTTTGCATTTTAACAGATAAATATAGAGGTGGAATGTTTTTTCTGGTTTCTGGTACAATAACTACTGATGGTGGTATAACAGCACCTTCTGCAACTACAGGTACCTACTGGAATAGACTATTTCAGGGAGAAATTGAGGCTTCTTGGTACGGAGCACTGCCAGATGGAAATGTAAGTGGAACAGGCACAGTTACAGGAACAGATTCAGGCCCTTATATTAACGCAGCAACAAAAGCAACAGAAGTTTATCCTGCTAATAATTTATTTGCTACGCTTAAACGAAAAATTAAACTCAATAACGGTGATTATCTTATAAATAGTCCTATTTATATTCGTAAAGGACAACATTTGCAAGGTGAAGGATTTGGTGCTACTATTTTAGTTGGTGGATATAGTTCGTTAACCGAAAAAACTCATATCTTAATGGGCATGAAATTGGAAGCAAATAACACAACGGGCGCTATTGATGATCCCAGCAATGGTTTGTCTCCAGAGCTTTCCGCGTTTGCTTTTTTGGGAACTCAAGCTAACCGGCCTATTGTGTATACCAATATTCAAGGCTGCAATATACACGACATCTGGTTCTTAAATGTTTGGCAAGGTATAGTATGTGGAAAAGATGCCGGCGATTTATTTGTACATTCCTGTACCTGGGATCAACCTTCTCAGGAAAGTATCATTATAGGCGGATTTAATATTTTAGTATCAAACTGTATCTTTTATAGATTAGTCTATGGCATCCTGATTAAAGGGGGTGGGGTTGAAAATTATATAGGAACAACAGATATACAAATAAGTAATTGCAAATTCGAATTCAATAGACAAGTAGGGCAATTACCGGGTTATGAAGATAGGTATGCAATTAAAATAGGGCCGGGTGACAGGATTTCAAATGTACTTATCTCGAATTGCATTTTCACTTATTATGCACCAAACCCGGCTCAGTTAAGTGTTATACGTATAAATGCCCATAACGTAATTGGTTTGAAAATCACAAACTGCATGTTTAATAATTGGTCTGGTTGGGCAATAGCAGATGATAACCTTGAAGCAGACAGGCAACCCCCATTTTTTTTCCCAACAAGCTATGGTACATTTATTGAAAATTGTAATTTTGATGGAAGTCCAACTTCAGGCCAATATATAAAAGCCGAAAATCCGGTAGGTTCTGGTAATAACCTTTCAAAAGGTATTGTATTGAAATCCGGATTGTATCATATCTATAATTGTACTTTTCGTAATATTGCCGGGCCTAAACCAATTGTATTAATTGGCGATAAAGTAATTACTCTTTATATTTCTGCATATATCGTTAATCAGGGCCTTATACAAAATAATAATACAAATACCGGAACCCAAATTATAAGTGTATAGGGTTAATAAAAAATTATTGAAACTCTTTAACATCTATCAGGCGCCGAACTCCCGTCCGGTGCCCCCTTGTTACTAATGCCGCCATATTAAAAGCCGCCTAAATGTGCATGCAGCAAGAGTGTTCTGGCAGTAGTAAAGGGCCGACACTGGAAGCCAACACACCAACCCAGGCCTCATCCGATAGCTATCGGATCCAGCGCCTAACAGCTTTTTGTTTTTATCACTCCTGCGCCTGTATGAGCAAATATTTCCATTGATGAATGGTGGCAGTAAAAAAATGAATTTTCCCTGTCTCTGTATGTGATTTACGAATTGTTTGCACATACTAACTTAAGAAATTTATTTGTTTCGTGTGCCCCGAATCAAGGCGGGGAATATTATGCTATTTGTTAGGCCTATATTCAAAGAAATAGGCTTTAAATACTCCTTTTGTTTCTTGTGGCACGCACCAACGCGGCGGGTTCTAAAAAGATTACTCAGAAATTAAATGCCCGGTAATAGTCATATAAAAGTCATCATAGGTGGCGTCATAACTTGCTTGTGTAGAGAAATATAATGTGGTACTTGACTCGTGAATATAAATTTCAAAACTTCTATCAAAGGACAAGTAAGAGTCAGAATTATAGTTAGCGAAAGTTTTCATAACATTTAAGCATGGCCCGGAACCACATTTTGTTATACTAAAAATCTTCCGCCCGTTATTTGTAAAATTACCTGCACCATAATAACTGCTAACATTCCAATCAAAATGATAAAGGCCTTTTTTTGTGATGTTTACTTGCATTGTTCTGTCTACTCCGTTTGGTGCTAGATTGATAGCACCTCCCGTTGCCGTACCAAAATTGTAAAATGTATTAGAGGTACCACTGTTATTACTTGGGGCTGGTCTACTAATATTAAATTGAAAACGCTCAATAGGATTATAGGCTGCATTTTGCCAAGTTCCATTACCGCCAGCATCGCTTGTAAGTACTTTGCCATCGCCTTGCGTACCATCTGTAATTTTTATCGTCCCATTTACATCAAGCTTGGCTGTAGGATTTGCCTGGCCTATACCCAAGTTGCCACTACCTCTTTTTAATACCATACTAAATGTACTATCATTAGTGGCAAATTTTAAATCGACTGCATTATGGGTTTGTAAGTATGCATTTGTACCCGATGTATAAAACCCTATTTTAGCCGCACCTGTACTACTCTCTTGGCTTAACCCTATTCCATTAGCTATAACAGTTAGGGGTTTGGTAGGGATGGTGGTGCCAATGCCTACGTTTTGGGCAAAGGAAACTGTTGTGATAAAGATTGTAAGTATAGTAATTAATTGTTTCACTGTTTTTTATTTTAAGATTATAATTATATTTATCAGTGTCCCTTAACAAAGAAATAAGCTTCAAAAATGTCTTTGTTTCGTGTGGCACGAACTAAGACGTGCCAAGATACTAAATGTGAATGAACTTTAAAGATTAGGCGCTATGCAAAAGCTTGAATGGAAAAAATGCTACTTTGTAACGGGCGGTTCGCCGTCGGTGATAACACCGGACGGCGGCGACCCAACAGGAGCGGTAGTGACTTTCTAATGAGGGTTACGCAACACCAACATCGGCGGAAAGAGGCTGATATGAATTAGATTTTTATCATTGAGTCCAATGGTATGTAATTCGTTTTTTAATAAATTTTTTAAAAAATATAATTTTCCGCTTCCCCAACTACCGGTTATCAAAATTCCAAAGTCTGTATTTTCTGCAATTATATAATCTGCAATAACTTTCACTAATTAATTACTCATGATAAATTGACTTTTTCTCAATGGGGGTTAAGGGAACTGTAAAAAATAATTCGGACTATTTTGTGTTTAAAGCAGTAGTGGTCATGTAATTATTTAGGGTTAAAAAAAATATCCTAGTCGGTATTACTCAACTCATCCCCCCACTCCAATAATCCGCCAGCAACTCCGCCTGGCTCAACACCTTTGTAACAGATACTGTGTACTCCCCGGTTAAAGGATCATCCGGCGGGTATTTGTATTTGCGAAGAATGCGTTTTATCAGTGTGCGCATCTTGGCCTGCACACTTTCCTTTAACTGCCAGTCAATGGATGTATTGCGCCTTACACTATCTACCAGTTCATGAGCAATGGCTTTCAAAGTTGCATCGCCGAGGATTGTTTCGGCGGTAGGATTTTCTGCAAGGGCATCATAAAATGCCAGTTCATCTTCCCGAAGGTTTAGCTTCTTGCCTCTTTCTGCTTCTTCCCTTAAACG
>JBGSWA010000015.1:0-24407 GCA_041752645.1 Gillisia sp. | reverse complement strand
CTGACGAAATGGTAAATGAATATTTGGAGCATCACAGAAAATCTGATAACGACACAGATGCTTTCATACTCGAGTAATCAGGAACTGCTGACTTTAGTCAGATTTACAAACCTATGGACTTTAGTCCATAGTGGTTTAGTTAATCTTCAGAAGCAATAATCGAAATAATTTCACACTTTAATGTGAATTAAACCCTTTTTATAATGGATTTACTGGTCTCAAACATAGTTAAAACTGTGTACTTTAGTGCATCTCGAGTGCATCTCGCTTTAGCTTCTAAAAAAACCTACCTTCGTGTTGAGTCAGAACGGGGGGGGGGTAAATGGACATTCAGTTTAGAGAATGACCGATATTTTGGATCATAGGTTTTGGATGCTGGGGTATTGGAAATATTACTGATAAAATGGGTGAATATATATTTGGAGCATCATGGAAAATCGGATAACGACAAAGATTCTTTCATACTCGAGTTATCAGGGACTGCTGACTTTAGTCAGATTTAAAAACCTATGGACTTTATTCCATATTGGTTTAGTACAAGAATTAGGCAAGACAATTTGACAAAGGGATCGTATATGCGCATTACCCAAGTCCCACTCGCCGCCGATATGGCTGAGAAAAGGAAATCATTTTTTTGAGAAAGGTTGAGTTTTATAAAGTTTAAAATCCCTTTATTCTGGATGATTCATAACCTGCTTCTTAACCTTCAATTTCAGATCCCTTTCCCCCGTTTAATTCCTTAAGATCATTTACCCCTACTGTCTCTGGAATGATGAGGAGGTCTAACTCTTTTTATTAACGAAAAAATGTACCGCATAATTAATCTTTGAAATAAAGAATAATACTCTTGTTTTATAGGGTCAAAACAAATCTTATTGTGCCTATTGTTTTGATTTATCCTTTTGTAACTTCCGATTGCTCAACCGTACTTTTACATTCAGCTTTTGTTTTCGCTCTTTGAGGTTATTCTTATCCTGTACCAATTGCAGGTAGAATTTTGAACCTGCCTTTGCATAGGTTGTTTTTTCTGGAAGCGTCAAACCATCATTATTTTTGAGGTTACTCCAGGGCAGCGATAGCCAAACATCGATATGCTCATCAAACTTTACATTACCTTCCACAAAAAAATGAATGGCAGAGGATTGTATTTCCGTTTGGGGAATGAGCAGTACACCATACTTAATTTCAAAAGTCTGAACAATGGGTCTAAACCGCAACTTCTCAAAACGCTCATCATTCATCATTACCGAGTTTTCCATGATGGGCTTGTAATTGTAAAGTTCAAAATCCTTCAATTGTAATTCTAATGTACCGTTTAAGGACGCCATATTCAACTTGCCATCATTATCAAGAGCTCCAATAGCATTTAAATGGTAATCGAGCATACCTTCTATGGTGTCAGTGGCTCTTAAATCAGGATCTTTAAAATAATCAAATCTTTTTACCAACTCGTGAATGTCCAGGTTAGTGGCCTTCATATCAATGCTCACAGGTAGGTTGTCACTGGTTTTCAAGGCCGCTTCCATAGTCAGGGCGAGAGAGCCATCATAAAAATTGAGTTTTGTGTCTTCAATTCTAAAATTTCCGGTATCGTCGAACAAAAGTTCCATTCCAAAATCGGTCAAAGTGATATCCTTATGCCTTATGGTATCTATCTTAAGGCCTAAAGTTGGATGGAAGGAGGTGTTGATCTTCACCATGGCATCCTTTAATTTCTGTAGATGTGGTTCTTTTCGTGTGGGCGTTTGATTGTTTAATGTCGCATTCTTTAAAAATTCTTTGAGGTCCTCAGTGTCCAGATAAGGCGAATGAATAGAGAAATTGGATTTATGAATACTTTTTTCATAGGAATTATTTATAAATTCCGAAAAATGATCGATCGATCCGGAAAAATAGATGGCACTTTTTCCTGGCAATTCGATCTCGAGGTTTTTCAGGGTAGCCAAATCATCATTTATTTCCAAATGCAGGCTATCTACCGGAATTTGGAGGTTTGCTGCCGTGTAATCAATTCTTGTGTTGCTTAACTTTAAATCGCCAAAGGTCTTTGAATTCATAATATTCAAATCTTCAGATTGTGCATTGTAGTTTCCGACAAATTCAAAATCGCCCGATTGAAAAATAAAGTTGGTGGTTTTCAAATAATCATTCAAATCTTCTGATTTTCCATTGACGTTCACGTAAAAATCAAGATCAAAAGGATTTCCACTTGATACGTCTTCTTTGCTGCTGTGCGCATTGATATTGCCCTCAATTGAGACCTTGGTGTCTTTGTAGGTTACATCGAGATGATTCAACTGCAGAATTGAATCGTTTTCAAAAAACATTACAGCTTTTAGGTTCTCGGTGATGAGTCCGTCATATTTGAGCGAATCAATGTCCAACTCAATCTCTGGATGGAACTTATACATATCCTTAAACAAGCTGTGCATGGCTTTTTTAGTCCTTATCTCCTTGTGAGGGTTTTCATTATTAAAGGATTTTATGGTAGACAATACCTCATCGACATTTACAAAGGGCGCTTGTATTTTCAGGGCCATAGAGCCAGACTTCTGTATATCGTCCAATAAGAAGCTTGGAAACTGTTTGATACTGCCGGTTAAATTCAATGGGGTTTGATTATCCACCTCTAAACTGAATTTTTTTAGAAGAATATCAGAATTATCTAAAAATAGTGAGATAGAATCAATGTCCACCTCCATATCTGCAGGTTCATAGTAAAGCTTGGTATTGGTTAAGGCCAAATCGCCTCGCGCATTATTCAAAAGTTCAGAAAACCTTTTTACATTGCCATTCACTTTTCCTTGAAACTGAAATTCCCCGGAGTCAATGTGGAACAATTCAATATTGAACAGTTCCTTAAAAACAGCAATTGTGCCACTGGAGGTAGCCTCGGCATCCAGGTAGATAGCATCCTTAAACTTGCTTTCAGGTCCATATATGATGAGATTGCCATTGAGGTTTGTAGAGGATTCGTAGTATTTAAAATCTAAATTTCTCAATAAAATAGTTTCGGAATTCAATAAAGTTATCCTCGAATTCAAGTTATGGATAACATGATCATTATACTGCAAGGTGTCCACCCTGATACCGAATTGCGGATGGAATTGGGTATAAACCGCATCCAGGGTTTCGTGAAGCGTCTTTCGATTGTTCTTGTTTAAATCAGCTTTTGGAATAAATTGTAGTGTATTGTAAATCAAATCATTGATATTGAGTTTTTTGGAATCCAGGAATATCTGGCTCGTTGTCGGGAAGCCTGGCTCTTTGGATAAAAGTCCCGATACGTTTTCAAGTTGGCCATGAAGCAACAGATTTTCCCCATTAGGAAGATTGATTACCAATTTTCTCAAATAGGAAGTTTCCCGTGCCAGCTCAAGGTCGATGTTTTGGATGGGTAATTGAAGACCATTTTTTTTAAGGATGACTTGGGTATTTTCCATATTAAAATGACCAGTGGCCACATTCAAAAATTTATAGGTTTTAGGAATATCTCCAGCAATGGTCGCATTTAAACGGAATCTTCCACCTTTAAAATCGAATTTTTCAGTTTCTATAATTCTCGCAAGGGACTCATTACTTCCATCTAGCTCAATGGTGGCCTCTACAAAGTTGGAAACATCAAGGCTACTTTGGTAGTACGCATCCTGTATAAGAAATTTAGCATCTTCCAAATCCCCTTCAATCCTTTTAAATGCTATTTTGATATCCTTTGAGGATTTCTTTGCTTTTCGCTCTTGGTCCGTTTCATAAATATCAGTGGTTAAATAGCCGTCAAAAGAGGCGTTCTTAAGATGTAACTTCTTTGAAATCAGCAGATCATTATTTTTTGTCAAAAAGGTTGCCAGGATATCCGGGTGATTTCCATAATCGAAGTTTCCGGCGATTTTTACTGCGGATTTGAACGGTTTCTGAATGTCAAAGTTTTCCATTTTAACCGCTATGCTATCTGTCAATAGTCCCTTGACGGCTTTATAATCGGTTTTGTCATTCTTAAAACTGAATAGATAGCTATCCGATTCTGTAAGATTGAGCTGTGCCTTGAATCGAAAGTTCTGCTCATCAATAAGCAGCGGAAATTCAGGAATTTCGATCTGATTATTTTGGATGTCTATGATAAATTTTGGTTTCCCAACCAGACGTGCCCCATTTGAAAAACTTCCTTTTTTTGTGTTGAATCCAAGGTTGTTTATTGTAACGTCAAAAAGGGTTCTTCCGGATAGTTGTAGGTCTTTTCCTTTATAGGAGCCTTCGATTTTATGGATGTCATAATCAAAATATCTATTAGAAATACTGTCTTTTGCAATGTATTTCACGTTATTAATAGAGAAGTTAACGCCGTCTTCAGCAAGCCATTCAGGTAATTGGAGCCCTTTTTGTTGGGTTTGTGACTTAGATCGTCTGAGTTGCTGATGATATTCCAATGACCTATCTGAAATAACCTCAGAGGTGATGCGGGCATTTTTAATGGAAATCTTTTCAAATATTATGTTTCCTATCAAAAGGTTTCCTGCTCCAACGCTCAGTTTTGCTTCGTCAATATAAAGGGTCAGGTGTATATCAGTAATGGTGTCTGTGCTTGAGTGTGTAATATTTTTTAAAGCGAACTCTACCTTTGGGAAACCACTTAAAAAAGTGGTATTTACTTTTCCAACAGTCAATGTCCCTGTATTGTTTTCACTATACCAATCTTGCAACTCATTGATGATGGTATCCCTATTCAGCCAGCCAAGGGTAAATAGTGCGATGGGAAGTAAAATAACGACTGCTAAAGTTTTAAGAATACGCGGTAACCAGGTTCGGAAAGTGGATTTCTTATGTTTTGCATTCTTCGTTTCCAAATCTGAATTTTATCGAAAATTAAGAAGAATATTTGGATTGGAAATGGAACAATCAGATACTTATTTAAAATTGCCAAGTTTCTTGCATCATACAACAAACCTTTCGCGTGCATTAACAAAAAAACCTGTTGAAAATTCAGATTCCTATCTTCTTTCGGTTTAGAAATGAATTTCAAGATTCTTATTAAAAAATGCTGCTCAAATATATAAGATTTACAAGTTTACTCAGGCATTCTGAAGTTAATAAAATTCAGGAAAACCGGGCCGGAGAGGACCATACCGTGTTAAGAACTGTTACTAAAGATTGAGAAACTTACGCTCTTATTCGGTTCTTGATAGTCTAAATCTATCTTAATATCATAACAATAGATATTAAATATGTAAATAAAATTATTTATTTAGTTAAATTACGCGCCAATAAAAAAATTTGTAATATCATGGACGTAATAAATGAAGCCATCGAATTTGAGGAATTAAAAATGGGCAACATGTCTACCAGTGAAAGAGTGGCCGCATCTAGAGAAGCCAAACGTTTAATACTAGCTTTAAACGAGATTTATAAGGAATCCAAGGATCCTAAGCTTATGGACATAATGAAAGATTTAACCTCTAAGAAGAAAAAAATTGACATACGATTAAAAGGAAAACCAAAGGTGGCGTTTTAACCCCATGGGTATAAACATACCAGGAATCAAATAGGAGCCCTTTTGCCGGGACCCATCACCGGGTTATTTTAGAGATGGTTTCTTTTAAACGGGATCGTCTCATCTCAGTATCTACAAGGGCTTTACATTGCTTTTTGTCCCTTACCCTAGTTGTGTTTTACAATGGCTATAGGGGTAAGTTTAATTATTGGTAGTAGTATTTATGATAAAGGAAAAACTTCCTTACTTAATTTAAGCTGTGGAATTATACCATAGCTTGTCCCGGTTCTTGTACTTCAAGCGGTTTAAAACTTTCACCATCAATTGTCCTGAAAATGAACAACTTTATTCGCCTTCCCTTATATGGATATGGGAAGGCAAATAATAGATTTCCATTGATCTAAATTTATGAGGCACTTTTAAATATTGCCCGGGATCCTATTTCAGACAGTTTCATAACCTTTTCGCCAATTATATAATAAATTTCAGGAAATCGATACTAATTCCAGAACTGGATAAGGCGAGTTACAAACTTATGCCAATGGGATTCAATGGTGAATCCTTAGAAAATAGCGAGCCGCGGTCTTTAAATGTTTGATGTAATTCATAGCCTTACTTGTGTTTTTGGTTAATCTTGTTTTCCATCAGGATGTTGTTTATTTCATCGGCATCATAATAAATACTCCTCCCTAACCTGGTAAAGGGTAAACTTCCATTGTCCCTCAAATTCTGAAGCGTGCCCGGACTGATCTGGAGCAGTTTCCTAACCTCCGTGGATTTCATCAATTTTTTTGGATCCGATCCGGATGGCTTGTTCAGTAAATTCTTGATTCCTTCCAGGAGTGCTGCTTTGAACTCCCTCAAATCTTCGGTGGTGAGCTTTGTTGTTTCCATAATACATTGAGTTTTTAAAAATCCTGCCGCAGATTATTGTTTTTAAAGCGGCGGGACTCAGTTAATTTGACTTTCATTTACAAAAATGGAGAGGAATTTTATATGAAACAGCCAAGGTGGAACCAACTTGGTGAAAATTTATTTTAGGGTAATTTTCCCTTTTTAAGGGAGGATTCAGGTAGTTTGCATCATAAAAACCGGAATATTTGTATTTTCCAGGCGATTATTTCCAAACAACCAACTTGGCTTTACCTTGGTCTTTTTACCCGCAAATTCCTACATAGATTTAAAAAGTGTATCTCTTAGCGTAGCTATAAATTTACTCGCTGCTAAAGCGCTTCGGAACTTATATGGAGCAGTAGCGGGACTTCCGTGAATTTCATCCGTTTTTTGAAACCTATACGGATAGACGGTTCAGTACCTTCTTGATTTCTCTCAAGGAGTACGGCTTTGAACTCCATTAATCTTGGGGGTGAGAATGTTGTTAGCATAAACCATTGAGTTTATATAAATCCTGCCGCAGGATATAGTTTTTTCAAGCGGCGGGACTCAGATAATTTGAGTTTGATAATACTTGTTGCACACAAGGGATTGAATAAAACAGAAATGTCCTTTTAGGTGAAAACAGTTATATTTGGGGAAGAGCAATCTAATTTTTGAAAGTATCATTTAAACATGAATTTAGCCGATCATTACGATAATCTGTATCGACATTCCCTTGAGGAAATACAAGCTAAGGGCTGCAGGACAGATCCTTTAATTAAATCTCCCACTGATAACAGGTTCGGGATTACTTTGCTGATCAGACCCCCCCTGCTGATAAAAAAACGGATAGAACTATTTCTCAATGAATTAAAAAGCATCGACAATCAGCAGTATTATTATCCGCTCCCGGATATCCACATAACGGTAATGTCGATCATTTCCTGCTATGACGGATTTGAGCTTAAAAATATTTCCATTCCGGGTTATATTCGGATCATTGAGAAAAGTATGCAAGATGTAGTGAAATTCAGGATTAAGTTTAAAGGAATTACCGCCTCTACATCAACAATTATGATACAGGGGTTTTATGGAGAAACTCTGAACCTTTTGAGGAATAATCTGAGAATCCATTTCCAGAGCTCCCCCCTGGAACAAACTCTTGATAAGAGATATACCATAAAAACAGCACATTCCACCGTGGTACGTTTTCAAAACAAGTTGGAACAAGAAAACAATTACCTGGATGTTCTTGAAAAGTGGAAGGATTATGATTTTGGGGAATTTGATGTTAACCGGGTGGAATTGGTGTTCAATGATTGGTATCAAAGAAAAAAACACGTCAGGATCTTAAATTATTTTGATATTTAGGATACCTCGCAAAGAACCTAAGCAGTCAATAACAACTTAAAATACAGGATTATCAGCAAAACACCGGGGATGCACTTTCAATTGTGCATTTTTTCGGATAATTGCTTGTCTTGTTGTGCGTTTTTTATCCTAAAACTAAATCGTTGATTAAAAAAAGAAAAAATACTTTTTCAGAAATTTGAAGGTTTTTCGCAAAATACGACAAACAGATTTCAAAGCTTATTTATACATAGGTAACCCGGGAAGATCCTATGCTTGGTATTATTGGTGCTTCTGGCGTAGGAATAACAACTATGATTTTGCAATATATAAGGCATAATCTAATCCCTAAGAGGGCATTGTATATCGGCAGACGATAACAGCAAAAAGGCGTACACCCTAATTTGTCTCACCCCCTATTTTCTTAAATTTTAAAAGTTTTCGGTGTTTTCCACTTTCATCAAGAAGTTCCTGAGGATACATCAGTGAGATGCGACAAATCAAAGGAAATATAATTTTTTTGAACAAACTAACCAGCAAAATCCTCCTAATCAAGTAAAAACATACTACCCCCTAACCTTATTCCTTCCCCAACCCTCAGGACAGATTCCAAAGACAAAATCCCCCCTTGGTTTCAAGGAATCTAATTTACCATCTTCAAAAATCTTATTTCGTATGTGAGGCGCTGAACCTCAGTATTTTGGATGTATTCATCTGTGTTTTGTATCTATTGGTGTCACAATCAATATATTTGATTTATAATACCCAAGTCAGTCATGGTAAAGATTAGAATGAACGTCACTTAAATAGTCGTGAAAACCCCACCCAATGAGACTTGTATCGCTTACAACTTTCCCTGCACGGTCTGCAAACTTGTCAAGCAGATTTTCTTTTTTCATTAGGGTCAATGCAGCATCATAGGTGGTTTCCATACTTGAATAAAAGCCTTCGTCAATGTCTCCAAAGTCGTTGGTGAATTTTACACCTGTCTCAACGTAAAACAACATTAAGTCCGCAAGTAAATCTGCGGATACGCCAAGTTTTTTAAAGTTGCTAATTGCTTGTTTGCCCTCTTTGAGTTTGTAATGGTAACCCCGTTTCGGATAGAATGCTTCATATACCTTATCCCGGTATGTGTCAAATAATTCGCTTTCGTTAGGATTTGCATAGAAGTCAAGAAACTCTTTTACCGATTTGTTCTTTTTATACAAATCAGCAACAAGTTCAATTAGTTTGTCCTTATCGAGTTTTTTAAGTTCTTTTTTTACGTCGATCAGCCCCATATTTTGCTAGTTGTTATGTGTCCTCCTACCCCTAGGTGATATCATGGTTATATATCAAAGCTCTGGTATCTTATTGGTGATAGTTCGCCCTGGATGGAATCTTGTTTTATTTAATCTCAAATGTAGCCGATTTAAAAAGAACACCCAAGGGACCCTCTAAAGTTTTTATCTAAAATAAGCATACAAAATTTGGAAGTATTTTGTTTTTAATTAGAAACGGGGTTTCAAGGGGTAATGGACCCGATTCCTGCCTAAAGTTTTGATATGGAAAATGAGCAGGAGGAAGATTAGCCTTATTTTTTGTTGAGATTTACGAAAAAACATAACAGGTATTTTAAGAAAATTTTTAGATTTACAAATCTTCTTTCTGAAGAAGTTCTCCTTAGCTGTTGCCATGAGAGGAATCTTCACCGGTTGATCTAAAAAAAATTTTGTTTGAATAAGAGCCTTCCTCTCTGCTTGTTTTTTATTTTTTTCTATACCGCACAGGCCCAGAAAGAAGCTGCGATCTGGTATTTTGGTGAGAATGCGGGTCTTGATTTTAACAGTGGTTCCCCTGTAGCCCTCACCGATGGTCAATTGGTAACCGACGAAGGTTGCGCAGTGATCTCTGATTCCTCAGGCAGGCTGTTGTTTTATACTGACGGGATGAACCTTTACAACCGGGTGCACCAGGTGATGCAGAATGGAACAGGCTTAAATGGCCATATTTCCAGCACCAACTCTGCCATCATAGTTCCTAAACCGGGTTCTCCTTCGAGGTATTACATTTTCACTACAGACGCGGAATTTGGTCCAAATGGAATGCAAGACAGTGAGGTGAATATGGACCTGGACAATGGTATGGGAGGCGTAACGGCCACCAAGAATATTCTGTTGGAAGCCGCAGTATCAGAAAAACTTACCGCTATAAAAATTCCGGGAGAAAATGCCTATTATGTACTCACCCACAAGGGCCATAGTGATGAATTCCTGGCCTACAAAATCTCAGAAAGCGGAGTAAATTCAAATCCCGTAAGAAGTGGGATCGGTCCATATATCACCTGGCCAGGTTCTAATTCAGTTGGACAAATAAAATTTTCACCTGACGGCAAAAAATTAGGAGTGGCAACCGAAAATTTGGGATTTGAATTATACGATTTTAATAGTGTAACGGGTAAGGTTTCCAACTACCATCAAATTTTATCCGACTGGAGATCCTACGGAGTGGAATTTTCTCCGAGCAGTGACTTTTTATATACTGTTAACCAAAATTTCGGGGTGAGCCAGTACAATTTGAGAGCCGGTAGTCCAGCTGCAATTGTGAATTCTGAAGTAGTCCTTCAGGATGGGGCTCATTGGTCGTATGCAATGCAATTAGCCATTGACGGTAAGATCTACATCACAACCTCCTCCTCGACCCAAACCAATGGGACCTATATTAGTGTAATAAATAATCCAAATGAACCAGGGCTCTCCTGTAACTTTGAGAGGGAAGTAGTTTCTTTAGACGGTAAGCGTTCCACCCTTGGTCTACCTCCATTTATCCAGTCGTTGTTCCATATAAGTGGTATTTCTGCCGCCAATTTCTGCCATGGGGATGCTACTTCCTTTACGCTCTCGGTTGATGTGCCTGTTACAGGGGTACACTGGGATTTTGGAGATGGGTCTTTCTCCAGTTTGGAGCAACCTACCCACAGGTATACCAGCCCGGGAAACTATGAGGTAAAAGTTACTGTGGTTTCAGGGCTGGATTCAGATAGCCAAACAAAATCCATTGCGATTTATCCGGCTCCCGAAGGGCAACAAATCCCAGATATAAATTTATGCATCCCAGGGACGGGATCCTCTTTTGATCTAAGTACGCTTAGGGCCGGGATTTTAGGGGCTCAACCGGAAGCCGATTTTGGCGTGAGCTTTTTTTTCTTCGGAAGCTGCAGCAATAACAGGGGATGATCCACTCCCCTATTTGTACGACATAAATGTTGGAGAGCAAAGCATCTATGCCCGGATTTTCTACAAGTCCTATTCCGGTTGTTATGATACCAGCGAGATTAAACTCAGGGGTATCGAAGCTCCCGTGTTACAGGTGGTGGAAGATTGGAAGCTCTGTGATCCAGGGGGGAGTTTTTTCTTTGATCTTTCTGAAAAAACTGCCGAGGTATTAGGAGATCAGGACAGCAACCTTTTTTTGGTTTCCTATTTTGAATCAGCTCAGGAAGAACAGGAAAACAAGAATCCTCTCAGTAGTATGCAGGTGAATGCAAATTTAGTTCAATCGGTGTATTTCAGAATCCAGAACAGGCAAAGGGCCAGTTGTTTTCAAACCGGCAATTTTGAGTTGCAGCTCGGGAGCGGATTTATTTCCCTTACCCCCGAAAATCTGGCAACCTGTGATGAGGGAGACGGCTATGGCAGGTTCGACACCTCCCTTTGGCTGCCGAACGTGCTCGGGGATCAAACCGGATTCAAGGTCAGCTTTTTTACAGAAAATGGAAGTATTTTACCCACCCCGTTACCCGATTATTACAGAAACTCCAATGCCAACACCGAAAGGATTTTTGCCCGGGTGGAAAACCAGCTCGAGCCCCTGTGTTTTTCGGAAACCAGTTTTGAACTGATGATCAATAAAAAACAGGAACTACTCCTTCAGGATAACTACAACCTCTGCGTTTTGGAACCATTTTTAATCCTAAGCCCAGCCGGGGTTTTCGATACCTGGGAATGGCAGGATTCCAGCGGGAAGGTGATTTCCAATACTGCAGAAGTATCACTCACTGCTGCCGGAAATTATTCGGTGAGGGTAAGCACTTCTGAAAATGGGGTGAGCTGTGAAAATTCCTATGCCTTCACGCTCATCCGCTCACAGATCCCTGCCATTACCGAGGTGAAAAACCAGGAATGGTCTTCGAGCAACTATTTAGAAATTATGGAAGGGGGCGACCCGGATCTGGAATATTCCATAGACGGGGTGAATTTTCAGGACAGCAATTATTTTGGAAATCTTCCCGGGGGAATCTATAGCGTTTTCGCCAGGGACAAGATGGGCTGCGGGATGGCTATCTATGAGGTAACCCTTATAGACTACCCGAAATATTTTACCCCGAATAATGACGGCTACCACGACCACTGGCAGATCAAAGGGGTTGCTACCCAAACCCAATCCCGCGTGCTAATCTTTGACCGCTACGGAAAACTGCTCAAAGATATGTCCTCCCTGGGCCAGGGCTGGGACGGCACTTTTAATGGAAAAACTATGCCTGCGGATGATTATTGGTTTAGTATAACCCTGGAAGACGGCAAAATTTTAAAAGAGCATTTTTCCTTAATCAGGTAATATCCTCTTAAGCTCTTTATTGCATCGGAATCTCACATTTCCAGGCAAATAAGCTACCTGGAAGGAGGTGGGGAATTGGAGGAATTCCCTGCCTATATCAATTTGACAGAGCAGGAGTCTGAATCCGGATTTTAGCTGTTTGGTTTTTGGTTCTACCTCGAAATAATTTTTTACAGAAATTGATTCACTATTAAAAGACCGGTAGTTTTAATTTTAAGCGGCACGGCCCTATACAGTGTTTTCCAGACAAAGGCTCAAAGGCACCATTTCCTGCCCTTGTTAATAGTTGTTTTTTCGGCTCCTATATTTTTAATTGTCTAAGCCAAAAAAATCTTTCACCATTTTAATCAGAGTGAGTATTGTGATGCACCTGGAGGAGATATTTCAAGGTCACCTCCCAGTCAGGAAATTTTTCGGAGCCAAAAAGAAGCAGCTCGCCTTCAAATTCTCCGGCCCCGTTGTGGGTTCTGTCATCTACCAGGAAATCTCCCCGCATGAGATCTTTCCGGTGAGTAAGGATCAGTTTCTTTTTTCCTAGGTCTCCAAAGTGTTTTTCGACCCACATTCGCTTGCCGGTAAAAGATTCAGGAAGGTCCCACATCGCTGTTGAGAGAAAATATACCTCATATATAGCTGATAATTTCCTTACCGCCTCTATAGCCCCGGGAACCGGCGGCAGATGGTGGTATATTTCCGGATTGGCATAACAAACCAAATCGAAACCATCTGAGAGAACCTTCAGGTCCTCAAAACTGCTGAATTCTTTCATCTCAGGCTGCAGCCCCCGTATTCCTTTTTCGAAATCGGCCACTACCCCATCCATATCCAGGTAAAGTATCTTTTTTATCATATGGCATTTTCTTTTAAGAGTCCAATTTACAAAAAAGAAGCGTCAAAGGCTGTCGTGACTTTTCTACAAAATTTATCCTGATGCGCGACCAGGGGGGGCAAAGTTATAAGCTGCTTCCTCAGCACAAACCAAAAAACCCATAGAAAATTTCAGCCTTTCCGGCGGGCTACTAAAAACAGTTGCCGAAATCTCATGCTCCGGGAAGGAATACCAGGAGCTAAAATCGATTTCAGGGAGATCATCGGCTGGCTTTTGTGATATGGAACTTTTGGAAAAAACCAGAGCGAAGAAGGATTGGGCTGGTGAGAAAATTTCTTTATTTCCAGGTTTTATTCAGCGCTCGACCGCAGCTGCTGCCTGGTTTCGAAATAGAGCTTTATAATAAAGGACCGCCCTGTGTTTCCGACACCGCCCCCCCAAAGGTAGAAACCCAAATATTCGATAAATGCTCAAGAGCTTTTTCCTCAGTCTGAATTTAGTGATTCAAAGGTCCATTGCTTTTAACCATTCAAGGTTGTATGATCATAATTTACCGCTCCATTGCCTTGCTTTTCAAATCCTCCGGCATTTTTTCTATTGCATATCGCAAGGCTGTACGGGGCATAATAGCCTTGTTTTTCATCACATATTCAAATACCTCCTGTTGGTTTGCCTGACTGGCGGCTTTTAACATCCATCCATAGCCTTTTTGAACCAAATCATCCTGGTCCAGAAGTAAGAGCTCCGCAATTTCAAGGATTTCCTCGAGAAATTTTCCCTTTTTGGCTGGTACAATAAGGCTCACTGCTGCAGCCCGACGCATCCATCTGTTTTTCGATTTGGCGAAGCCCTTTAACCTTGGTAATAGCTCAGGATACATCTCCACAAATTCTCCAAGGCTATGATTGCAAAGCGTATCACATAAGGCCCAATTATTCACATATTTATCAATCCATTTCTCAAATATATGAAAGTCGCCTGGTTCGTATTTTTTATGGATATAATAAGACCATTTGCATGCTATGAGCGCTTCTTCAATAACTCCAGATTGCAATAAATTTTCACAAAGCCTAAAAATTTCAGGTTTTGTCTTAAAATCAATGAGTTTAAAGTACTGCTTACTTATCTTATGGACTATTGGAGCCTTAACTCCATACGACTTTACCTTTTCTTTGAAAAAATTCTTGCGAGTCAACTGGGTCTGTTTATCACTATTTTTTCTTAGCTCTACTCGAATTTTTTCAAGGATATTCTCCATAATCAACTAAGTATCTTTCGGGGAATCGGTTTCCTGGCAAGGGGCATTAGCCTTTGGCCAAAGCCATGTTTTAATTGGTTTTGGCTTTTGGCTGGTACTGGTTTAATTCCTTTTTATTTGACCTAAGAACTTCAATTAATTCAGAGGCCCTTATTTTTTAAGTATTGTTTGTTTTTGACCACGGGCTCAACCAGGGAACTTACTGAACTTCTAGCCTCCCAGGCTACACGAATAGCTCCCCCTCCACCAGGTTCAAATTTCTTTCACAAATTCTAAAAAGACTCTTTTATGAAGTTCAAGATCCAAATCTGGCGATACTGATACCCGGACAATATAATCTTTGTCATTTTCTTTAGTCGTCCCCTGGGTGGATGTTGCGGGTATTGTCCAATAACATCCTTTTAACTGCCCGTAGCTCACACAGTATTTACTCTGGTTCGGGATTTTACCGATCATCATACCTATCAGTTTTTGATTTAGTGCCCGTTTATAATCTTCTCTTTCCTGCATAGTATTCCCTTTGGTGGGAAGGTCTAATGAAAATACCGAGGGGGTAAATCCTTCTTTAGCCAATTCCTCTGAAACAAAATTGATCTTCGCCACAGGTAAGGTCTCCTCAATAAAATTTACAAATTCACGGGTATTCTTATAGGCATCTTTGATCCGTTGGTTCATTGAAGGCAATTGTTTTGCCAAAATTTCAACCTGAAGATCTGTAGCCTGGTTATCGCAAAGTAGTAGATGCTTTTCGATTTTTTCCAGCAAGGCTTCCGCTTTTTCGTTGGCTACACAATACCCGGCAGTACATTTTCCTCCACTTGGAAATTTCGAGCCGCTAGCGTAGGAAATTGTTCTGACTCCTGAGAGTATGGCATCAGGGGCCAAGAATTGTACATTCGGACAGAAGGTTTGATCCAAAATAAATACAGGAGCTATAGCCGCTTCCCCAGTTGCCGTTGTACGCGCTTTACTTAAAACCTCTTTTAATTTTAAAAGATCCGGAACTTCCACTCTGGGATTTGTCGGGATTTCAGCGATAATGTAAGGGACAGCATCCTCTTTTGCAACTTGTTCCAGGACCAGATCAGTACTCTGTACCAGCTCATTGTCACCATCAACAGGTAAATCCACGATCTCCACATTATCCAGGCACGCAGCAACACGCCTTGCCTGGTCGTTTGTTCCCCCATAACAATTTGGAGGAACAATAATTTTGATAGCCTTTCCCTTATGCTTTTCGAGAGCATCCTCAATGAGCCCCATCATAATCGCGTATTGCATGGATAGTCCGGAAGAAGCAAGCAGTGCCTTGGTATTGGTACCGGTAATCTCTTTTATTGAATCTGTTACACTTGCCTTGTTTGTTTCAAAAGCACTTTTCTCTTGTTCAGGAGAAGATTTTCCTACAAGCTGCTGCAAAGCAGAAAAACAAGCGGCAGGGGTCATCGCAATGGTCTCTCTCCTTCGGACATGCTGAATTTCTGAGATGTAACTTTCATTTTGTTGACCATTTACTACCAGAATGCTTCCGAGCTGAGCATGGAAACCCACAAAAAAGTCGATATTTGAAGTGAGCTCAACACTGCCGATTTCATCTTGCTGTGTTAAGAAAATGGTACTGCCGTCAAATCCGGAAATATCCTTGAGTTCCTTCACCTGCTTTAATTCAAAATTATAACCGTAAACACGCCTTAATACTTCTGCATCAAAGTTCTCGGGTAATTCCCTGGTGTATAGAATTTGGGTGTTCTTATTTTCTAAAAGATTTTTTCTCAGAATTGCTAAAACAGGAATCGTCCTTGATGAAAAACTTATTACATTTTCCGGTTTTAGATCCTTTAGATTCGCTATTGTCCATTCCAGTACCGAAGATAAGGGATGACCTAATCGAATATAATCATAAGCAGTAGGTAATGCGCTGAGTGATGCGGTTTCAGAGTAATCGATCTCAAATAAATTTTCAAATTGTGCTAAGAACTGGGTTTTAGCCAATTCTTCCTTATAAATATCCAGGCGATGTGTAGTCAGACTTAACCATTGCTCTGGCATTTTTTCTAAGACATCCTCGATATAATGTAGCACTTTATTCTCTTTCATAATCTTTACTTTTTGATAGGCCGGTAATATAGTTGAATTTGATTTATTATATGATTTTTAGGGGGGTTTTGTTGCAATTCCTCCACTGCCTATCACCCCACTTTTTATTCCAATTTGGGCCATGTAATTGAATAAAGCAGGTTTTATCTTTTTTTGACCCTGCTCAGAAAGCTCCAGGCAGGTTCACTGGAATTGAATAGCAAACTATTTCCCGAAAGCTTTGGAAATTGTTAGCTGGAGCCTAGTGATAATCCGCAATAGCTTAAGGAAGCTGTTTAATAATCTGACAGACCTCAGAGGTTTTAAACACCTGCAAGGTTGCCCCTTGATAAACCCTCAAAAGACTTCTTTTATTTTTTATCGTTATATCCCAGACAATATTACTAGATTTAAAGCCCCGGCAAAAGCCTTGCAGGCTCAAAATTTGGATTGTACCGGTTTTAAGGTTTTAATTCAGAAAAAGTAATGATAGATGAAACATCCGTAACGACTCTGGAAAACAAGGCTAGAATCTTATGGTGCCAGAAACGACCGATAAAGAATAATTATTACACCTATGAAATGTTGGTTTATGATACTCTTAGGAATGCTCAGCCTAAACACTTTTGCCCAGGAGCGGGGGGAAATTCGCGGCCGGGTGTCTCAAAATGACAGCATCCTGGAAAATGTAGTTCTGAGAAATCTTACTACCAAAAGGGGTACCCTTAGCGATGCTAAGGGATATTTTTCTTTAGAGGCCTCTGCCGGGGATACTCTTTTATTTTCCCGAATAGGTTCTGCCGATTTGATCAAGGAACTGAACAAAGCAGATGTGGAAACCAGGATTTTGCAAATAAAAATGAAGGAGCTTATCCAGGAACTAGAGGAAGTAAAGCTTCAAAACACCCCGAAGATCAGTGCGGTTTCCCTGGGAATTATCCCCAGAGAAATTAAACCTTTAACAACAAATCAAAGGCGGCTGAAAACGGCAGGCGATTTTAAATGGATACACCTGCTTGGGATCCTTGGTGGAAACCTCCAGATCGATCCTATTCTCAACGCGATAAATGGCAGGACGAAACTATTAAAACGAAATATTTTAATTGAACAAAAATTGAAGAACATTGCTGTTTTAGAGGGCTATACCATTTATTTACAGGAGGAATTCAACCTGAGCAAAACAGAAGCGCAAAGGATCATCAGCCTTGCGGGAGAGCAAGAAAGCGCTCAGCAGGTCCTTGAGAGCAAGAACCCCGAGAGAATTAAATTTTACCTTTTAGACACCTGGATAAAATATAAACAGCCGGAGTAATTTTCCTTTTGGAGCAATCTCTCATCGAATGGGGTGGAGAAAGCTTTTTTTTATTTTAGGCCTTTCCGTTATATTCTGTTTTGTTCTTCTTTTTAATGCCTTTTTAGTTGTATCATTAATTTTAATCCAAATTTTTTATCTATTTTTAATTTGAATACCTAAACCGCACCTTTTTTAGGGAATATAAACCGCACATAAACCCCTTATCTAACTCAAAATGAAAAACATCAAAATTGAAATAAAATGGGCCCTGATTTTCTCAGCCTTGGTTTTGGCCTGGATGGTCCTGGAGAATCTAAGCGGCCTTCACAATAGGTATATTGATTACCACCTGTACCTTACCAACCTGTTTGCCATCCCCGCGATATGGGTTATGGTACTGGCTCTAAAGGACAAAAAGAAGAATTTTTACAAGGGGAAAATAAGTTACAAACAGGGCTTGATCTCGGGGGTTATCCTAAGTATAATTATTGCACTGATAAGCCCGCTAACTCAATGGATCACCTCTTTTGTGATCGCTCCAGAATATTTTCCCAATGTTATAAAGCGCTCGGTAGAATTGGGGTATTACCAAACTACTGAACAAGCCAGGGCACAGTTCAATTATACCAACTACGCGCTTCAGGGAGCACTTGGAGCGCTAGTGATGGGCATTGTTACTACCGCCATTGCGATGATCTTTATTCGGTCCAAAATTAACCCGCAACACAATGATTAAAAAGCAATTGGAGGCCGATATAAAAGCGAAGCTGCTAGGGGAATTAAAAATCCGTTTTACAGAGAATATGCACCGGCATCCCGATCTGTGCTGGAGCGAGATCGAGTCCCGAATAGTAGCGAGACCCACTAAGCTGTGGTCCCTACAGGAAATGGAAAGAACTGGTGGCCAGCCCGATGTTGCCGGGGTGGATGAAAAGACCGGGGAATTCATTTTTTGTGATTTCGCTGCGGAGAGTCCTAAAGGCCGCCGAAGCCTTTGTTATGACCTCGAAGCCCTGGAATCAAGGAAAGAGCATAAACCAAAACATAACGCTGTTGACCTCGCCTCTGAAATGGGGATTGAAATTTTAAATGAGGCACAATACAGGGACCTGCAAAAACTGGAAAATTTTGATTCAAAAACATCAAGCTGGCTGAAAACCCCCTCCGAAATACGACAACAGGGAGGGGCTATTTTTGGTGATTTTCGCTACACCCGGGTATTTATATATCACAACGGGGCACAATCTTATTATGCTGCAAGGGGGTTCCGCGGCAGGCTCCTGGTCTGAGCTTTTTAATAAAATTCTCTAAACCCCCATAAAGATGTCGACAAAAACATGTCGGCAAAAATTTAGTAACAGGAGAATCCTCTCAAATAATAGTAAATATTTAAAAACAATTATGATCCAAGGAAGATTAAAATTAGGAATAAAAGCAGTTATAAGAGTGATAATGCTCCTATTCATCTTTTTAGGATGTGCTGAAAAGCAAACAAACTTTTTTGCGACTATTGAATTAAAAGAAGGTCTGCCAGAGGTTCTTAAACCTCTTGAGAAGGATCTTCCCTTTAAAGATATCAGCTATGCCGCCCTGGATACTGGTAGCGATACCCTTCAGATTTTTTTTGGCACCCTAAGCCAGGGAACCCGCAAGGGACATTGGATTGGATTGGAATCAAAGGGGCAACCAGCTCATTTTTCTTCGGTAAATCTTGAAAAAGTGGATACGCTGGATTACCTCTCAAAGGACATAGAAATTGAATTTAATGAGGATAGCAATTTAGTCGCTTTACGGGTTATAGAAGTGGATTCCGTCAATTTTAAATATGCCTGGTTGGATAATTCAGAATTATCAGGAAATATAGCTATTAAATCCCTTGAAAAACCCCTGCGAATAAATTCGAAATTTCCCGGGATGATCCTGGAATCTATAGGCGGTGAGCATTTTACTTCAAGGGATTTTAAAGATCAATTTGTGGTGATTAATTGGTGGGCTACCTGGTGCGCTCCCTGCATAAAAGAAATCCCCGGTCTAAATGAGATGGTAGATAAATACAGCCAAATGGAAAATGTGAGGTTTATTGCAATTACTGATGATCCAAAAAATAGGATTACTTCCTTTTTAAAGACCAGGGATTTTAACTATGAAATAACCTTTGGGAATTCGGAAGTACGAAACCTCTTTGGAAATAGCTACCCAGTTAATATTATAATAAATCCAACGGGCATTATAACCTACCATCATAGTGGAGCGAGCCCTCAAACCCCTGCCGAGATAGAATCCTCTTTAAGTCAACAATTAGAGCGGTATAATTCCAGGGAAGTAGCTGAAACGAAATAAAACCTTTGCGAATTTTAACTAGGGCTATGTGGCCGGTACGGCCAATGATGAACGACCCAATACTCCGGGGTTGACCGCCATTTATACCTCTTCATATTCCAGGATATCACCCGGCTGGCATTCAAGGACTTTACAAATTGCCTCCAAAGTGCTAAAGCGAACCGCCTTTGCCTTCCCTGTTTTTAGGATAGAGAGATTGGATAACGTTAATCCAACCTTCCCTGAAAGCTCATTCAGGGACATTTTCCTTTTTGCCATCATTACATCCAGGTTTACTATTATTGCCATTATTAAACCGTTAGTTCATTTTCATCCTGAAGCTCAAGTCCTCTTTTAAAAATCTGGGCAATTACAAAAACAATACCCGCCAAAAATAAAAACTCCGTACTGCTGCCATCATAATCGAATTGGGTGCCATTTTTTAGAAGCCATTTTGCGTACCCATTAAGGAGTATCGCAAGTATGCCTATCTCCAATGCCACCCGGCTGATCCTTTGGAGTAAAGATCCTACACTTTGGCTAAAGGGTTGCTCAAGATTGATTCCGGATAAAAGTTGAATTACCAGATAGAACATATAGGCCTTAAGGGCCGGTAAGGCGATGAGAAAAGAATTCGTTGCGAGGTATTTCCATAGCCCCGAGTTGTAAACCTCTGTTAGGTCTTGCCCGAGGTATAGCTTTGCAACGGCCTCCTGATTAAACAAGCTCACAATAAAAGATATAATAATTGCCCCGGCTTCAATACATAATCCGATATAAATAATCCAGGCAAAGACCTTTAGGACTTCCAGAATCTTTTTGGTGCTTGTTTTCATAAGAGTGCTGAATTTATTTATCAAAGATCATAAAAAATTGATTGATAAACAATAAATTTATATAAATTTTTCCCCTTAATTGTGTTTGATTTTTATCCTGAATAATGATCTTAAATTTTGGACGATTTTCTGTTTTGATAGCTGCCCTTATTAATTTCTGAATAGATTTTACTTCCAATTCGTCCTTCATTGGATTAGGGAAATGTCCTTTAATACCCTGTGGCAAAATGAAATGCATATTTGGTCCTTCTGATTTTGAGTTGTTATGGATCTTGGCCAACATTATATTGCCCCTGATGCTCACTCTGGAAAAAGTGCAGTGGGGTCTCCCGCGATTCCTGATCGATACATTCCCCTGAAAGTCCACCCAGGACCAGAGGTTTTTGTGGTTTTTTGATCAATGCAGAACGCAAAGGCCTTTCCCTCTCGAGGATGGGGTTTTATAAAATGCGTTGACATGGTCGAACCCGCGGTTATCTTTGGCAGATTCCCGGAAGGAAGGGTTTTTCAAAAATGGTCTCCCCCTCCCATTTAAATAAAAGGCGCTTAATTTATATTGAAATTTTTTGAATCCTTACCCTCACGGATGCCCAAACAAATTTTCCGTTTGCGCGACCAGTTTTTTTTTAATTCCTAAACCCATTGGAAATAAAAGGCAATGCCCGATAAAGGGCAGAATGCCAGTATTCCCAATCATGGCCGCCATCCCTAACCCGTAATTCAGCCGGGATCTTAGCTTCCAGCATCGCCTGGTAAAAATCAAGGTTTACATCAAGCAAGAAGTCCTCATCTCCACAATCGACAAACCACCTGATGCTTCTCAATTCCTCCCTGGTCTGCTCATCGGCATTGGTTACAAATCTAACCGCATGATTTTCTATCACGGTTCTATTGAGTTCTTCTCCCCTTTTGTCCCGGGGGGGAATCCCTCCTCCGGGTTCTATGCCCATTAAGGCGCTCATCGCATACACCGAGGAAAACATCTCCGGGTGTTTTTGAGCATACACAGTTGCACCGCCCCCTCCCATGGATAAACCTGCAAGTGCCCTGTTCTCCTTATTGGAGAGGGTCCTGTAGGTCTTATCTATAAATGGGATCAACTCTTCAAAAAAATAGGTTTCGTAGGCCCATCCATCCATATTAAAATACCCGTCCCATTCTGTTCCAGCATCCGGAAGCACAATGATCATTTCCACCGCGCTTTCAGCATTGATTAGTCTATTGGCAACATCCTTCAGATGTCCCCTTTCAACCCAGTTTTTATGGGAGCCAAAAATGCCGTGTAAAAGATACAGGACCGGGAATCTTTTTTCTGTAGCAACCGTATAGCTTTTAGGCAAATAAACAGCGTAATTCCTCTCTGTTTTCAAGAACGTGCTGGTCATGGTATTAAATTCAATTACAGCCTGTGGAGCCCTGGTTGTATTCTGAGCCTTTGCAAAAAAAGTTGTACTCATTAACAAAATCAATAAATAGATTTTTTTTATCATTTTAATTTCTTTCTGTTGAAAATATTTGTGCCAATAAAGTTAGTCCGTTTTAATCTCTTAGGCAATAAAGAAATGGATCTGGAGGTTCAGTGGGAACTCTTAAAAAAAGGTTGGGACCTCCGATCCAGAAAAGATCTAAAAGCCCAAAGCATTGGTGCAGGAATACCAGAATTATCAGCAAAACAAGGGGATTCTCTTTATAAATTTATCTGCCCACCTTCCGGGAGGCTCAACAGATCGCTCCCCATATGCCTAACCGGCAGCACGAAGGCCTTGGTATTGGCCACAGTGGCTTATTTTTTCCAATTTTGAAGTCGCTCGAGATATAAATAGCTTTCGACAAACTTTCTATGTTCGGGACTTGTCATTTTTTCCAATAATTCCAATGCAGAAATATAACTTGCTAAATTTCCATTTGAAGATAAAAATTTCCCGTCTTCCACAAAGGTTACTACCCGGTCGTCTTGCACTTTTAACTTTGGATAGTCCTTTTGAAGTTGGTCTCCCCCGCCAATCCAGGTAACGATTTTCTTTCCATCTGCAATTCCTGATTCTCCTATTAATTGTGCTCCCGCACAAGCACTTACCGTGTAACTGGTTTCCATATTTTTTATTCGAATAAAATTCACAATTTTCTCATTGTGAACCTGAGCGTACATATCATAAGCACTTGGGACAAAAAGGGCTTCCAATTTTGGACAATTCTCAAAGGTATAATCAGGAACGAATTTCATTCCTTCCTCAGTGGTGATCGGGGTGTCGGTTTGGGCTATGGTTATTACGTTAAAGAGTTGTTTTCCAACTTCGGAATGTTTTGAAAAAACATCTGATGCTGCAATTACCTCGCTTTGGAGTACCCCCTCGTACATTAATAGCCCAATAGAAGGCAATGCTGCCTTGAAGGGTTTCAGGTGTTTTGATAGGGTGTCCGGTATCATTTCATTTTTGTCAACGTCCTGAAAATCCTGCCTGGTGTTACCCTTATCAGTATTGCAACTGATGATAATTGCTATCAAAACAATCATTGCTATAATTCCCTGCTTTTTCATTTTCAATGTTTTTTTTGTATTCCAACCAATGTAAAATATTACGTGCTGATATCCAATGTGTTTTGGTTGGTCCTATCTCCTCGGTCTATTGCCAAATTTAACAATATTCCTTTTCATCCTGCTCAGCATTTTTTAGTTTCCTCTTTTTGTTGCGGTATAAAATATACTTCAGATGGGTGAGAAGGAATCACTTTTTGAGCATATTCCAGGTAATAAAGCCTAGCATTCTTGCTGGGCCAGCTTTGGCAGTTGCCCGGTACCCCCTTTATTTTAGATCGTAATTTATTTGCGACAAGAAACTACTTGTTCTCAAGAAATGCCCGTCCCTCCTGAATAAATCGGTTATTATTCCGGCATTAAAAAGGTAAGAGAATCCATAATAAACGGACACACCTATAAAAGTTTCTGAAAAACACGCTTTACTATTTTGCCTTAAATCAATTAGAGTTTCAAGATTATTTTTTAATTTCCTGTTTTAAAATCGGTGTTATCTCCCCAGGCAGCCAGGAAAATTAACCGATTCAGGAACGACTGGAAACCTTTGCTCCTTAGTATCTGAGTAGAAAAAATGATTGATATTACCCAACGCGCGAAACTAGGATCCTGTAAAGTCCTTAATAGAACAAAAAATTCGAGAAGATTCACCCCATTTTTCTCCTAAGAAGGCTATTTTCCGGGTACAGAAAGTTGCAATCAGGTTTGTATGCAGAACTAATTATTAAATCATTTTCGGTTTAAGGTACTTCTATTAATATTAAATCGCCCTTTTGTCAGTATAATTTGATCCTTTGAATCCTGAAAATTATTTAAAATGATATTATCGAAATTTCCAATTAAAATAGAATCCCCACTTATTTTGGTTATTTGTATAAATTGTTCAATATCTGGAGGGGATCCATATGCGAAATTTCCCGAGCCATCAGTTAAACCGATTGCGGATACATAA
>JBGSWA010000014.1:0-9810 GCA_041752645.1 Gillisia sp. | reverse complement strand
GACCATAGAGGCTTTTCGTGGTTTGGAACAAAAGATGGATTAAATAGATACGATGGGTATAACTATAAGATTTTCCAGCATAAATCTACAGATATGAAAAGTTTGGGTAGTAATTTCATAAGATGTCTACATGAGTTTAATAATTATATTTGGGTAGGAACCGATACAGGCCTTTTTCAATATAACGAAAGAAC
The DNA here is from genome assembly GCA_041752645.1 of Gillisia sp. GTDB lineage: Bacteria > Bacteroidota > Bacteroidia > Flavobacteriales > Flavobacteriaceae > Gillisia. The sequence goes on along the minus strand of JBGSWA010000014.1, from coordinate 9,616 downwards.
AGAATCTTTTAAACTAATTGAAAGCACTAAAGATGAGCCAATTTTAGATATTGAAAATGATAATAATGGAAACCTTTGGTTTATCGCCGCCGGGAATTTGCATAAGATCAATTTAGATTCAAAAAACGGGGAGGAAGATATCTATAAGCAATCCTATTTTTCATTAATTACCGCTAGTAAATCGGGAGAGATTTATACATCAACTTCACAAGATATTTTTAAATACTTAACTGATAATAATTCATTTCAAAAATTAGAATTTGATCATGATGGTGAAACTATAATTACAAAGGTTTCGGCAAAAGAATCTGATGAAAACCTCTATATAGGAACAAAGAATAATGGGGCATTATCATACTCACTAAAGAATGGAAAAATTACATCTTTGTTGAGTGAAAAAGAAAACCCGCTATTTGTTAGAGATTTTTTAATGAAAAGTAAAAATGAGTTATGGATAGCAAGTGAATCAGGTATTTTCATTTATAACATTAATACCGGAAAATATGAAAATTTAAAAAAAAATTATAATAACCCTTATGCACTTTCAGACAATGCAATCTATTCTCTAATTCTGGATGAAGAAGAAGGTGTTTGGATTGGGACCTATTTTGGTGGTGTGAATTATTATCCTAAACAATACACCCCTATTAATACCTATTTTCCAAAAGTTGGTGAAAATTCAATTAGCGGAAATGCCGTTAGAGAAATTAAAAAAGATAAATACGGAGACCTATGGATTGGAACCGAGGATGCTGGTCTGAATAAAATGAATGTAAAAACTGCGGAATTCATTAATTATCCTTCGATACGAAACAAAGGAAACTTATCTCATTATAACATCCACGGTCTATTGCCTAGAGGCGATAAATTATGGATAGGTACATTTGAACATGGCTTGGATGTCATGGATATCACCTCCGGAAAAATTATTGATCATTATGGATCCGGCCCAAATCAAGGAGGACTAAGAAGTGACTTTATATTATATATCTACGAAACAATAAATGAGGATCTATATGTTCTAACTTCTTCAGGGATACATAAATATTTGAAGGAGACAAATAATTTTATAGTTGTAAAAGGCTTTCCTGAAATATATCACTACACCTATTTAATTGAAGACCATGAAGGAGTACTATGGGCTGGAACTTATTGGGATGGATTGTTTTACTTTAATCCAAAGACCGGAGAAAAAGGTTTTTATAAATATGACAGGAATAATTCAAACAGTATAAGCTCCAATGTTATTAATGGGTTGTTTGAAGATTCCAGCAACAATCTTTGGGTTACAACAGAGAATGGTCTCAATTTATATAATCCTGCCCAGAAAAATTTTAAGCGTTTTAAAAAAGAAGATGGCTTTCCAAGCAATGTAACCTATTCCATTTTGGAAGATAAAAAAAAAGATTTATGGATAAGTACTTCTAGCGGTCTTTTAGAATTCAACAAAAAAACTGGTAGAACTAAAGTTTATACGAAATTTAATGGATTGTTAAGTGACCAATTTAACTACAGTTCAGCGTTTCGAGATAGCTTAGGAGAAATGTATTTTGGGAGTGTAAATGGTCTTATTAGTTTTAATCCAGATCAGTTCATTCAAAACTCCTATCATCCCCCAATATATATTACAGATATACAGATCAACAATAAGGATGTGCCTGTCAAAAATGAAAATTCACCACTTGAAAGGTCTATTTCATTTTCAAAGGAAATCCATTTAAAAAGCACCCAATCTACCTTTAATCTGGAATTTGCTTCACTTAGTTTTACAGCTCCTGAAATGACCAAATATTGGTACAAATTGGATGGATTAAATCAAAATTGGGTTGCCCTAGGAAAAAATCATGAGGTAAGTTTTACTGAATTACCTCCTGGAGATTATACTCTTAAAGTAAAAGCTTTAAATAGTCATGGTGTTTGGAGCAATGAAAACGGTAATTTAAAAATTGAAATTTCGCCTACTTTTCTGGCTAGTAACTTAGCTTATTCATTCTATGTTTTCTTTTTGGTGCTAATATCATTCCTGCTTTTACAATATTATCACAAATACAATAAAGATAAAAATAATATGCGCATACGCCAGTTGGAAAATGAAAAGGAAAAGGAGATTTATCAGGCTAAAATTGAATTTTTTACCAATATTGCCCATGAAATTAGAACACCACTAACCTTAATAAAAAGCCCACTTGAAAAGCTTCTCAAAGGTTCATATAAATCATTAGAAACACCTAAACACCTCGGTATAATGGAGCGAAATACTTCTAGGTTACTAGATTTAGTAAATGAGCTCCTAGATTTTCGTAAAACCGAAATGAAACATATGAAGCTAACATTTATAGAAGTTAATATCGAGGAGGTTTTAGCTGAAACTCATCTTAGGTTCAGTCAGTTAATTCAAGATAAGAATCTAACTTTCGATATAAAAAAGCAATCGGAAAAGGTATATGCATATGTAGATGAAGAGGCAATTAGAAAGATCTTAAGTAACCTTTTTAGCAATGCCATTAAATATTCACAATCTAAAGTTCAAGTTTTACTGGAAACTGATGATGAATGCTTCAAAATAATCGTTAGAAATGATGGTAGCATAATTCCTAAAGAATTACGACAAAGAATTTTTGAACCTTTTTATAGAATTCCGGGAGAGACAGAGAATTTGGGAACTGGAATTGGGCTCTCTCTTGCATATTCTTTGGCAGAGCTTCATCAGGGAAAACTCTTTGTAGATAGTTCCAATCCAACATTGAATACCTTTATTCTTAAAATTCCTCTTCATCAAGACGAGGAATTTCAAGCGATAAGTAAACAAAATATCGAAAGGCCTAAAAAGACAAATTTTGGGGATCACGAAATTAAGTTTAATAAGAACGCTCCTATTATTCTTATAGCTGAAGACAACCGAGAATTGGCCGATTTTATCTTTTCCGAATTATCTGAAAATTATAATGTGCTTTTATCTGAAAACGGGCAAGAAGCAATACAACTCATTACACGGTACGATGTACAACTGGTTATAAGTGACGTAATGATGCCAATTAAAAATGGCATAGAATTGTGCAAAGAAATTAAACAGAATGTAATAACAAGTCATATTCCGGTAGTTTTATTAACTGCTAAAAGTGCTTTAAACGCTAAAATTGAAGGTTTAGAATCTGGCGCAGATGCTTACATTTCCAAGCCGTTTTCCATGGATCATTTACAAGTTCAAATATCCAATTTATTAGAGAACAGAAGAACAATTCTAGGGCACTACAACAATTCACCTTTAGCATATTTAAAATCCTTATCATTCTGTGAGATTGACCAAGGTTTTCTTTCTAAACTGGACAAAGTTATAGATGAAAACTTAAAAGACACTAATTTGAATGTAGAATTACTAGCGCAATATATGAATATGAGCCGTTCGACTTTATATCGGAAAATCAAAGAAATATCTGCTATGTCGCCCAACGTACTTATTAATATAAGTCGACTTAAAAAGGCAGCATTCTTATTAAAAACAACAAATCTTAAGATTTATGAAGTTTCAGAAAATGTAGGATTTCGTTCCCAAACCAGTTTCGGAAGAAATTTTCAAAAGGAATTTGGAATAACCCCTTCTGAATTTATAAATAGTATAATTACTTAATCTATTTTTAAGGGACTGTCCCATAAACTTCGTAAGTTCAAAAATATCGGGGTTTTGACTATTACTTAAAGTCGGATCCTTAGAATTACCTCAACCGTACATAAATCGTACAAATTAGAAAACAAAAAATACATAAAGCCTTTATTTACAAGTCTTTAAGGATTTTTTCAGCGGAGAATGTTGTGTTTCCATACAAAAACCGGTACTTTTCTGATAGGTACCCCCTCCCTTGACTGGAAGGCTCCCATCCAGAAAATTGCCAATATATAATCTATTAGTTCTTCTTTACCGGAAAAATCGGTTTGAGTGATTAGTGATGCAAATTTAATTAGCCTCATGCTTATTTAATATTTTTTGGAGTTGATTTTGCATTTCTTCAATAAGTTCAGGATGTTCTTTCGCAATGTTATTTCTTTCAGAGGGATCCTTTTCTAAATCGAAAAGTTGAGGGGAAGTATTGAAACCCGGATCTACAAATTTTTTGCTTATCCAGCCCGGTACTTCTGCATTTTCTTTAGGCTGAATATATTTGTAATTGTCCTTACGAAGCCCAAAAGCATAAGCTTCTTCCAGCATAATTTCACGACCTTTATGGCTGTTGCCCAACCAGGCTTCCAAATGGTTTTCACTATCAGGGGCGTCTCCCTTATTTATATTCTCACCTACTAAATTGGCCAAAGAGGCGTATAAATCGACCTGCGAAAGAAGTGCATTGCTGGTTCCGGGTTTAATTTTCGCCGGCCAGGAAATAATAGTTGGCATACGGGTCCCCGCTTCATAAATGGAATATTTGGAACCCCGGAAAGGTCCACCGGGTTGATGATCTCCTACCAATTCACGGGCATAATCCAGATAACCATCGTCGAGAATGGGACCATTATCACTGGTAAAAATAATCATGGTATTTTCAGTAAGCCCCAGATTGTCCAGTTTTTTGGTTATTTCGCCTACACACCAATCCATCTGGGCGATCACATCCCCACGGGGACCCATGGAACTAGCTTCAATAAATTTTACATTAGCTATGCGCGGTTGATGAATGTCGAGCAATGAGAAATACAGAAAAAAAGGCTTTTCGGCATTTGAACCTATAAAATCTGTGGCCTTTTCGGTTAGCGTAAATGGAATTTCTTCATCCACCCAAAGCGCGCTTTCGCCACCCTTCATATAGCCTATTCGGCTGATACCATTGGTGATTGCCGAAAGATGTTGCGGATCCGCATATAGCTTGAGCAATTCCGGATGTTCTCGACCTATAGGATAACCATTCTCTATACGGGTTTTGTAATTTATGGTGATGGGATCGTTGGGATCAAGGTTAACCACTTTTTGGTTTTCCAGAAAAACGGTGGGAACACGATCGCCCGTTGCGGGAATGAGAAAACTATAATCAAAACCCACTTCCCGGGGACCTGGTTTCACCTCTTCATTCCAATTGGTATTTCCATTGCCCAGCCCTAAATGCCATTTCCCTACTACCCCTGTGGTATAACCGGCATCTTGAAGCATCCCTGGCAAAGTGCGCATTTTGGAATCTATGATGAGAGGGGCGTCCCCATCTAGAATGGCAGCATTGTTCCTAAAGGCATAGCTCCCTGTAAGCAGGGAATATCGACTTGGTGTACAAGTTGCTGCCGAAGAATGGGCATCAGTAAAATTAATGCCCGAAGAGGCCAACTTATCAACATGAGGTGTTTTGATCCCTATAGCACCATTGACTCCTATATCTCCGTAACCTAGGTCGTCCACGTAGATGATTATGATGTTTGGTGTGTTTGTTTGAGCTTCAGTTGTTGAACAAAAACCCATTATGGTCAATAGAACTAAATATGATAATGATAATAATTTTTTCATTTTTTATACTTTAAAATTTTGCGACCTTAAATATTTACTAAGACTAACAAGGTTACTCTATTGGTAGCTTAATATTATTCCATTAACTCCAAAGTTAGATCGATATTTGGTTTACCTTTTTCCCGGTTCTGATAGTACAAGTTGATTGGATGATATCCCTTCTCAAGTAACAAACTGTTTTTAAAAACTTTTCCTTTTTGGAAATTAAAATCGGCATCGATCAAGCTTATTTGATACATTTTTACAACAACTGGATTATCTGTTTTGAGTTTGAATTCATATCTACCGGACTCTGGAATGTAAATAGTATCAGAAAAATTAATAATTCCCTTATTAAATAAAGGAGTATCCTTTAAACTGGAAATCTCACCTTCCTCACTTGATTTAATTGTTGATACATCTGCAACCCAAGGAAAATCACCGCTATAAAATTTATATCCTACCACATCTGAATTTTTGCTTAAATAGCTGGGAATTGCAATCGCGTCATAAGGTCTTAAAGCACTTTCATTTCTATATCTCATTTTTGAGGTTACCGTCTTCCAACGCTTTTGAAATTCATCCATATTTGCTAATTCAAGGGGATTTCTTTGAGAAGGATCCTCTCGAATATTATAGAACTGAAAATCCTGATTAGGGTTTAGTATATTGTATCTTATTCCTAATGTATCCCCCATTCTAAGTAATTGCATTTCTCCACGTTTATGACCGCGCTTTCCTTCAGAAAAAGATTTGTAATCAGGAGTATCCCAATTTACATAATATTCCGAATATACTGTTCTTGTCTTGCCAGCGTGATCCCCCTTTAAATTTTCAAGAAAAGAAGTACCGTTGCTACTCACCGGTGCAACCACTCCTATAGCATCACAAAAAGTAGTCATCCAATCATAAAATGCTGAGGGTACATCTACCACAGTATTAGGTTTTATCTCTTTTGGCCAGGTAACAATAGTCGGTTCTCTCATTCCTCCTTCATATAAATCTCTTTTAATCCCTTCAAATGGGCCGAAACTTTGAAAAAATTCTGGATTGTTTGGAGCGTAATTTTCAGGGAGATAAGATTCTTTTGAAGGACCATTATCTGATGTAAATACGATCATCGTATTATCGAATAGCTTTAAATCCTTTAAAAGAGCTACCAAATCACCAACCTGATTATCTATCCTGGATACTATAGTTGCATATCGCTTATATGTTTCTGGCCAAGGTATGCCATCCGTTTCAGGGTTACTGTCGTGGTCATACATAGCGTTTTCATATCGGGGATCAAAATAACTGTCCGGCTCTCCATAAGCAGTGTTAATCATCTTCCCCGGTTGACCTAACCACTTCAAGCCTCCTTTTAGGCCGAAACCATCAGGATAGGCTTGAGTGGGCAACTCAAGCACTGCATGTGGTGTGTCATAAGATAGGAATAGAAAAAATGGGGTTTGCGGTCTAGTAGTACGTTGATTTAAAATCCAGTTTTTTGCTGCAGCTGTAAAAAGATCTCCCGTGTAAGATTTATCGAGAGAAGAAGTAATAACCTTTTTATCCTCATAAACCTCCTTCGTCCCTCGATACAGACCTTCTTTTGGATAATGCTCATGCCCATCTTCATGCCTGATATAGCCCAAAAAGTAATCAAAACCTCTTTTTGAAGGATGTGCTGGCCAATCTGGTCCAGGTCCTTCTCCCTGAAGCCCCCATTTTCCAATTAGGGCCGTATTATATCCATTCTTTCTAAGAACGGTTCCCAAAGTATGGTTATCTGATAAAGCTTTATCAAATTGATTATTTCTTACCGATGCCTGTCCCTGATTTCTTCCTGAAAATAAAGAAGCTCTTGATGGAGCACAAACGGGAGCTCCCGCATAATGATTCGTTAGGATACCTCCTTGTGTAGCCAGTGCATCGATATTTGGTGTATGTATGGAGGGCAGTTGTGGATTTCCATATCTTGAGTTTTGAAAAAATATTCCTATATCGCCATAACCCAAATCATCTGCCAGGATAAAAACAATGTTCGGTTTTTTCATCTCCGTTGATTGTGAGAATATCAGAGAAGGTTTCAGCAAGCAAAATGGTATTAAAAAAACGGCTAGCCAATTATAATTTCTTTTTGATAGTTTCAAGTCAAGATTATTTAGATGGTAATAAAAAATATCCTATTTAACTCTTTAATTTACTGGTCGCAAATAGCTTAAAACCCTTCCTTAAATATAACCTATTGATCAACTAAATAGAATTGGATCGGGTACATTTTATATGCATTTTCGGTGAAATTTAGTATTTAATTTTCTATTAGTCCATTCAGAAATTTGATATTTACTGAGTTGGTTGGCTCAAAATCCTTAGAAGACATATATTTAAGTAAACTATATTTCAATTGTTTGGCAACCGGCCTGGTTTCCAGATCATTATTAAGATCAATACTTGTGAAAAGTAATGTACCGTTTCCTACTTTCGCTTCAAAAATATTGGCTAAACTGTGGTTGGTGACAAAATTATCGATCACCCGAACAATGGGTTTTATACCTGTATCGTCCAGGATCACAGATTTTGACTGGATACACAAATCCCACCACTGCCATTCTGTATAATTTGAGGTTGGAAAATCTTTGAATGCTTCATGCTCATCATCAATCAACAGCCCCATCGTTCCCGGTTGATCCGGAAAATGCACCGGACTCCAAAAAACAGGGACAAACCTGCCTGTAATACCTTTTATGTTTTCAATTTTCGGGTTTAAAAAGACTTTCTTCCCTTCTTTTAATGCTTCTTTAGCTTCTTCAAAAGAGGAGGTGATGAAAATATCTTTCGGTGCTGCAATTTTAACTTCAGGATATACCCAAATTGGCCAGGAATTTTTATAATCTGTACCATCTAGTTCTACTGAAATTTGTAATTTTTGAGCTTTTTCTAATTGCAGCAAAAAATCGATTTTAGCCAGATCTTTATTATTGCCAATAGTTAGATCAGTTGAAAAACTACCATTTTTCAGTATTTTCCCTTCGGCATCCGAAATAGTCCAGCCCAATTTCTGATCGGGCATCTCTTTATAAAAATTGGCAACTTCAACATTTGCTTTAAAAGTTTCTCCCGAGGTATAAACAGCTTTTTCAAAACGAATTAATGGCACTACTTCAGAATTAAATTGCCTGAATTCTTTCCCTGATATCACACCTTTAGATTCCCAGAAAGCATTCAGCAACCCAACAAGCGCAGTTCCCTGACCCGGAAAATCCTGTAATTGCAACAGCTGGAAGCCATCAAATGCCTCAGTTTTCAAAGCCCTTTCAATTTCTTCTTTATAAAGCATTGCCGCCAGTTTTCCGGAGGCTTGAGTAAAATCACTTGCCAAATTCAACAAACCCTTATTCTCAAGGTCATTCTTAACCGCTATAAAATTTAACGGCTCCAGTACGCCTGTATATTTTGGGATTTCAGAAAGATCGGGATAAACCGAATATTGTCCTATTTCATGAGAAATAACAGGAATATCAATATGTTCCATGTTTTCTGAATAATCTTCGTCAAAACTTGGTGCCTGATCATTAAATATTCCCTGTCCTCGTATCCAGCCTTTTCCCGTCCATTGTGTTACAAAATATTCATCTTCCGGTTCTGGTCTCGTACCGGATGGTTTTTGAAATGAAAATGTGGTGGTGGCATATAAATGCCTGTTATCCTTAGCCTTTAAAACAGAAGTCATTTCATTTAAAACATTCATATCCCCTTGTAACTCATTTCCCATAGACATCATCACAAATGAAGGATGGCTACCATAATCTTCAAGTATTTTGTAGGCTTCAGAATATAAATATTCTGTGGTTTCCTTATCCTTACCTACATTCAAGCTCCAATGCGGCAATTCTACTTGAAGGTACATCCCCATCTCATCTGCTACCTCAAAAGCAGCTTCCGGAGGGCACCAGGAATGGAAACGAATATGGTTTAACCCATATTTTTTTGCTTGACCAAACAGATTTTCCCAACCTTCAGGTTTCATTGGCGGATAGCCGGTTAAGGGAAAAATGACGCATTCTAAATTTCCCCTTAGGAAAATACGGTTTCCGTTCAATTTTAAGATTCCATCCTCGTGGCTTATCTTTCTGTATCCAAAATTGGTAGTAATAGTATCATTTTGACTAA
>JBGSWA010000013.1:0-15294 GCA_041752645.1 Gillisia sp. | reverse complement strand
AAAGGGAAGGGATCTGTAGAATATTGGGTTGCAATTGTAAAACCAGGAAGGATCCTTTTTGAAATAGGAGGGGTGCCTTTGGATGTTGCAAAAGAGGCCTTGCGCCTGGCAGCTCAAAAACTTCCGGTAAAAACTAAGTTTATTGTAGCTAGAGATTATCAAGCTTAATTAAAAGACCTTATGAAACAATCAGAAGTAAGAGAATTATCTGTTGCAGAATTACAGGAAGAGTTTGCCAAATCTAAAAAAGCATACTCCGATTTAAAAATGGCTCATGCAGTTTCGCCATTAGAGAACCCGATACAGCTAAAAACTGTGAGAAAATCTATAGCTAGAATTGCTACAGAGTTAACAAATAGAGAACAACAATAAATGTTATTCTGCGGAAAATGGAAAAAAGAAATTTAAGAAAAGAACGTATAGGTGTAGTTACCAGTAATAAAATGGAGAAATCAATTGTGGTTTCTGAAGTTAAAAAGGTAAAACACCCTATGTACGGAAAGTTCGTTTTGAAAACGAAAAAGTACATGGCACACGACGAGACAAACGATTGCAACATTGGAGATACAGTTAAAATAATGGAAACTCGTCCATTGAGTAAATCTAAATGTTGGAGATTAGTAGAAATAATAGAAAGAGCTAAATAATATGGTACAACAAGAGTCTAGACTAAGAGTAGCAGACAATACCGGGGCAAAAGAAGTTTTGACCATCAGGGTATTAGGGGGTACAAAAAGAAGATACGCTTCTGTTGGAGACAAGATAGTTGTCAGCGTAAAAGAAGCTACACCTAATGGAAACATTAAAAAGGGTGCAGTTTCAACAGCAGTTGTTGTTCGTACCAAGAAAGAAGTGCGCAGACCGGACGGATCCTATATCCGTTTCGATGACAATGCCTGTGTTCTTTTAAATCCAACCGGGGAAATGCGTGGAACACGTGTTTTTGGACCGGTGGCCCGTGAACTTCGTGATAAACAATTCATGAAAATTGTATCATTAGCACCAGAGGTGCTTTAATACATAAAGATGATGACAAAGCTAAAGATCAAATCAGGAGATACAGTTAGAATTAACGCCGGGGACCATAAAGGGACTGAGGGGAAGGTTCAATTGATCATCCGTGATAAAAACAAGGCAATTGTGGAAGGTGCAAATATGGTTTCCAAACATGAGAAACCCAGCGCATCAAATCCCCAGGGAGGAATCGTGAAAAAGGAAGCGCCTATTCACATTTCAAATTTATCTTTAATCAATAAAAAGGGGGAAATAACCCGTGTTGGTTATAGAATGGAAGATGGTAAGAAAGTGAGATTTTCCAAAAAATCTAATGAAGTAATTTAGTTATGGGATACGTACCAAGACTTAAACAAGAGTTTCAAGACAAAATAAAGTCTGCTCTTACAGAAGAATTTAGTTACTCCAATATAATGCAGGTTCCAAAACTGGAAAAAATAGTTTTGAGCCGTGGGGTTGGGGCAGCTGTAGCTGACAAAAAACTGATCGATTATGCAGTGGATGAATTAACTGCCATTACCGGTCAAAAAGCCGTTTCTACCATTTCTAAAAAGGATGTCGCATCATTTAAATTGCGTAAGGGAATGCCAATTGGGGCAAAAGTGACCTTGCGTGGAGACAGAATGTATGAATTCCTGGACCGTTTAGTTACCTCCGCACTGCCAAGGGTACGTGATTTTGGAGGAATAAAAGCAACCGGTTTTGACGGAAGAGGCAATTATAACTTAGGGGTTACAGAACAGATCATATTCCCGGAGATCGATATCGACAAGGTGAATAAAATTTCTGGGATGGATATTACCTTTGTGACTTCTGCAGCAACCGATAAAGAAGCAAAATCATTGTTAACCGAACTGGGTTTACCTTTTAAAAAGAATTAATTATGGCTAAAGAATCAATGAAAGCCCGAGAGGTGAAGAGACAAGCAGTAGTGAAGAAATATGCCGAGAAACGCAAGGCTTTGAAAGAAGCAGGCGATTCTGAGGGATTACAAAAACTTCCGAAAAATGCCTCTCCTGTACGTCTGCACAATCGATGCAAGTTGACAGGAAGACCTAAAGGCTATATGAGACAATTTGGACTTTCCCGTGTAATGTTTAGGGAAATGGCTAATATGGGATTAATCCCGGGAGTAAGAAAAGCCAGTTGGTAATTAAGATTTAAAAGGACAAAAAAATGACTACAGATCCAATTGCAGATTATTTAACAAGAATTAGAAATGCGGTAATGGCCAACCATCGTGTTGTTGAGATACCAGCCTCTAATCTTAAAAAAGAGATTACTAAAATATTATTCGATCAAGGATATATACTTAGTTACAAATTTGATGACGTGAGTACTCCTCAGGGTACCATCAAAATAGCCCTTAAGTACGACAAACTTACTAAGGACCCTGTAATTAAGGACATTCAACGAATAAGTAAACCCGGTTTGCGTAAATATTCCGGTGCTAACGAACTACCCCGTATTTTAAACGGTTTGGGAATTGCCATTGTTTCTACCTCACACGGGGTAATGACAGGAAAACAAGCCCAGGCTCAAAAAGTAGGTGGTGAGGTTTTATGTTACGTTTACTAAATACTTAAAGACTTAAGAAATGTCAAGAATAGGGAAAAACCCAATCAGTATTCCGGAAGGCGTAACAGTAAGCGCTAAGGAGGGGATTGTTACAGTAAAAGGAAAATTAGGAGAATTAACTCAAGAAATAATCGACATCGAGATGAAAATTGAAGATGGAATGATTACTTTTGAACGTTTTTCAGAAAAGAAGGACCAAAAAGCAAAACACGGATTGTACCGTGCATTGGTTAACAATATGATTGAAGGAGTTTCTAATGGTTTCACAAAACAATTGGAACTTGTAGGTGTAGGTTATCGTGCATCAAATCAAGGACAACGCTTGGAACTGGCTTTAGGATTCTCACATAATATTGTTATTGAACTGGCATCAGAGGTGAAATTGGAAACAGTTTCGGATAAAGGTAAAAATCCAATCGTGAAATTAACTTCTCACGATAAACAATTGGTAGGTCAAGTGGCATCCAAAATTCGTTCCTTCCGAGCTCCGGAGCCTTATAAAGGAAAAGGAATTAAGTTTGTAGGAGAACAATTAAGAAGAAAAGCGGGTAAATCTGCTTAATAAGATTTAGATATGGCATTTTCAAAAACAAAAAGAAGAAACAAGATTAAGAAGAGAATCCGTATGAATATTACGGGTACCGAGAGTCGTCCAAGATTGGCTGTCTTCAGGAGCAATAAAGAAATTTATGCCCAGATAGTAAACGATGTGGATGGTAAGACTTTGGTTGCAGCCTCTTCTAGAGATAAAGACGTTAGCTCAGTGGGTGGCAACAAGATCGAACAAGCCACCTTGGTTGGAAAGAATCTAGCTGAGAAAGCGAAACAAGCCGGAATTGATACGATCTCTTTTGACAGAGGTGGGTATTTGTATCACGGTAGGGTTAAATCATTGGCAGAAGGTGCCCGTGAAGGAGGACTAAAATTCTAAAAAGATATGTATCAAGATTATAAAAATGTAGAACTTGTAAAGCCAATTGGTCTGGAATTAAAGGATCGTTTGGTAAGCGTAAATCGCGTTACAAAAGTTACTAAGGGTGGTAGAGCATTCGGTTTCTCAGCAATTGTTGTAGTTGGCGATGAAAATGGTGTAGTTGGGCAGGGTTTAGGGAAATCTAAAGAAGTTGCCGAAGCTATTTCCAAAGGAGTTGAAGATGCCAAAAAGAATTTGGTGAGAATTCCCTTAAACAAGGGGACCATTCCTCATGAACAAAAGGGAAAATACGGAGGAGCCAGGGTATTGTTATTGCCGGCTGCTACAGGTACCGGTGTTATCGCCGGGGGTGCAATTCGCGCGGTATTGGAATCTGTGGGTATACATGATGTACTTTCTAAAAACCAGGGATCTTCAAATCCACATAACGTGGTGAAAGCTACCTTTGATGCATTGTTGCAATTGCGAAGTGTTCAGACTGTAGCAAAGCAACGCGGTATTACATTAGATAAAGTATTTAAAGGTTAATTCAAGGAGAACATGGGAAAGATAAAAGTTAAACAGGTTAAAAGTTCCATAAGAAGGACTCAGAACCAGAAACGTACTTTAGAGGCACTTGGTTTAAGAAAATTAAATCAGGTGGTAGAGCACGAAGACACGCCAAATATCCTTGGTATGGTAAATAAAGTCAAACACTTAGTTTCTGTAGAGGAAACGAAATAATAAACTCACATGGATTTAAGTAACTTAAAACCTGCAAAAGGTTCAGTTCAAAGTAACAGTAAGCGTGTAGGACGAGGAGAAGGATCCGGTAAAGGAGGAACTTCAACACGGGGACACAAGGGTGCGAAATCCCGATCTGGTTATTCTAGAAAAATTGGTTTTGAAGGTGGGCAGATGCCACTTCAACGCAGGGTTCCAAAGTTTGGTTTCACCAATGTAAATCGCAAGGATTACCAGGGAATCAACCTGGATACCCTTCAAGGGCTTGTAGACAGCGGTAGGATTACAGATACTGTCGATATGCAAGTGATTGTGGAAAACGGCCTGGCGCGCAAGAACGAGTTGGTAAAGATATTAGGTAGAGGAGAATTAAAAGCAGGATTGAAAATATCTGTTCATAAATTTACTGCCTCAGCAAAGGAAGCTATCGAAGCGGCCGGTGGTGAAGTTGTTAATTTATAATAGGTAAGCAATGAAATTCATCAATACTATAAAGAATATTTGGAAAATTGAGGATCTAAAAAATAGAATTTTAGTGACTCTCGGTCTTTTGTTGGTTTATCGCTTTGGGGCACAGGTTGTGCTCCCTGGGATTGATGCTTCACAGCTTTCAAGCCTTGCGAGTCAAACCGATTCTGGACTACTGGGTCTTCTAAATGCCTTTACCGGGGGAGCATTTTCAAATGCTTCGGTTTTTGCATTGGGGATCATGCCTTACATTTCTGCATCTATTGTGGTGCAATTAATGGGTATAGCAGTTCCTTATCTTCAAAAACTTCAGAAAGAAGGCGAGAGTGGAAGAAGAAAAATTAACCAGATAACACGATGGCTGACCATCGCCATAACCCTGGTACAGGGTCCCGGTTATATCTATAATTTGTTTGCTACGCTGCCCCAGAGTGCCTTTTTATTAGGGGATACAGCAACCTTCGTCGCATCTTCCGTGATTATCTTAACTACGGGAACAATTTTTGCGATGTGGTTGGGTGAAAAAATTACGGATAAGGGAATCGGAAACGGGATCTCTCTGTTAATTATGGTTGGGATTATTGCAACCTTACCGCAGGCCTTTATTCAGGAATTTGCTTCCAGGGTTTTCGAGTCAAATGGTGGTCTTATCATGATCTTAATTGAACTGGTAATCTGGTTCGTTATCATCATGGGTTCCATAATGTTGGTGATGGCAGTGCGCCAAATTCCGGTGCAATATGCCAGAAGAACCGCCTCAGGAGGTTATGAGAAGAATGTATTTGGATCAAGACAATACATTCCCCTTAAACTAAATGCATCGGGGGTAATGCCAATTATCTTTGCACAGGCAATTATGTTTATTCCTGCAGCTGTCGCCGGTCTTTCCGCGGGGGAGACCTCACAAGGCATTGCAGCCGCATTCAGTAATATATTTGGATTTTGGTACAATTTGGTATTCGCTTTATTGATTATTGTTTTCACCTATTTCTATACGGCAATTACAGTACCTACCAACAAAATGGCAGACGATCTTAAAAGGAGCGGTGGCTTTATTCCCGGGATTCGTCCCGGAGGTGAAACCGGGGAATATCTCGATAGGATCATGTCTCAAATAACCCTTCCGGGTTCAATCTTCCTTGCCCTTATCGCAGTGTTCCCTGCTATAGTGGTTCAACTGCTGGGTGTGCAGCAGGGATGGGCATTGTTCTTTGGAGGTACCTCTCTGCTTATTATGGTGGGGGTTGCTATTGATACTATGCAACAGGTGAATTCCTATTTGTTAAATAGGCATTACGACGGGTTGATGAAAACCGGTAAGAACAGAAAGGCAATAGCTTAAGTTATGGCAAAACAATCAGCAATAGAACAAGACGGGACTATCAATGAAGCATTGTCAAATGCGATGTTTCGTGTGGAACTGGAAAATGGTCACATCGTGACCGCCCATATTTCGGGTAAGATGCGTATGCATTATATTAAATTACTGCCCGGAGATAAAGTAAAATTGGAAATGAGTCCTTATGATCTATCTAAGGCTCGAATAACTTACAGATACTAATAGAGATGAAAGTTAGAGCATCAGTTAAAAAGAGAAGTGCCGATTGCAAAATTGTGCGTAGAAATGGCACGCTTTACGTAATTAATAAAAAGAATCCTAGATTCAAACAAAGACAAGGATAAATTATGGCTAGAATTGCAGGTGTTGATATACCAAAACAAAAACGGGGAGTTATAGCATTGACCTATATCTTCGGAATTGGCAAAAGCAGGGCTCAAAAAATCCTGAAAGAAGCCCAGGTAGATGAAAGTACTAAAGTTTCAGATTGGAACGATGATGAAATTGGTCGTATTCGGGAAGCTGTGGGAATTTTCAAAATTGAAGGAGAATTGCGTTCAGAAGTTCAATTGAGCATCAAGCGATTGATGGATATTGGATGTTATCGCGGAGTGCGTCATAGATCCGGGTTACCCCTGAGAGGTCAGCGTACCAAGAATAACTCCAGAACAAGAAAGGGAAGAAGAAAAACAGTTGCCAATAAGAAAAAAGCAACTAAATAATAAGTAATATGGCAAAAGCAAAAACCGCTCAAAAGAAACGAAAAGTTATCGTTGAGTCCAATGGAGAAGCGCATGTTACTGCTTCCTTCAACAACATTATCATCTCGCTTACCAACAAAAAAGGAGATCTTATTTCATGGTCTTCTGCCGGTAAGATGGGTTTTAGAGGATCTAAGAAAAATACTCCTTATGCTGCACAATTGGCCGCTGAAGATGCTTCGAAAGTAGCTCATGAAGCAGGATTGCGCAAGGTAAAAGTATATGTAAAAGGACCAGGGAATGGAAGAGAGAATGCAATTCGATCTATCCATAACGCGGGAATTGAGGTAACTGAAATTATCGATGTTACTCCAATGCCTCACAATGGGTGCAGACCTCCAAAAAGACGTAGAGTTTAATTAATTATCAAGTATAACCGAGAAGGCAAAAAGATTATCGAAGGACAGTGACCTTAATTCATAATCGCTTTCTTATAAAACACAATTTAAATGGCAAGATATACTGGTCCCAAGACTAAAATAGCCCGTAAATTCGGGGAAGCTATTTTCGGAGATGATAAGTCTTTTGAAAAGAGAAATTACCCACCGGGACAACACGGGAACAACCGTCGCAGAGGTAAAAAATCTGAATATTCCGTTCAATTGATGGAAAAGCAGAAAGCTAAATATACCTATGGGATATTGGAGCGTCAGTTCAGGAATATGTTTGAAAAAGCAACCCGTGCAGATGGAATTACAGGGGAAGTGCTGCTTCAGCTTTGTGAGAACCGTTTGGACAATGTGGTTTACAGAATGGGGATCTCCCCATCTCGTAGTGGCGCAAGACAACTTGTTTCTCACAGACATATCACCGTAAATGGAGAGGTTTTAAACATACCTTCCTTCCATCTGCAACCCGGCGATGTTGTTGGGGTAAGAGAGAAATCTAAATCTTTGAGTACTATTCTGGATTCACTTTCAAATTCAAGTGCCGTTTATGAATGGATCACTTGGAACAGTGAGACCAAACTGGGAACCTTTGTTTCTACACCAGCAAGGGTTCAGATTCCGGAAAATATAAATGAACAATTCATAGTCGAATTATATTCGAAATAATAATTCACAGAAGTCGTAATATGGCAATACTAAATTTTCAGAAGCCCGATAAAGTTATAATGATTGATTCCACCGATTTCGAAGGGAAATTTGAGTTTCGCCCTTTGGAACCAGGCTACGGATTAACCGTTGGTAACGCTTTAAGAAGAGTACTGTTATCATCATTAGAAGGATTCGCAATAACTTCAGTTCGCATTGAAGGGGTTGATCACGAATTCTCTACAATCCCTGGCGTGGTGGAAGATGTAACAGAAATTATTTTAAACCTGAAACAAGTAAGGTTTAAGAGGCAAATTGATGAAATAGACAACGAAGCCGTTACAATTTCTGTTTCCGGTCAAGAGCAGCTTACCGCAGGTCATTTTCAAAAATTCATCTCTGGTTTTCAAATCCTGAATCCAGATTTGATTATTTGTAATTTGGATAAAAAAGTGAGTTTCAATATGGAGCTTAGCGTGGAAAAAGGTAGAGGATATGTTCCTGCGGAAGAAAACAAAAAGTCAAATGCACCCCTGGGTACAATTTTTACAGATTCGGTTTATACCCCGATCAAGAACGTAAAATACAGCATTGAAAACTTTCGTGTGGAGCAAAAAACGGATTATGAAAAACTGGTTTTTGAGATCATAAGCGACGGTTCCATTCATCCTAAGGATGCACTTACCGAGGCTGCAAAAACCCTGATCCATCACTTTATGTTGTTCAGTGATGAGCGGATTACCCTGGAGGCCGATGAAATTGCACAAACTGAAACTTATGACGAAGAATCCCTTCATATGAGACAGTTGCTAAAAACTAAGTTAGTAGATATGGATCTGTCTGTAAGAGCACTTAACTGCCTTAAAGCTGCTGAAGTTGATACCTTAGGGGACTTAGTATCCTACAATAAAAATGACTTGATGAAGTTCCGCAACTTCGGTAAAAAATCTTTGACTGAGCTGGAAGAGCTTGTGAATAATAAAGGTTTGAACTTTGGTATGGATCTTTCGAAATATAAATTGGATAAAGACTAATACAGACTTAAGTAGTGAGACATTAGATGTGAGAGGATGGAAGATGAATTCTTTTTCACATTAAGGTTTAATAAGCTCATAGCTAAGGTCTAATATCAAAAAAAAATGAGACACGGAAAAAAGATAAATCATTTAGGCAGAAAAAAGGCACACCGTATGTCCATGTTGGCAAATATGGCGTGTTCCCTGATTGAACATAAACGCATCAATACAACTGTTGCCAAAGCGAAGGCTTTAAAACAGTTTGTGGAACCTTTGGTTACAAAATCCAAGGAGGATACAACCCACCACAGAAGATTGGTTTTTGCCAAACTTCGCGATAAGGATTCGGTTACCGAATTATTTCGTGATGTAGCGGTAAAAGTTGGAGATCGCCCGGGTGGATACACGCGTATCATTAAACTGGGGAACCGACTCGGGGATAATGCAGATATGGCAATGATAGAATTAGTTGATTACAACGAGATCTATAATCTTACCAAACCAGAGAAGAAAAAATCTACTCGTAGAGCTGGTAAGAAAAAACCTGCTGAAGACACTGCGGTAAAAGCGGAAACCAAAGAGGCGGCGCCTGAGGCAGGTGAGAAAGAAGTTGAAAAGGAAGCTACAAAAGCAGCAAAAAAAGAAGATTCAAAAGAAGAATAGGAATGAATTTTTCTTAATTATATTTTAAAAGAGGGATGGCCATTTTGGTTTATCCCTTTTTTTATGCCAGGGAACCCCCTGGTTTTTCAGCAGGAAGCCTTGGGAGGATTTTGAATATTTTAAAAAATTAGCGATTATAAATTTTATTGCTTTCTTTTATTAGAGCGATCATTTAATTATTTTTGTCGGAGTTTTTTGTAGTAACGGCGTATAAATTTTATAAGAAAGGGGCGGGACCAATTCCAGTGACAAAGCCCGGGAGGGAACTGGGGATTACTTCTGACTTATTTTATGCAGAAGCAGCTTTAGGGGAGGGGCAGCAGCATAGCGCGATGCCCGGAATAAAGAAGCCAGGCAAATCACAATGGATCACTAAAAAAACAATATATATCTACTTATGAAATACCAATTGAGAAAAAAAGCCATCATTCTCCTTGCGGACGGGACCATTTTTCATGGAAAATCTGTAGGTGATAAGGATGGAAGTGCAGTAGGGGAGGTTTGTTTTAATACCGGGATGACAGGCTACCAGGAAATTTTCACAGATCCCAGTTATTTCGGACAACTTATGGTAACCACCAATGCCCATATTGGCAATTATGGGGTCAGCGGGGAAGAAAATGAATCGGATAGCCCTAAAATTTCAGGGCTCATCTGCAAAAATTTCAGTTACAATTATTCCAGACCGGCGGGGGAGGATTCTCTTGAAAAGTACCTGGAGCAGCATGGGATCTTTGCGATTTCAGATGTTGATACCAGGGCCCTGGTTGCCTATATACGTGAGCATGGGGCTATGAATGCCATTATATCATCCAGGGTGGATGAGCTCGAGGCTTTAAAGGCAGAATTGCTCGAGGTCCCGGATATGAATGGGTTGGAGCTCGCCTCCAAGGTTTCCACCAAGGAGCCCTATTTTTTTGGAAGGGAAGATGCAACCTATAGGATTGCAGCCCTGGATATCGGAATCAAAAAGAATATTCTCAGGAATTTTTCCCAAAGAGATGCCTATGTGAAGGTCTTTCCCTATGACGCTACCTATGAGGAGATGAGCCAGTGGAATCCAGATGGATATTTTCTTTCCAACGGCCCCGGAGATCCCCAGCCTTTAAAAAGCGCCATTGCTCTGACCAGGAGAATTCTGGAGAAAAACCATCCCTTGTTTGGGATTTGTCTTGGACATCAGGTTATTGCCCTGGCTAGTGGGATTTCGACTTATAAAATGCACCATGGGCATCGCGGGATAAATCATCCGGTAAAAAATCTAAAAACCGGGAAGGGAGAAATCACTTCCCAAAATCACGGATTCTCGGTAAACAGGGAAGAAACCGAGGCGCATCCAAATTTTGAAATAACCCATATATGTTTAAATGACCAAACTGTAGGGGGAATGCAAATGAACAATAAAAATTGCTTTTCTGTACAATATCATCCCGAGGCAAGCCCCGGGCCGCATGATGCCAGTTATCTCTTTGATGAATTTATGGATCGTATCAGATCAGTTAAACAATAGAAAAAGCCCTCTCCGGAGGGTTTTTTCCATAGGTTTGGATTCGATTCTAAATGCTCCTGAAGAATTGCCGTTTTCGCCGCTTTAGGAGCGAATTCTTTAGTAGGGAATAAATGAAATTCAGGGGTGCTTCCCTATCTTAATCACAGTAATTCTTGTTTTATTTGATTTTTTTTATCGGTTTATCAAATTTTTCTAAAAAATACCTCGAAAACGATATCGTTAATAACGGACTAAAACTATCTGAATAATGCCCAAGATAAGACTGTTATTTGTATCTTGCTGACAGGTTATAATATTAATTAAAATTTAAAATATGAGCATAATTATAGGCATTCATGCACGTCAGATCTTTGACTCAAGAGGAAATCCAACAGTAGAGGTAGATGTAACAACAGAGAGTGGGATTCTTGGAAGAGCAGCAGTGCCCTCCGGAGCTTCCACTGGTGAACACGAAGCGGTAGAACTTCGCGATGGCGGGAAGGATTTTATGGGGAAAGGGGTTTTAAAGGCTGTAGAAAATGTAAATACCATCCTGGCTGAAGAATTATTGGGATATTCCGTATTTGAGCAGAATTTGATCGATAAGGTAATGATAGACCTTGATGGAACCCCTAACAAGGCAAAACTTGGTGCCAATGCTATTTTGGGCGTTTCTATGGCCGTTGCAAAAGCTGCTGCCAATGAGCTTAATATGCCTTTATACAGATATATCGGTGGGGTGAGCGCAAATACAATCCCTGTTCCCATGATGAATATTATAAACGGAGGTTCTCACTCTGATGCGCCAATCGCATTTCAGGAGTTTATGATTATGCCCGTAAAGGCAAAAAGCTTTTCACACGCATTGCAAATGGGAACCGAAATATTTCACAACCTTAAAAAGGTATTGCATGACAGGGGTCTGAGTACTGCTGTAGGTGATGAAGGTGGTTTTGCTCCAACCCTGGACGGAACTGAAGATGCATTGGAAACCATTTTGTTGGCTATTGAAAAAGCCGGTTACAAAGGTGGGGAAGAGGTGATGATCGCCCTGGATTGTGCAGCTGCCGAATTCTATGAAAACGGGAAATACGATTACACCAAATTTGAGGGAGATAAGGGAGTTATCAGGACCAGTGAAGAACAAGCTGATTATTTGGCGGAACTCTCCTCAAAATATCCAATTATCTCTATTGAGGATGGAATGGATGAAAATGATTGGGAAGGTTGGAAAGCGTTGACCGAGAAAATCGGGGATAAAGTTCAGTTGGTGGGAGATGATTTATTTGTAACCAATGTAGAGCGTCTTTCCAGAGGTATCAAAGAAGGAATCGCAAATTCAATTCTGATTAAGTTAAACCAGATAGGAACCTTAACTGAAACCATTTCAGCGGTAAATATGGCCAAAAATGCAGGATATACCACCGTGATGTCTCACCGTTCAGGAGAAACCGAAGATACTACCATTGCTGATCTGGCCGTTGCTCTTAACACCGGGCAAATAAAAACGGGATCAGCTTCAAGAAGTGACCGTATGGCAAAATACAACCAGTTGTTGCGTATAGAAGAAGAATTAGAAGGAGTAGCCTATTACCCTCAGGAAAAGGCCTTTAACATCAAATAATCCAACTCTTTTTGAAAAAAAAAGCCTTTCTAATTTAGAAAGGCTTTTTTTTTGTAATATTTTTGTTTTATATTATAATTAGTGGCATAATTAACTATCTTTTCTGTTAAAATAGGAACCTAACATAAAAGTCTAAATTGGATGTATAATTTTCTTTTTGTCGCCTCTGAAAATGATGCGATACCCCATTGTAAAGCTGGTGGAATGGGTGATGTTGTAAGAGACGTCCCTCGCCAGATTTCAGATCGTGGAGATAAAGTGCACGTAATTGTCCCTTCCTATTCCAGATTGCATCACAAAGGAATTTTTAAGATGCATCTTAATTTTCAGCTCCGGGGAATAATCTATGTAGCAGACCTGTATGAGGTTCTTCCTAAAAAAGAATTCAGGAATATATTTCATTATGTGATTCATCATCCTGAAATTAAGGCCGGAGATATTGCCCATATCTATCATAACGATATAGAGGAGCCTTTTTATACCGATACCATAAAATTTATTATATTCTGTACTGCCGTGGCAGAGGCAATTAAACATGGGGCCTTTGGGAAATTGGATATTGTCCATTTACATGACTGGCATACCAGTATGCTCTTGTTTTTAAAAAAATACCATCCTTCCTATAAAATATTGGGTAATATACGGTTTGTATATACAATCCATAACCTGGCGATCCAGGGGATTCGTCCTTTTGAGGATAATTATTCTTCCGTAAGAAATTGGTTTCCCAAAGTCCCCTTCAACACCGAGGAGTTGATGGATCCCCGATATCAGGATTGCATTAATTTAATGGCGGTTGGTATCAGGCTTGCAGATTCGGTGCACACGGTTTCTCCTTCTTACAAGGAGGATGTTTTACATCCCAGCAGTCCGCCGGAATTCATCGGAGGGGAAGGATTGGAACTGGATTTACGCCTTGCCGATACTCAAGGCCGATTTTTTGGTATTCTAAACGGATCCAACTACAACAATATCCGGAGATCAAAAAGGAATAATTTATTTCCCAATATGATAACTGCCATATTCCATTGGCTTCAGCAGGAGTCCAAAAAATATAAGGCAGATTTTTTGGCGCATACAGGGGAAAAATTGGTCCCTTATTTAAAAAACAAACCCAGCTTTGTCTGCTCGAGTGTGGCGAGGTTAACCGAACAAAAATTTTATTTTTTTAAACGTTCTCCTGATGCGCTTATCGAGATCCTGGAAAAGCTGGAAAAGATTAATGGGATCTTTATTTTACTGGGCACAGGAGCCCCTGAATATGAGGAGTTGTTCAGGAAAATCAGTCATAAACACAGGAATTTCCTGTTTATCAATGGGCAGTCTGAAGATGTCATCGATTCCATTTACCTGGAATCTGACCTTTATTTTATGCCTAGTTTATTCGAGCCTTGCGGAATAAGCCAGATGCTCGCTATGAGAAATGGTACTCCCTGCCTGGTTCATAATACCGGAGGCCTGAAGGATACGGTGGAGGATATGATTACCGGATTTACCTTTGATGGGGAAACCTATGATGAGGAAATAATAAATATGGTTTCTGCCTTTGACAAGGTCCTGGAAATTTTTATGAATGATAAGGCAGCCTGGAATAAAATAGAATTGAATGCAAAAAAAATGAGGTTTACCTGGAAGAAATCCGTGGATGAATATTACAGGTGGCTGTACTCCATAAACTTTTAGCATTACACCTGTCATTATTATTCAAATTAAACCCGTTTTAATGAATCTTTCTTATATTCCTGCCCATTCTGTAGCATTTGTTAATGGTAAATTTTGTATTTTTAGCTGCGTATAAATTGAAAGTAAAAAAAACTAATTTTATGGAAGTAATGAAAGAAAAGGAAATGCTAGCAACACTGGAGGTTCATGGGAAAAAACATGCATTCCCATTAATTACCGGAACCGAAAATGAAGTCGCAATTGATATTGAGAGTTTAAGGGCGGATACAGGAATAATTACCCTGGATCCCGGTTATAAAAACACAGGAAGTTGCCAGAGCGCGATCACTTTTCTTGACGGGGAAAAAGGTATTTTAAGGTACCGGGGGTATTCCATTGAGGATCTGGCAGAGAAAGCCGAATTTCTGGAAGTTGTATTTTTGTTGATTTTTGGAGAATTGCCTACAAAAAAGCAATTGGATGATTTTAAAAACGATATCGTTGGCTATAGTGACGTAAATGACGATATGAAGAAGGTAATAGCAGGTTTTCCGACTTCTGCTCACCCAATGGGAGTGCTTTCTGCATTGACCAGTGCCCTGACCGCCTTCAATCCAAAGTCTGTAAATGTTGATTCTGAAGAGGATATGTACAAGGCAATCGTAAAAACCCTGGCTAAATTTCCGACCATTGCCGCATGGACGCTTCGGAAAAGAAATGGACTTCCTTTGAAAAACAGGGACAAGAACCTGGGATTTGATGAAAGTCTCTTAAAGATGATGTTTGAAATACCGGGAGAGGAATACATACCAAATCCGATTGTGGTAGATGCGTTGAATAAATTATTAATTCTCCATGCGGATCACGAACAAAACTGTTCCACATCAACCGTGCGCATGGTGGGATCTTCCCAGGCCGGCTTATTTGCCTCTATTTCTGCGGGGGTTTCAGCCTTATGGGGGCCACTTCACGGGGGTGCTAACCAGGCG
>JBGSWA010000012.1:0-2250 GCA_041752645.1 Gillisia sp. | reverse complement strand
TCGTATTGTTCTTCAATTAACTCAATCTCAACCAAGGTTTCCAGCTGCTGGTGAGCTTTCAGCTCCTCTAATTTCTGAAAAAGTTTCTCCAGGGGGCCGCTTATTTTTAGGAGTTTTCTGAAAACAGGTACAGCAATACTCCGTGGGGTCCATCCCTTGTCGGTATCAATAAGGAGTATGCGTTTTAGGTCCTCGCGTTCGCTAAAGGAAAGTGGTAGCGGGGAACCGCTGTAAAAAGTTGGGACCAGCGCTTTTACCTGTTGGGGTTTATGAATATGTCCCAGGGCGATGTACCTGAAATAATCCCCAAAATGGGAGGCCTCAAAAGCAGCCTGGTTTCCTATCTGTATATCGCGTTCGCTCTCTGAGCTTTCCATTCCAGCGGCGAATAAATGTCCCATCGCAATGGCGGGAATTCCCGGATAATCCTTGGCACAAAGCTTTGCTGCGCGGGCAAAGGTGTTTTGAATTCCCTTGCGGATCGCCTCAATCCTATCCTGATACGTGGAGCCATCATTAGCGCTTCGGAGGTCGGAATCCCGGAGAAAGGGGAGGGCGGCGATCAAGAGCTCGGTCGCTCCATTTTTACCGGAAATTGGAATCAGCACCTCTGCGAGTTCCTGCGGCACCCCACCTATAACGTGCATATCAAGCTGGGCTAAAATTTCCCTCGGGGCATTGAGCATCGAGGGAGAATCATGGTTGCCCCCGGTAAGTATGATCTTGCAGTGGAGCGGGCGCAATTGCATCAATGCCCGGTAATACTGTGTTCGCGATTCAGATGAGGGATTGGAAAGATCAAAAATATCCCCTGAAACCAGCAGCACATCTACGGCTTCCTGCCGGATTGTGGTGCAAAGCCATTCAATAAACAGGTCAAAATCCCGGGAGAGATCGTATTTCTGAAGTTTTTTTCCAATATGCCAGTCGGCCGTATGAAGGATTTTCATTTTTAAGGGGATTTAAAAGTAGTCCTGATGATTGCATCGGGCAAATCAAATAATTCCCCGAATTTAAAAATTTACAACCAGAAGCTTCGATAAAATTGGAAAAAAATGTGATCCATTGGTGGTTCAAATATAAGGGGGGGTAAACCCCTTATCCTTTCACCTCCTCACTTTAGAACGCAATTCCTTTTTTCTAAACATTACACATTAATTGCTATATTTACCGGAAAGAAGATTGTTTATTCAAATAAAACTGACTTTTGGTAATTTTTAATCGAAATTGTCGAATTTTTAAGGGGATTTAACAAAATTCGTTTAAATATAAAAATTCTACTCCCTCAAATAGAGACCTCAAAAATATTAAATTCATTCGGCTAAGGGAAGAATAGAAGTCTTGCATTTATTTGTTTTTAGTCCCTTATTTTATTTATGATAAAACCAATTAAAAACTGAAATGAAGAAAAAAGATCACTCCAGGATTTCCATTAAGGATATTGCAAAGGAACTTAACCTGTCTATTACTACCATCTCGTTTGTGATCAATAATAAGGCAAAAAACAGGATAAGCGATGAGGTGATCGCTAAGGTGGAAGCTTATATTGAAAAGGTAGGCTATAAACCGAATTCATCTGCACAATCTCTCAGAACAGGAAAAACAAATACCATTGTTTTTATGGTTGAGGATATATCCGATCCATTTTTCTCCGGGGTGGCCAAAGAAATGGAGGAACTGGCATTTGACAACGGTTATAAAATAATTTTTTGCAGTACCGAAAATAAAAAATCCCGCGCCATTGAATTGATCTCAATGTTTAAGGACAGGCAGGTCGATGCCTTTATCATTACCCCTCCGGAAGATTTTGAGGAGGAACTCCAGAAATTGGTTTTGGAAAATCAGATCCTTATGCTCTTTGATCGCTTTTATAAGCAGGCTGATTACAATTATGTGGTTTTAAATAATTTTGAAGCTACAAAAAATACTATTAACTACTTATTGGGAGAAGGTTTTAAAAATGTCGCTTTTGTTGGCCTTAAGTCTGGATTATCAACCTTGGTTGACAGGTTTGAAGGTTATAAGGAGGCAGTAGCAGATGTACATAAAACCGATCTGTCCCTTCTCTTGAATTTTGAAGATGTAAAAACCAAAAAGGGAAGTGAGCTGTTTGAGCGTTTTCTAAACAATAATCCAACTATAGATGCGCTCTTATTTTCCACCAATAGCCTTGCAATAATGGGACTAAAGGTAATAAAAAAGAAGAACCTGGAGATCCCCTTGGATATTGGGGTAATAACTTTTGACGAC
>JBGSWA010000011.1:0-6932 GCA_041752645.1 Gillisia sp. | reverse complement strand
GTTATTTACGGAACCGCAATGAATAGTTAAGTTTCTGAGGGATACCTGTTTGTTCGCACATGTTTTAAATGTTTTCTTGCTGAGCGATCGTTTTTTAATTCATCACACTTAAATCAATCTCAAACAGAACTGCTTTATACGGGAATCTGCCATTTTACTATGCCTTGCGTAGGGTGTTTTTCAATGGGCTGAAATCCTTGAATTCTTTTCTTTCATGGATATCAGGTCATCCCAAATCATAATCATCCTGTTCCTGTCAAAATTTTAACTGTTGACCCAAAATTTTTTGGATAGTCGACAACCGGAGACTGGCCCGGACATTAGTGGGACTTGTAAACTACATAATTTAAGAGTTAAGAATAAGGAAGAATCCCAAAAATTTCTCATTGAAGCAGGTATTCATAATAAAAAAGGTGAACTAAGTAAACATTATGCCCATTATACTTGAAGATCTCGTGTTTAATTAATAGAATTTCCCTAAAGAAATAGCAGGTAGAATAGTTGTTTTAAGAATCTTCAATACTATTCAGGATCTAAATAAACAGGATACTCTGTAACAAATCAAATTGGAGAATAGTTAGAAGTCCGAAGGTCGGAGACGGAATCCCGGAGATGGAAGGAAGTTAGACGGTAGAAATGGTTTGTGGTTATTAACCCTTGGTGATTAATCGCCCATATCGCCTGCGGCTTCGAACTAATTATAAAAAGTTTCATTTATGTAAATTTTTCAGAAGATCTTATTCTTCAATAAGTGGTTTCATGGTTTTGATTCTCAAAATGTCATCCAATGTTCACGTGCGGGTGTAATATGCGGGATTCCGGGGGGGGCACTTCCCTGTCCGCAACCCCCGATTTATCAATAGTAAAAGCCTCAAGCTTCCTGTTCTGTCACAATGGCTACTCTTAATAAAAATGTGTTTTTCATAGCAGGATTCCTTGGTAAAGTAGGAACCTGAGTTAATTTCTTTTACTTTTCATCAAAACAAAAAATAGCTTCTATGGGTAATTTAAAAAGTCTTGAAATTCTGAAGGCTGTTGGCAAGCTGGGATCAAATTTTTCTTTTTCAATGGCATTAATGGTTTGTCGGGATACCCCAATAATATCAGCCAGGTCTTCCTGGGTATAACTATTTTCGGCCCGGAGCACTTTTAACCTGTTTTTCATGAGTATCTTCTTGTATTTACCCCGACACAAACCAGATAGGTAATCCCAATGAACATTACCAGGTTGCCTATTTCTGCATCAAAACCAATGAGATTGGTGATCTCAAGCAAAGAGTAGGAGAGGCCCGCAACAACCGCCAAGCCCAAGGTTAACGCCAAAGATTCCAAATGTATTTTGCGTTCCAGCTCATCGAGATTATTAAAGTAGTTCCTGTTTGCTATGATCATTAAAA
The DNA here is from genome assembly GCA_041752645.1 of Gillisia sp. Lineage (GTDB taxonomy): Bacteria > Bacteroidota > Bacteroidia > Flavobacteriales > Flavobacteriaceae > Gillisia. Next base: position 5,535 of record JBGSWA010000011.1, on the reverse strand, counting down.
TTCCATTGATAAAGTTTACTGAAACTGCAAAAATCGTTAAAAAAGTGTGATCGTCCCAAATAAATTTAGGCCCGAAGGAAGCAATTGCCAAGGTAGCCACCCAGCTCCAGGTCCAGGCGGCAAGTTTGTAAAGACTTTTTTTTCGTTCTTTTTTCATCGTAATGTAATTAGTAGTTGACTTTTTGTAATGTTTACTTTACAAAAATAATAAAATAAATTTAAATGTCAAGTCTTATTTACAAAAATAATTATAAAATAAAAATGAGGGAGCCTGAATTGATCCTCCTGGCAAAATAAAATTTCGTTATCCATTTATTTTATTTGGAAGAGGCCAACGGGTATCAGTATTATTCGCTCTCAAATCTAATTGATCAGTAAGGGCATCCAAGGGTCTTGTTACTAAATGACACTAGCCTTGGGGCTTAACTTTTAGTGGTATTAGAAACCAGCATATTTTTTAAATAAAGTAGCGATCAATTTTGTCCAAAAACTGCTCGTTTCTCATCCCGCTCCGGTTAAGCATCAGCAGGCTTCCAATTCCCAGATCTGGATATATCCTCAGTTCACAATAATATCCGCCCCCGCCCCCGGGGTGGGCAAAATATCGGGTGCCGTTGAATTCTCCTTTAAACCAGGACAGGCACATTCGGGTAGCCTTGCCGTTGTTGGTATGATTTTCAGTAAACAGCATTTTTTTTAATTGATCAGATATCAGGATGCACCTGGGTTTTAAGAGTTCCTGTAGATACCTTTCAAAAGCCCCGGAAGTTCCGATTAATCCCCCGTATGCCGATCCGTTCACATAATTTTCCCGGAAGGAAATCCAGGGGCCTTCTGTTGCTTCCACAAACTTGGATCTGTCCAAAAACAAACCTAGAAACAGGTTCGAGATGCTGTATTTTTTGTGATAGCCTTTGGCGTATTGTGTGGCCTGGTAAATGGTAAAATCCAATTGGTTTGGTTTAAGATTTAACGGCTCAAGAATCCTTTCCCGAATATGGTCTTCAAAAGAGGATCCTGAAACCTTTTCAATGAGTTGCCCAAGAAGCACATACCCCAGGTTTGAATAGGCATATTTTTGGTTTGGTATTGAGCGGATCCTTCTATTTTTCCTGAATATTTGTCGAAAAAATTGATCTTTGTCGAAGGTTTTGTGTTCTTCTGCCAGATGTATCCAGCCCAGGGGAACTGGATTTGGGATCCCGGCAGAATGGGTCAATAGCTGCAAAATGGTAATTTCCGGAGAATAGGGAAAATCAGGCATATATTTCCTGATAGGCTGTTGGAGTTCGATTTTTTTCTGCCCTGCCAGCTGTAATACTGCCAATGCCGTAAAGGTCTTGGTTACCGAAAAGGCATTGTAGGAGGTATTTTTATCTGCCTTTAGCCCGTTTTTTATATCGGCATAACCAGCCTGGAAATGGTAAATAGTTTGTTCCGTATCAAAAATGCGGTATTGAACCGAAGGGGTTTTATCCCTGTGGACAGGAGTGATCAGTAGTTGGTCAATTTTGTTCATAGCCAAAAAATTTTCCTGGGATTTGAAATACCTCAGAGCAATATTTCTTTAAGGTAGGAATTGTAAAAATTAGTCGCTGCCATCTGGTGCGGTTTTAAAACCTGTTCTGCCCCAATGAAACTCAACATTTGATATTCCGCATCATTTAAGGCCGTTAAATAAATCTTCCCTGTATAATTTTCCCTCTTCAATGCCTTTATCAGCTGCTGTGAAAGCCGGTAATCGGGCACTGTACTGATAATTAATTTCGTGTCCTGAAAAGGGATATGTTCCAGTAATTCCGGGTCTTCGATATCCCCGTAAACCATGTCCTTTCCTTTTTGCTGGTATTTTTTTATTACCGAAGGATCAAAATCAATTCCCAGGTAATTGATCTCGGGATGTTCGTCCAGCATTTCGGACAACCTTGTTCCGAATCTTCCCAATCCTATAATTATGAGTTCATATTTTTTGATTTTGACCGATTTTATCTGGTTTTCCCTGAATGGTATCTTTCGCTGAAAGATACCAAGGCCCCGGGAGAGGAATTCGTAGATTTGATGTGAATACAGGATCATATAAGTGGAAATCCCAATGGTGATAAGACCTACCAGGGTGATCAATCCTACGATTTCCTCGGTAATATGCCCTACGGCAAGTCCCAACGCGGCAAAGATCAATGAAAACTCACTTATTTGCGCCACGGTCAATCCCGCCAGGAATGAGGTGCGTTTCCTGTAGCCCATAATTCCCATAATTATCAGTACAATGATGGGATTGCCTATCAGTACAAAACCGGAAAATATCAAAGCCGGGAAAAGATGGCTCCCAAGATCGGACAGATCTATATTTGCTCCCAGATTGACAAAAAAGAACAACAATAAAAAATCCCTTAAAGAGGTCAGGCGGCTGCTAATGACCTCCTTAAAGTCTGATGATGCCAGGCTAATCCCCGCGAGAAAGGCCCCAACCTCCCCGCTAAATCCAGTTAAATCCCCTATTGTAGCAAGGCTAACTGCCCAGGCAATTGCAAAAAGCGTGAGCAATTCCTTGGATCTTGCCAAAAAAGGGCTGATCCTTGGAATGATCCATTTCATTGCCATTAATGTAAAGGCCAGCAAAGCCGTACCCGAAATAAGGGTTTTTATGATATCATCCGCTAGGGAGGTATTTTCGGATTTTTGCATGGCCGAGACCACGATCATAAGCAAAATGACAAGAATATCCTGTACGATCAAAAAACCTATTGCAATCTGTCCGTGCAGGGAATCGATCTCCTTTTTGTCAGACAGAAGTTTTACAATGATAATGGTGCTTGAGAAAGTCAGGGCAACCGAGATGTAAAAACTGTGCAGGGGTAAAAAACCTAAAGCAAGTCCAATAAAATAACCAAAAAGGGAGGTGAACAGCACCTGACCCAAACCCGTCATAAGTGCAATTCTTCCAACAGATTTGATGATGCGCAGATCGAGTTTCAGCCCAACGATAAAAAGCAGCATGGCAATGCCAATTTCAGCCAATAATTCAAAATTATCTTTTGATTTAACAAGGTCTAAAACCGAAGGCCCCACAAGTATCCCCAGGGCGATAAACATAACGATAAGTGGTTGTTTGAGCAATTGGCCAAGAGAGCCCAGCAGTGCCGCAATGGCTAAAATGAGGGTGAATTCATAAAATGGATTTTCTGAAATTAAAGTGACCCAGTTCATTTTGAGAGTATTATTAAAGGAATTGAGTTGCTGTAAACCAAGTCGTCAATCAGGAATTTTCTGAACAGGCTGTCTGTAAGTGCACGTGAACCTTGCTGAACGACTAAAAAGGCATCCGTTTTTTTCGCCATATGATGCATAATTTCTGAAAAAGCATCCTTTCCCCTAAAAGGATTCATCAGGGCATGGTATTCAGAATACCTCAGGCTAAGATGGAGCAGGTATTTGATGGCTTGCTCCTCGTCATCATCTTCGGTTATGACGCTGATAAACTCTAATTCCCTGACCTGTTCCGATAAATTGGACAGCAGAATGTTGAATTGAGCCAGGTTGATCGGGAATTTATAGTATACCGCCACAATTAATTTTTTCGGAAGAAAGAGGTCCTTTTGAATTGGGACCGCCACGGTCAAAGCCTCGGAAGCTTCCATGACCCTTAATGCGGTGCTGCCGATAAAAATTTGTTTCAGGAGCCCTTTTCCCTGCAATCCCACCAAAACCCAGTCAAAAAACTGCTCTTGCTTGAGTTCCTCCAGAATTGTTAAAATGGATTTTTCGCTCACCAGAAATTCCCCCTCCCTGAAAAAGTATTTTTTTGTAAGTGACTTTAACTCCTCCAGCGCCTCCTGCTTTTCGATTTCCATGATTTGTTTTTTCACCTCCACCTGAGCCAGGGCAGGGGAAATCCCAGACACCTTATGGACAAAAACAACTCTTGAATTTAGCATCCTGGAGAGTTCTAAGGAGAATTTTAATAATGCCTCCGAATTGTCCGAGAATTCAATTAGCGTGATGATTCTGTTTTTCCGGGTCATTTCAATGAGATTTTTGTCCGTATTTTATTTGCAGTGCCAAAACCAATGGGTTTGGCAGAAAGGGGGGGAGGAAATTTGGGGGGATTAAACCTTAATTTATACTCTAAAATAAGTAATTTCAACGGATTTTCAGCATTTTGCAGCACTGATCTTGTTGTTTTATAATTTTTTATGGCATGTACCTCTCAAGGGGATTCTACGAGCTCCTTAATTATTGGCAGCACCTCTTTCCATCCCTGCAACGAATGTGTCTGTGCCGTTCGATCAGCAAATTCCTGTTGCTTTATTTTAAGGAGGGAGTTGTGGCTGCCAGAGGTAATTTGGAAGCTAACCTCAGAGTAAGTGTCTTTTTTGTCTACCAAACCGGAAAACCCGCTCCAATATTGATAACGGAACGATTTGTTGGGAACCATATCAATAATGGATCCTTGGTCCTGATAAGGTTTCCCTCCCAGTTGCCCTGAAAAAGGATCTGCCCCGCGGGCTTCCATTCTTAAATGGCTTCTGTGTCATACAGGTATACTTTGATTTTTTCCGGATTGATCAAGGCATCCCAGATTTTTTCAACACTCGCCTCTAGTTCTATTTGGCGTTCCACCTTCAGATTTTGGTGCATAGATGTAAATTTTTTATTTTAGAATAAAAATGCTGATCTGTAGATGTCTGTTTGCGAAGGTTTTTCATTTGCTCAGGAGTTAAGGATTTTCCGAAAATGAACCCCGAGTATCCTGAGATAAATTATTTCGGTAGTACCCTGATTAACAACTCCCGGTTATTTCTTGAATAACCCTGGCTAAGGTAGAGTCGCTTGGCTTTTTGGTTATCTCTTTCCACCTCCAGGTGAATTGCCTTTATCTGAAACTCTTTTCCCCTGGCTCCCCGAATCTCATTGTTATTGTTCCGATTCCCTGAGCTCGAAATTCTTTGCCCGCGAATTCAAAACTAAAACCAAAGCTTAGAACCACATTTCCAATTGAATCCTTGTCAAGATTGATGGTCCAAAGTCTCCCCAAGGATTTTTTGCAAATAAATTCAATGAGGTTCTGCTCCCTAGTTTCCTTCTTGAAAGAAATCCCGTATATGGAATTGAAATCCTCCATCATTTCCAAAATAACCGGAATTTGTTTTACATCGGATTCGATAAAGTTTAGTTTCATTTGAAGGTGGTTATTGCTTTGACCTCGTCCCGTATAAAAACAGTGCTCGCTGGCGAGCGTGATTGTCCTCAGGACAATCGGCTAAGCAAGCGAGCAATTAGTTTGGATTTGGCACTAAGATAGCATTGTTTTTATAGTGATGTAACCAGTTTCAATCCAAGTGTTTGATTATCTCTACTTTGGTAACCTGTTCATTTTCAAACTCCAATTTTAATCTATAGATGATAGGAAAACCGCTTGTGGTCATTCCCATATTGTAAATCCAAATGTCCGCAGAATCTTTCTGGTCTGGCATTCCTATTAATTCCAATATTTGCTCTTCATTTTTAATCTTTAGATTGTCATTATTTACAATG
>JBGSWA010000010.1:0-9924 GCA_041752645.1 Gillisia sp. | reverse complement strand
TAATTTCAATAGAAGAAAAACTTGAACGATAAATTAAAATTAGCGAAAAAAGAAACTTTCAGATTAATTCTTTTGTGGGTAATTAATTAAACTTAAGAAAAACAAGTAAAGTAAAATTTTTTTTCTAATTTAAATACCCCTTATTTAAAATCGTATTTTTACAATGTTTAAAACAAAGTACCATGGATAAAGAAAACATCAGAAAGGAATTTAACGAATTCCTGGATTCCGCTTCCGATGAAACTGTAAAGGACTTTTTAAAATTTTTAATGGACAGAAAAGCCCCAAAGTCCGCTTCAGAAGCTGATCATAGAAATGGTTTGAGTGAAGATGATCTTTCCTTTAAAAACCGTGCCAACTAATTGGATCTCCTTCTTGTTTCTCTTGGGGCCCTATTAATGATCTTAGGCCTTTTAGGCAGCTTTTTACCATTTATGCCCGGTGTTCCCATAAGCTGGGCAGGACTTTTGTTGCTCCACCTTGCCCCCTCCATTCCTATAAATTACTGGTTTTTGGGAATCACCTTTGGTGTGGCTTGTCTAATATATGGCCTAAACCTTCTAATTCCCGCTTTGGGAACAAAACACGCCGGAGGAAGTAAATTTGGGATGATAGGAGCCACCATCGGTCTTTTTGCGGGAATTGTCGCTCCTATTCCTTTCGGGATCATTATAGGTCCGTTCGTTGGTGCTTTTGTAGGGGAAATAACCAATAAATCAAATTCCAAATCGGCTTTAAAAGCAGCCTTTGGCTCATTTATTGGTTTTCTGGCCTCAAGTTTTATGGAATTTGTGGTGGCTCTTGTATATTTAATGCTGTTTATTTATAAGATTTGGGGATTTCGGGAACTCATTTTTTAAATATTTAATTTCAGAATAAAAATAAATAACCCGCCGATTAAATCGACGGGTTATTCAATTAAATAAACAAATACCTTTGCCCATTCTATATTTTAATGGGTCGCAAAAACTGCTTTTCTCTTTTCTAGCTGTTTTTCAAGTTCCAAAGTGGTTTTCTTTGTGGCTAATTCAAAGTTTTCTTCTTGAGAAGATACAAAAACCCTCGGCCCGGATACACTCAATTCAATTTCACAAATTTTATTGTTTCCCGCCCTATCGCTTTCCAATTCAAAATATACATCGGCATTAAAAATCCAATTATATTTTTCAGTTAATTTTTCCAGCTTTTTCGAAACAAATACTAACATAGTTTCACTGGATGCCATCTTTATAAAATTGAACATTTACTGTCATTTTATAGAAATCTCTGGTATTGCTCTTCAAAGGTAAACTTCACTCCACGCCTTAAATATGACCATTGTCATTGATTCCTTGATTAGGTGATTTTTTTGCCTTAAATACCTGGCACATCTATTTTTTAAAGCATAAAAGTTTATTGAATTAATTGGGACGAATTCAGGTTAAACAGGTTAAATAGAACAATCATTTTTTTGTAAAATGATAAATATCATAGGATTATAAATTTTTATGAGGCAAATTTAAATCTTAAAAATTCGCGTAAAAATGTAAAAAAAAGTAAAATGTATCCATTTGTTAAAAAACACGGTGTTATTCTGCAAAAGACTGAAAATAGTTTTGAAAATGAAGGTGTATTTAATCCCGCAGCAATTAGGGAAGGTGAGTTCGTTCATGTTTTATACAGAGCTGTCAGGCAGGGCAACTTCTCTACCATAGGATATTGTAAATTAAAAGGTCCATTGGAGGTTATAGAGAGGTGTACAAATCCTATCTTTTCCCCTGGAACAAGCCAGGAATTTAGGGGAACTGAAGATCCCAGGATCACAAAAATAGATAATACTTATTACCTGAGCTATACAGCTTATGATGGTGTTAATACTTTTGGCGCTTATGCTACTTCTAAAGACCTGAAAACTTTTGAGAGGAAAGGGATTATCACCCCCAAATTCACATTTGATGAATATGCGGGATTAATACGGAAAAATTTGGAGAAGATCAGTGAGAAACACATTTTGTTTTATGATCTTTTCCAAAAGTATAACCTGGCAAATGTGATGAAGACAGACCTGTTTGTATGGGATAAAAACGTGGTTTTTTTTCCGAGAAAGATCAATGGAAAATTCGCTTTTTTACACAGGTTATTTCCCACCATTCAGATAGTATATTACCAGGACCCAAAAGAGCTCACCATGAAGTTCTGGAGCCATTATATTTCCAACTTAAAGGAACATATTGTTCTAAACCCATCTTTTCATTATGAACGCAGTCATATTGGGGCTGGCTGTCCTCCTATTGAAACTGAAGATGGCTGGTTATTAATATATCATGCGGCCCAAACTTCTCCTACTGGACTTATTTACCACGCGGCCGCGGCACTATTGGATATTGAGGATCCTTGTAAAGTGTTGGCTCACCTTAAAAAACCCTTGTTTGAACCTACTGAACCCTATGAAAAAGTAGGAGTGGTCAACAATGTTGTCTTCCCGTCAGGAAGTGCCCTTTTTGACGATGAACTCTACATTTATTACGGAGCTGCAGACCTGGTCACCGCGGTTGCTTCAATGTCGATCAGTGCGTTATTAAATGAACTTAAACATCAAAAAAAATGAGCAACAAGCCCACAAACTCCAAAATCCTACTTATGTCTAGTTTCCCACCTACAGAGTGCGGAATCGCGACCTACACAACCGACACAATCAATGCTATTTCCAAAGGATTTAGCCAAACCTTTACCTGCATTCAGTGCGATTTAAATAGGGGAAACCCAGCCGGTTCAGCTTCCGAGTATATACTGAATCCTGATGTGCGGGAAGATTATACAAAAATTGCACGGGAAATAAACCTGGATAGCACCATAAAATTAGTTCATATTCAGCATGAATTTGGTTTATTTGGAGGCTCTTATGGGAACTATTTGTTCGATTTTCTGAAAGAAATAAATATCCCCGTGGTTTTTACCTTTCACACCGTTTTATCTATTCCTGATGAAGAATTAAGAACCACAGTAAAGGAATTGGCATTTTACGCTGCTTCAATTATTGTTATGACCCGCTCCTCAATTAGGATCCTGGAGGAAGAATATCAAATTGATTCACAAAAAATAAAATGTATTCCTCACGGGACACATCGCGTGAGATGGGCAGAGGCAGAAAAATTGAAGAAAAAAAATGGTTTTAGAGGTCGCTTGATCCTTTCAACTTTTGGATTGTTAGGGCCTGGGAAAAGTATAGAAACCGCCTTAAAAGCATTACCTGAGATAATCAGGCACCGCCCCGAGGTAGTCTATCTGGTGATCGGAAAAACCCACCCGAACAACATTAAGAATAATGTCGATGAATATCGAAACTATTTATTAGGCTTGGTAGAAGAGTTGAAAATTTCCAGACATGTAATTTTCATCAACCGTTATGTAAAATTATCGGAACTTTTAGAACTCCTTGGGGCAACAGATATCTATTTGTTTACCTCAAAAGATCCCAACCAGGCTGTAAGCGGCACTTTTTCTTACGCCATGAGTTGTGCTTGTCCAATAATTGCAACTTCTATTCCCCACACCAGGGAAATCCTTACCCGGGATGCTGGATCTATCATCGATATTGGAGATTCGGAAAAATTGGCAAAAATCTGTATTGAGTTACTTTCAAACCAAAAACTGAGAAAATTCATGAGTTTCAATGCATTTCAAAAGGCAAATGCATATTCCTGGGAGAATATCGCTGTTAAACACAGCCTACTTTACCATAAAATTCTAAAGTCATCTCTCCCGATAAAATTTGATTATCCTGAAATCAAACTTGATCATTTTAAAACCCTTACCACCAATAGAGGAATGATTCAGTTCTCAAAAATAGACATTCCGGATCTCAAATCTGGTTATACCTTAGACGATAATGCCCGCGCTTTGATCGCAATTTGCATGCATTACCAGTTGTTTAAAAGTGATGAAGATTTAAAATTTATAGGAATCTACCTGGACTTCATTGAACGCTGCCAGATGCCACAGGGGACATTTGTCAACTATATTGATGAAAATGACAAAGTACACATCAAAAATGATTACGTAAATTTGGAAGATTCCAATTCAAGAGCTGTCTGGGCTTTGGGAACGCTTATTTCCATGAAGGATATTTTACCGGCTAGAATTGGAAAGAAGGCCATAACTTGCTTTCTGAAATGTTCTACATGGACCAAGGGAGTACTATCTCCAAGATCTATAGGTTATACGATAAAAGGTTTATATAAATACCAAATTAACAATCCGGAAAATCATATCAGCATCAATATAGAAAACCTTGCAAAGAACCTTATCACCCGGTATGACATTAACCGGGAAAAAAACTGGGAATGGTTCGAGGAATACATGACATATGCAAACAGCATCTTGCCAGAGGCAATGCTCTATGCATATTTATCTACTGGCAAAGAACCCTATAAGAGGGCGGCCCTGCAAACCTTTGATTTTTTACTGTCAAAAATGTTTGTAGACGGGGAGTTGAGGGTAATTTCCAATAGGGGATGGTATCAAAAAGGATCTGAACCCAACCGATACGGGGAGCAACCCATTGATGTATTTTGCCTTATCCAGACCCTGGATATCTTCTATAAAATCTTTAATATCCCACATTACAATGATATGATGAAAAAGGCTTTTGGCTGGTTTTTAGGTGATAATCACTTGTCTCAGATTGTTTACAATCCTTTAACCGGAGGTTGTGGAGACGGTCTTGAAAAGGAAAATGTAAACCTCAATCAGGGAGCAGAATCGACTGTTGTCTATCTCATGGCCCGTTTAATTATAGAACACGATACAAAGGTCCATACCCCGGAAAAAACAGACACTTTTCATTCCAAATTAAAACGCCTAAAACACAGGACAAAAAGAGGGAATCAACCCAAAATTTTCGATGACTAAAATTTTTCAATTAGGGCACTTAATTTCAATCAATAGGCAGATGAAGGAAACAGCTTTTTAAAAGAATATGCCCAACAGATGGATTTGTCAGAAGGTCAGGATAAGGCGGCACGCATCTTATCAGCTGTTTTACAGGGCTTACGAGAAATAATTTTAGTAGAGGAATCCTTGCAATTAATCTCCCAATTTCCAATGTTTCTTAAGGCATTCTATGTTAATGGATGGACGATCAATAAAACTAGGTCCAAGGTAAAACTTATGCCCCAATTCTTGGACCTGGTAGGGACCTTTGACGGGGTTGCCTCAAATTATGATTTTGTGTCTGATGAACTTGCAGAGCACTATATAAATACTACCTTATTTGTTTTTCGGAAATATGTATCTGCGGGAGAACTTGAGGATATTAGGGGCAACCTATCAAAAAATCTGAAGGATATGATCTAGAGTGAGTTTTTACAAAAATGCTCTGAATCTCCGTTTAGTTCGGAATTGCCTCCGCATATTTCTGAGAACTGGTGATTGTTTAGGAATTTGAAAATCACCAACTCAAACCAGCAATTTAATCTTATCTTAATTGAGATTAAAAATAGAGGATTACACTTCATAAACGGACACTCCAAAAACAACAGTGACCCAGAGAATAATATAAACAATTTTCCTGGATCGCTTTATTTTAATTTGAATATCACCTATCCATATTATCGTATATCCGCATCTTAAAATATGATATCTAACAGCAGCAATATTTTATTTTCTTCAACTTAGAACACCTTTTGGTTTCGGATCCACTCCTCTGGATTAATATTTAATCCTAATAACCAGGTGTTATCCAGAATTACAAAGGGGAGCACAAATCCGAGAAATAAACTGACGGTTGACTATTTCATTATTCTATTGAACCAGATTATACCTTGAGAATATCTGTTGGAGTAAGAACTAGAACGGTAGTGTCTCCCCGTAGCGCAAGAGGTTGCCTCATAATTCTAGGATTATTCCTAATCATTTTAATCCAGTCATCAGTTGAAAATTCCGAAGTTTTTGAAATTTTTTTAAAAAAATCATGTTCCAGATTCACCAGACCTTTGATTTTCATATGTAATCGATCTGCTAATTCTGCTAATTGGGTTCCGGTTAAAGGGGTTTTTAAAATGTCAATTTCAAGAATTGCCAGGCCTTCCGATCTGGCAAATGCCAAAGTTTTTTCGGCAATAACCGATTCAGGATTATAATATATGGTTATTTGTCTTTTAGATGTGGCTATTTCTCCCATGTTTTTTCGTTGTGATAAAGTTATCATGTTTTTATATTAAATTTCAGGGTAATTAAGAAATATTTAACCAGGTCTTTTTATAAATTCCCATTTTTCTTCACCATTATCTTTATTGTTTCTCAAAAAGAAACAAGAGGAAGCAATTATCCCATAATATGCCTACAATTGACGTTAGGATCAAAAATTTGGAGGATCAAAAAGTGATCAAAAATTTGTAATTGCACCCAATGAGGTATAGAGCAACTCTCCTGAGAATTCACTTATGGCTATTAAAAACTCAATTGAAATGGGCATCGCTATGTAACAATCTAAATATGCGAAACCATAGACGATGGCTTTGGCTTAGCAACTGTCACAAAACACCAAATTGAGCATAAGCTATAATTCATTCCAAAGACCAAATTCATTTTAATTTATACAAAAGTTACAATGACTTTAACAAGTGTTTTTGAAGTCATAATAAAACGGGACACCGAAGCAGGTGGTTATTAAAGGAGAAAAACCAGAATTCAGGTAGAAAATGCTTATGGGCATTATCTGGAAAAAATCTATTTTATTCCAAGAGTCCAACCTTCAAATAAAAATGTAAAAGAATTATTTAAACCACTTCGCATCTCCTATAGATTGCTTTTGAAATTATTATTCGAAGGGATCCTGATGGGATTTTGAAAACAATATCATTATGACTAAAACAGATTCCTGAAATCTCGATCAGGTATCCCAGAGAAAAAGGACCTTACCTTGTAGAATTAAGTTTTGAAAGTTTGAAAAAAACCTGCCTACCTTCATTTAAAACCAACATAAATCTCCTGATCACCCAATTTTTATTTTTTAGGTGGTCAGGAGATGAATCAGCTTTTCATTATCAACTACATATTCTGTAATTGCAAAAACTTCCTTTCGGTTTTCTCTGAATGATTTTACAAAATCGGCAATTTCATCCTCCAGATGTTCATGTTCAAGACGAAAAATCCTGGATTCTTCTTTATCGGGGTTTTCAACAAGTTCCCCTAATTGCAAAATATGTTTACTTACTTTCTCCAGTATATCCTGGCACCTCTGGTTTATCTTCAGCAGATTTGACCCTATTTTCTTCACCGCGTATAGGTTTTCTTTCTCGGTGATCCAGATGAAATATTTATCTACAAGACCGTATAAAAACCGCAAATCATCTTTATAAAACTCAAGATCTTTTTTCCAGTGTTGGGTCAATACATAAAGTTCCTGCCAATTTGCCTCCTGGATAAACGATCCTTTAGGCCTGTCCCTGTATATGTTCATGATCAAATATATTACTGATTTCTACAAAGTTTATTTATTTTCTATGGCTGCCCGGATTTCACTGATTCCATTAAATCTGCAAATGACAATGAACAGAATCAATTAAAATTAAATAAAAGATTCAGATAAAAAAATGATAAAGATCATATTGCATTTTTCCAATTTATTTTTAAGAACACTGCCTGAACCAAAATTGAACCTGATAAATATCATTTTATAATTGCTTAGTTATTAGTTACTTTAATTTATAATTAGCAAAAAAAAAGACCTGAAATATGAAAGGGTTCAAATTCATTCTATTTTTATTTTTGTCTCCTTTTATAGCCTGTGCGTAAACTGAAACCCCTGTGAAGACAATCATTTCAGAGAAAGTACTGGATGATCTATATATAACCGGGGAAACCATCGATATAAATGCCGCTGTTTTTGGAGATCTGGTTTGTGCTGGTGGCACTATTACTATAAATGACTCCATAAATCAGGACCTGGTGGTTTCAGGTGGAACAATAAGTTTAAAGGGATATATAGCTGATGATATACGTGCTGCAGAGGTACTCTTACCATTGATTCTGAAGTTGGAGATGATGTAATTATTTTTGGAGGAAAAGTGATTATCACAAAAGATGCGATTATACACGGGGATCTTATCTGCTTTTCTGGAAATATTGAAATGGACGGAAAAATAATTGGAAAGATCAAGGTCTATGGCGGCCATCTTTTTGAAGAGCCCGGAAAATTAGATATAGTAGCCAGGTTATCCGCCGATTGGTTTGCTAAATGGTTATAATTGAAAAAGAACCTGAATAGTACTGAAGGGCTCTAATTATGATGTAAAACTATTAACACAAAAAAGATGTTTCAGGACAGGACGGATGCCGGCCTACAACTTGCCGAAAAATTGACTTTTTACAAAGATCAGGAGGTGGTGGTTTTGGCCATCCCCAGAGGAGGTTTGCCTTTAGGATCCATTGTGGCTAAAGCGTTAAATGCGCCTTTGGATGTGGCATTGATCAAAAAAATTGGTCATCCATACAATAAAGAATATGCCATTGGAGCGGTGAGTTTAGAAAGCGTGATCATTAGTGATCCCGTAAATATTCCTAAAGGATATATTGAGGAAGAAACCAGCCGCATACGGGATAAATTGAACCAAGGGTATGAGCAGTATTATAAGGAAGGAAAGCCACATAACATAAAGGATAAAATAATAATACTTGTGGATGATGGGATTGCTACGGGAAATACCCTACTTGCAACCGTAGAATTGATCCATAAACAGGAACCCAAGGCTATTGTTGTTGCCATTCCTATTGCCCCACCATCTTCATTAAAAAAATTTAAAGATTCTCCTTTTGTAAATGAAGTGATATGTTTGGAAACTCCGTATAATTTTATGGCGGTAGGACAATTTTATGAAGAATTTGATGCAGTTAGTGATCAGGAGGCTATCAGGATTCTCCAGGAAACGAACAAAAACCAATTTAAATAACACCTGGCATTTCCCCCTGTTCAAAGCTTTTCAGGCAAATAAAAAAGGTGTTGTGGAAATATTTTTCTATTGCCGCAACACCTGAAAAAGTAAGAAGCGATCAAACTATTCATGTGTAATTTTGAAAGTCACTTTTGTGTTTACACGATATTCTGTAACAGCATTATTTTTTACATCCACATACATATGCTTAACATAAACAGATTGAATGTTCTTTACAGATCGAGATGCTTCCTCAATCACATTTTTAACGGCATCTTCAAAACTGACAGTTGAATTTCCGAGGATTTCAATTACCTTTAATACAGACATAATTATTTAGATTTAATGATTAATATTCTAGTTAAATGATTTTAATAGATGTGGGTTATTCTCAATTTAAAATAATAATTCTTATTCATTTTCATTGGTCATAATTACTTTTAATGTTTTGCTTTTCCCAACATTTTCAAAGGTATCCTAAGCCTCCATTATCTGATCCAGTTTAAAATGATGTGTGATAGGTTTCCTGTTATCAATTTTTCTGGACTGAACCGTTTTTAATAACATTGGTGTGGTAACGTTATTCACCAGGCGGGTAGTGATCGTTATATTTTGGGACCATAGCTTTTCCAGGAAAAGGTCGACACTTTTACCGTGAACTCCTATATTTGGAATATGTCCACCTTTAGCGACTATTTTCTGGCATAATTCATAGGTTATCGGTAAACCAACCGCTTCCATGGAAACATCTACCCCTTTGCCATTTGTAAGGCTCATTATTCTATCTACCACATTTTCTTTTTCTCTGTTAATGGTGTAAGTTGCTCCAAAGGTCCTCGCTACTTTTAGCCGGTTATCATCCAGGTCTACCATTATTATTTCTGAAAGGGTGAAAAATTGGGCTGTAAGCAGCGCGGCCAGACCAATAGGACCTGCTACAACAATTGCTATAGTTTCACCTGGTTTCACTTTTCCATTTAGAACACCACATTCAAGCCCGGTAGGCAAAATA
>JBGSWA010000009.1:0-5357 GCA_041752645.1 Gillisia sp. | reverse complement strand
CATTTCGGACATTGTAGTATTTCGGTATGGAGGGTATTTTGAAATTCATTAATAATTTCAAACACGTTTGGAGCGTAAGAAAGATTATTAAGAATAGGTTTATTGGTAAAACATGGCACGCTTCATTCTAATGACAACAATACAAGCAACAAACAAACATCTTCAATTCATTTAAACACCTTAAAAATCCAGGATTCAATAAGGATAAATAAAAGATATAGTAGGCAAAAGTAAGTTTTAAATCGTGGCCTAATTAATATATTCTTGCCACAAAATCTCAATTGTGCGATAAAAAGCTGGTAAAAAATTTATCGAAGTGCCGGGAGGATTTTTCTTTCTAGTATTCCACAATAAAATTTCTTTTAGTTTCGCTTTAAATCCTATCGGGTATGCTGATTAAAAGAAAACGTCACCTTTCTTAGGCTACTATGTTATTGTAAAAAAAGGTTACGTTTTTATATTAAAGACAACTTATTCCAATTAAAATACAAAAACCATTTTATTTATTGGCAAGATTATACTATTAAAAGATCGGTTATAGATATACTTTTGTTTCCACGCTTGTGCACACAATTCTCAAAATTACAGCCATTAACGATTATTGAAGAAGTCATAACTATACCATAAATCAAATAAAAATCTTGACAAATGAAAAGAACAATACTCTCTTTATTGCTATTTATTCCTTTTATAGGATTTGGGCAAACCAGTTGGACTTACAATTTTAATAACGCAACTGCTGAGGCCTCATTTAGCACTAACGGTGGTGCATCTGAAACCTTTCTGCCAGCACCATTAGCAGGTGGCGGAACAGCTAGAGTTCGAATAGGTGGTAGTATGGCTGGGGGATCATTTAACTTAGTAAATGGAGGAACGTCACAAGGGTCTGGTTACGAGCTTAGTGGTGTTGCATCAAGCCTAACAGGTAACAATATTAACAAGTTTCAGATTTTTGGTTATAACGCTTCAAAAGTTTTTTCCACTACCTTTAAAGTAAGACTTTCAGGACCTAATAATAGTGGAACCTGGTATTTCGTTCAAGGGAGTGGGGTACCTTTTCTCTTAATGCCGCAATATCCCCTCCTCAAACCTTTGCAGGTATAAGATTTAATTTTGTCAATAATGGTAATATTGCTACAAGTACATATAGAACAAATTTTTTTCCAAATACATCAAATACTGCACTAAACTCAAGAAATAGAGATTATACTGTGGAGATTTATGGTAATAATTCAACTGCTGCAGTTAGCTATACAAGATTTGGTACAACTCAAAATTTAGAACCACAAACGTATGATTTATGGGTTGATGGGGTATTTGTTTTAAATACAGCAAAAGGAAATTTACCAGCTGATACAGATATTGATTCTTTTATGTTTATCGGTGAAAACAGTACCAATAACGATGCAATTATATATATTGATGACATAGAGTATTCTAATACACTTACACTAACCACCCTGCCAATCTCTCTTACTTCTTTTACAGGTAAACCAAGAGATCAATCTATTTTATTAAACTGGGAAACAGCAAGCGAAATTAATAACAGGTATTTTGAAATATTAAAATCTGTCAATGGAAATACTTTTACTGCTATTGGTACCTTGAAGGGATGTGGAACAACCAATACAAAAAAGACCTATTCTTTTGTGGACGAAAACCCTGCTGCCGGAACAAATTATTATCAATTAGTTCAATACGATTTAGATGGTAAAAGCACAAAATCTAAAATTATTGCGGTGAAATCTCCAATTGCGAGTTCCAGCTTAACAGTTTATGCAGCTCCAGGTTCCGTTAATATCTCTATTAACGCTGCCAATGAAACTGATGGTGCTTTGCAAATTTTTGATATAACAGGTAAAAAAATAAATGAAACTAAATTGAATGTAAGAAAAGGGGTTAATACTTTAGGTTTACCATTAAATTTAAATAGTGGAATTTATATAATAAATTTTGTTACCGCATCTAAGGTTATTAGCAGTAAATTTATGAAAGAATAATAATTGAAAACAAATAAACTAATAGAAAAACATTCTGTCTAAGTTGATACAGGCCTGCTACATGATATAAAAATAGCTTCAAATAAGTAAAATGGTTTAGTCTATATTCCAAAATATCAAACTATATTAAAAGACATGAAATCTGAATTAAAAATTAATTAATAAAAATTAAATACAAAAAAAATGAGAAAAATGAAAATTGGTGTATTTCTAATTTTAGCACTTTTTACGACCTCCATCTTAAGTGCTCAGGATTTACCAAAGAAACAAATGGCTAATATTGAGGCGCAAACGAAGAAAGTTGCAGAAGCTATTGGTTTAAGTGCGGATGAAGAGAAAAAATTTTTGGAAATAAATATTGAAACGGCAAAAAAACAAAAAGAAATAAATAAAAAGTTTGAAAAAGGCAGTGAAGAATTCAAGGCTGCTAACAAAGAGCTTTGGCCAAACAAACGAAAAGCAGTAGAAGAATCTTTTTCAAAAGAAAACTATAAAAAATGGTTAGCATATTTAAATGAACAAAAAAAGAATAAGGAAGAATAGTGTAATTTAAGTGTTTTCTTAAAGTTGCTGTATTTACATGCTCTACCAGATTACAGATACCATTTCAGTATATAGCTAAGTTAATGGCTTTTTAGGATGCTATCTAAAGGAACTATTCATTAAGCGTTCAGTTTATTTTTCGACATCTATTTTATCTAAAAAGTTATATGAAGTATTTAGCCGAGTTTTAGCATAAATATTCAGTAGAGTCTTTAAATGCTATTTTTTTATAAAGGTTTATCCAAATAATTCTATGTTGTTTTTAAAAAACATCATTTTTTTAGCGGTATTGTTAATACCTGTATTGCTTTCAGCCCAAAAATCTTTAATTACAGGAACCGTAATTGATAGTTTAGCTGATAAACCACTTTTGGGAGCCACGGTGGTTTTAAAAAGTTTGGCAGGTGAAACCATCACTAGTGCTATAAGTGATAAGCAAGGGGCGTTTTCCATAAAACTGGATACCCGCAAAAATGGTTCAGTTGTTTTTACATACGTCCAATTTGCAGAAAAGGTTGTTAGTTTATCCGCCTATGACAGTGATGGCAATTTGAATCTTGGTAAAATTTACCTCCGATATGATGCAAATGCATTGGAACAGGTAGTTGTACAAGGCGTTAAGCCGCCTGTTGCCATGCGCTTTGACAGACAGGTGTACCGGGCTGATGAATACAATAATGCAGCAGGTGGTAGTGGGGTAGATGTATTGCGGAATTTACCGGCTATATCAGTAGATGCATCGGGCGGTATTGCATTCAGGGGTTCTTCCAATTTTTTGATGCTCATCAATGGTAAAGTGGTGCAAGGCGATGCGGCTACTATTATGGCACAAATACCGGCGGGCAGTATTGAAAATATTGAAATGATCACGAATCCTTCCGCTGAGTATGATGCAGAAGGAAGGTCAGGAATAATAAATGTAGTAACCAAAAATTATCGGCAGGATGGATGGGTGCTGCAAGCTACCATTATGGGTGGCCTGCCTACCTTAAATGATTATGGGAATGAGCGAGTAGCGCGCCGGTACAGCGGTGAGATTACTGCCGGTTTTAGAAAAAACAAATTTGACATCAATGCGAGTTTAAACTATTTACGTAACGATGTTGCCGGTTTTAGGGAGGGCAATGTATTTACTATTATGAATGATTACCGAACTGATTTTCCAAGCAATGGTGAAAGAAGTTTGGAGCGTTACAACTATGGTATTAGGTTGTCTAGTGGCTATGAACTGAATGAACAGAACAACATCACCGCAGGATTTTATTACGGCAAAAGGTTTCAAATAAGAGATGCCAAGCTTTTTTACAATAATCAGCGAACAGATTTTGCAAGTGGAAACATAACAGATTTTGACTATTATAATCCCAACAGTCAACAGAAAGAAGGTACTTTTACACTAGCCAATCTTGCCTTTGAACATAAGTTTTCCAAAACATCCAATATTACTTTTACAGGGTTGTTTGAGGGTGCTGATTTAACAAGCTTAACCACCAACTTAAACGTACTAACCCCTGCAAGCAGAGACACACAGCAGTACACCCGCAACCCCGGCACCAACCCTTTAGATGCCTATCGGTTAAAAGTGGATTATACCAACAAGGGACTGTCATTGGGTTATCAATTTAGGTACGATATACAAAATGGTAATTTTTTATACCTCACTCAAATACCCGGCACACCCAATTTTGAAGTGGATGATGAATTTACAAGCGATGTAAAAGCAGCAAACTATATCCATGCTGGTTATGTGCAATACAAGAACAATTGGGAAGCACTAAATTATTCTGCAGGATTGCGGTTGGAAACTACTGACCGTATATTGAATTTTTCAAAGGATAATGAAACAAGAACATTGAGCCTTGTAAATCTTTTTCCAAATGCGCAGTTTAATTATGCCTTGCCCAACAAATGGAATGCGAAAGCCGGTTTTTCGAGAAGGATTCGCAGGACTAATAATTTTGAGTTGAATCCATTTCCTGAGAGGGAACATAGCGAAACCCTCGAACAGGGGGATCCTGACTTGCTGCCGGAACTGATTGGAACCTTTGAATTGGGTTTGGAACATAGCTATCCAAAGGGTAATTTCTTTTTTACCCCTTATTTTCAATCCATAAAAAACCCCATACAACGCACCAATAAAGTGTATGCTGATACCATCTTAAATCGAATTTTTACAAACGGTGAAAAAGCCAAACAATGGGGGCTTGAAATTGGCAGCACACATGCTATAACCCCATGGTGGCAGTCAATCGTTGGTTTTAATGTTTATTACTTCAACATTAAAGGCGGGTTATTTGATAATACAGTAATGGCTTCTAACCAAGCATGGGCATATACATTTAATATCACCCAAACTTTTAATTTAGGAAAAAACTGGATTACACAAGCAGCCGTTAGTTATCTTTCAAACAGACCGACCTTGCAAGGCGAAGACAGTTATTTCCTTAACCCATCAGCCAGCATCAAAAAAACAACGTCCGATAAAAAATGGACATTCCAACTGCTTTGCCAGAGTGTTGATTGGGGTTGGGGCACTTCCAATAAACAACGGATAACTACCTCAGGCTCAGATTTTTTTACCACCACCAATTACATTTACGAAGTTAATCAATTGCAGTTTTCTATAAGCTATAACCTGATGAAACAAAACCGGAAAATTAATAATTTGCCGGTGAGTGAAATTGGGGAAAAGGAATTTTAATGATTTACTTTTAATGCAAAAAAATCAAAAAATACTTTTTTTTTGATGCCATATAAAGTAGTAGCGAGAATAAAATAGATATGAAACTCAAGTTAATTGGGACGCTACTATCT
>JBGSWA010000008.1:0-4953 GCA_041752645.1 Gillisia sp. | reverse complement strand
GGCTTGACATGAGTGATTACAATATTGTAGGTATCCCAAGGACAATTATAGTTGATAAAACGTTTTCTATATATGCCTTTAATGGACCTTCCCCTCAAAAGAAAGAGGAAATAATAAAAATGCTTAGTGAATTATCAAAATGAACATTAGCATAAAACCGTTGAAATATGGAAATTTGTACAAACAGGGTCTAAACTCCTGGATATGGAATTAAACCTAGGTATTGTAATTGATTTACAATGATTTATACGAAAAAGTGAATATCATTTACTATTAAAAGCAATCAAGATTGGAATTATGTATAGACTATGTTTTTTTAGAAATTTCATTTTGACGAATATTTTCGCTTTTCTCTTCTCTACTACTTTTACACAAGACCCACCTAAAAAGGACTATTTTATACATGGTTTTTTCAATGGTGCAGATACTGGTACCATCAAAATGCTATCTATTGACGGGGATTCAGTTTTGAATAGCTCTGAAATAGTAGGAGGTCATTTTATTTTTCAAGGCCAAATTGAATCCCCCCAATTGTTACTATTCAATATATCACCATATAGCTGGAATTTCAGGGCGTTTGTAGAAAAGGGGAATATGGAATTTAAAATTGATACTGCCAAAGCAAAACATTATGGGAACAGAAATATACCTTCAAAAGGATGGGCACTCATTTTTGAAATAGAACAAAAAGGATCTGAACTTGCAGAAACTTATAAAAAATATAGAGAAGAGTGTAATCTGCCGGAATTTATCTCGCAAATAAACGATTGGGATAACCAATTAAATAATGAATCTTTAACCAAAGAAGATAGTAATTTAATCTACAAAAGCATTGTTTCTCTAAATGTAGTGGCAGAAAATACACAAAGAACATGGATTGCTGAATTCATTCATGCGAATCCTGAATCCCTAGCAGGCCCTTATATTTATTATGAATATTATAATTCACACAATAAAATATCAATTGAAGATATTGAGCATACTCTTAGAAAATTTAAAGCACCCGCAACTACCTCCATTTACTATCAGGCCCTTTTGAAATTAGCTAATGATTTAAAGAATCTACAACCTGATAGCACTGCACCTGATTTTACCTTACTGACTCCTGAAAAAGGATATTTCACCCTTTCCGAAAACAAGAACCAATACATTTTACTTGATTTCTGGGCTAGTTGGTGCGCTCCATGCAGAAAAGCAATTCCCGATTTGAAAAAAATCTATGAAAAATATAAAGAAAGAGGTTTTACAATTGTTGGAATATCAAATGATCGGGATTGGGACGATTGGACAAGGGCTTTAATAAAAGAAAAAATGCCTTGGTGGCAGGTTATTGATGAATTTCCCGGAGAAAATCAAGTGGCTATTGTGGCTGATTTGTATAAAACCAATACCCTCCCTCACTATGTACTGGTAGATAAATCCGGAAAAATTGTCCTTACAACGCAGAATTCAGAGATTATGATTGAAAAAATTGAGGAGATTTTTAAATAAATACTTTTATTACTCTATAAAATTATTCAGGCAATAAAACTCCTATTTAACAAAAATACCCTCCTAAAATGAACAAATTATTCCAACTATTTTTTTTGATTTCCATTTCCAGCAATGCTCGGGAGACCATTCATTTAACCCAATTACCACCGGATCCATTTGCTGTAAAAAAATCATCTTTTCATAATACAACCCGTTCCCCGCTACCCTTTCATGAAAAAGGGCTAAAAGTAGGAAAGAACCTTTTATTACATCATTATCTGCAACAGCGATATTTAGTTACTGATACATCTAAAGTAAAACCCATTTGGTTTAGCCTTGTAATGGGTTTCGACGGTTCAGACTTTTGGGTTGCTGTGGATACAGATTATGATGGAAATTTTGAAAATGAAAAGCCAGAGATAGTTAGCTTACCTGATGGCCTGTTTTTTGCAGAAACCTTTCAAAGTATTGAAACAAAAATCTTCCGATTTGACCTTGACTCTTTTCCGCTGACCGGAACAAAATGGCATCCGGCATTTCCGGTATTTTTAGAACCTGAGTTTTCATTTTATACCGAAGAAAGAGACATCAGCGATTTGGTGATGAATACCATTTTAATTTCGAGTCATAAAGCTATAACCGAAATCACTTTAAAGGAAAAAGAATACAATCTGGCTATTCAGCTTTTTCCATTAATGTCGGATTTTTCATTATTTGAGTTTTACAACCCTAAACATCAGCAAATGAGCTGGTTCAATCTGCTTGAAAAAAACGGTGATCATAGCGGGCAATTAATATCTTTTATAAATGCCTATTCCTTTATAATGAAAAAGGAAAAAATGGCTATTGAACCCATAATGACCTATCTATTACCCGAAAAAATAGATTTTTTCCATAAAACAATAACGCTTTTCTCACAACCTATGGTGCAAACTGTAATGGAAGAACGAATAGACGAATGCGAAGTAACCAGTGCCAGATATCTTACCTCAACAGAGTCATTTAAACTGCCAACGCAGGATAGTGTTATTTTATATTTTACCGGGTCGTGGTGCGCTCCATGCAGGGAAATCACCCCGAAAGTAGAAACCTTGTTTAAGAAATTACCTGAAGGTTGGAAAGGAATCGTAGTTGCCAATGAAAAAGAATTGAATGATGCCAAAAAATACCTGAATAATTACCATTTTGAAAATATGCTATACGAACCACTAACCGATAAAAGCGCATGCAGTTTGAAAAAGATATTTGCAATTGGCTTATACCCATCCTTTATCTATTTATCGCCATCTGGCAAATTACTAGGCAGTGGGATAACACAAGAAGAGGGTAAAATATTTTTCAATTTGCCTTCGCTGCGATAATATTTTTTAACCGATATGTAATTATCATCGATATAAAAAACTGCTCTATTTGCTTTGTAGATAATCCTTCAAAAAATGGCTCATCACCCGGTCCAATGCAGCAGCGGTGTCCGGCCACACTTCATCGGCCATGGAAAGCAATTCCGGTGCTATAGAATTGGCAACTGCCAGCGTATAGCATCCGGCGGCTTTCGCAGATTTCACCCCTGAAATGCTGTCTTCCAGAGCAAGGCAATCCGCAGGAGCTACACCCAACCTTTCCGCTGCCAGCAAATAAGGCGCAGGATCCGGTTTGGGGAGGGTAACATCATCGGCCGTTACAATGGTTTTAAAATAAGACCGGATACCCGTGGAGTCAAGACTCAGCATGGCATCGCTTTGATTGCTCATGGTAACTACCGCCATGGGAAAGGGAAACAGGACAGGCAGCGCCTCTTTTACACCAGCAAGCGGGATAATACCACCCGCAGCCTTTTGCTGAAACAGGTTTCTTTTGTCCACCAAAAAATCCTGCCATGACATCCCTAAGGGATAATCCGAAGCTATTTGCTCGGCCATCGTGGCATCGCTGATACCAATCCATTTGCGAAACCAGTCTTCGGTAAAAAACAGCCCCTGCTTCTGTAGCATTTCATCCCAGGCAGCAAGGTGCAGGTGTTCGGAGTTGACGAGGGTACCATCGAGATCAAATAAAATGACTTGATAGGAATGCATGCTGGATTTATCTTTTCTTTAAGCAAGAATACAGGATTTAATTCAAACCGATGAACCCTGGCATCATTCAATTCCTCTTCTACCTGACACCTTGTTGAGGCATTTGATCCCCTTTTTCTATATGGACATTTTCATTTTTTCAATAATTGGATTTAAATTAGTGTAGTTAAAGCATAGCTATGTACTATCTCGACCCCAAAAACGATGTCACTTTTAAAAAAGTTTTCGGACAGCATCCAAGGGTACTGATCAGTTTCCTGAATGCGATCCTGCCGATTGCTACAGAAAACCCCATTGCAGAGATCGAATATATGCCACCCGAAATTCTGCCGCTAATACCTAAA
This sequence comes from Gillisia sp., assembly GCA_041752645.1. Taxonomy (GTDB): domain Bacteria; phylum Bacteroidota; class Bacteroidia; order Flavobacteriales; family Flavobacteriaceae; genus Gillisia. The sequence continues at coordinate 1,061 of JBGSWA010000008.1, read as the reverse complement.
TTAAAAAATACCATAGTGGATATCCGGTGTCGGGACCACAACGGCAGGCAGTTTCTGGTAGAAATGCAATTGCTTTGGACTGATAGTTTCCAAAGCAGGATTTTGTATAATACCTGCAAAGTATTTTCACAACAAATTAATAAAGGAAACCCTTTTGAAATGTTGTCCCCTGTTTATTCCATCAACATTATCAATCAATCGTTTAGCAGACAAACCAAAGAATGGATGCATCATTACAAATTGAGCCATCAAACCCTTCCCGATCGAACGATGGATGGCATAGATTTTATTTTGTTGGAATTACCTAACTTTATACCTGAAAACACACAGTCAAAAAGGTTAACTACACTTTGGCTAAGGTTTTTGAAAGAAATTAAAAATCGTACGACCATGATACCGGAAGAATTGATGGAAGTCCCTGAAATAGCAGAAGCCATTGAAGCTTTAAAAGAAAGCAGTTACAGTAAAAAAGAACTGGAGCAGTATGAAAGGTATTGGGATATTGTACGTACCCAAACGGCCTTTGTGCAGGATGCGTTGAAAAAAGGGAAGATTGAAGGGAAAATTGAAGGGAAGATTGAAGGGAAAATTGAGGGAAAGGTTGAAGGAAAGCTTGAGGGAAAATTAGAAGAAAAGATAGCAATAGGACGTAATCTAAAATCAAATGGCTTCTCCTTGGAGGATATTTGCAAGCTTACCGGCCTTACGAGGGATGAAGTGAATTTGCTTTAGCCTGAAAAAAATCAAAGTCATAAAATTTAAAAATCCATCAAATATTTTACCGATACCGGATAATTTTTGTGGCTCCTATAAATTTAATTGTGATGTTAAAACTTTGATTTTGGCGATTTAAAATATTGGACTCCGCTGGAGTCCTGCACCTCGGATTCTATAAATTGCTACAAACATTTGACCCCGCTGGGCATACGCGTCAACTTAAGTGTAAACGCAGGGAATAGCTTGCATTTTTCCGGGTTCTTTCTTCATAAGTACAGTATTGATAAAGGTAGTTGGTACTGTCATTTGACAATTTTTTCTTTCTCAATAATTCCAGCCACATT
>JBGSWA010000007.1:0-6345 GCA_041752645.1 Gillisia sp. | reverse complement strand
AAATATTTATTTATATTTATGAATTTTCATAATATATTCCAGTCAGATGATTTACTTAATACTTCATTTGCATTTGATAACTCATATTTGGTAATAGGATTAAGTGATTCTTTTAAAGTTAATGTTATAGCTTTTTCTTGTAATTCGTCCAATAATGCTCCTAGTAATGCTCTTGTTGATGGCGGATATTTTAGAGATAGTCGTATTAATTTTTTCTTATCATCTAAATTCAACTTCTTAAGTATTTCCAAAAATCGTAGACAAGATATTTTTACGTTTGTGTCGGGTATCTTTTTTATGTATTTAATAGAGTCTAAAATCTGTAATAGAGGAATATTCTTTTTAGTAATAATATTTTTTTGTTTGATGAATGAAATAGTATAACGCTCTCTTTTAAATTTAGGGCGAATTTGATTTTTTCCAATTTGTATTACGTTACTAACTTGTGTAGTTAATCCTAATCTATTATATATGCTATATCCTGTAAGATATCCTACGGTTTTTCCATCTTCATCGAGTAGGTCTTTTACTATTTGTTCTTGATTAGGTTGAAGAATACCGAAAGGTGTTTTTTCAGGTTTAAAATATTTCCCTTTAGCTAGTTTAGAAATTTTACCAGAATCAACCATCCGATTCAGAGCTTTAATAATTGCTTCTTTTTTTTTCACATCAATATCAAAGTCCTCATAGGTGAATACGTACCCTTTAGGTAGTCTATCTATTGTATTCCTTATGTAATCAGTTACTTTCAATGATTTTAATTTATTTCAAATATATTAAAATGTCCAGTTTTTTAAGTAATAAACTGGACAAAAAAATAATTTATTTGGAAAGTAATACTGGGCAGCTTATCTTTGCTGAATTCAGCAAAGATAAGCTGCCCATCCTTCTTTTATTAAAATTGATTTAAAGAACGTTGTTTTTTAGATGACGCACAACGTCTCGTATAAAAACTGTGCGAGCTGGCGTGCGTGATTGTCCGCAGGACAATCCGCTGAGCAAGCGAACACGAACTTTGGATTAGAGACCGATTTAAGCATTGTTTTTATATGCTGTTGTGCAAAGTTTTACTTTTTCGTGCACATTTTTCCTTCCATTGTTTGGATCTCGTCACCGATAGACAACGTTGACTTATAAAAGATACACCCATCTTCAATTTTTGTAATTTCATTAACCGTCCCACCATTATCATTTAAAAATTTTTGATAATCGGTTAAATTCATTTTCTTATCATCGTAAGTCAGTCGGTAGGAACATTCATCAATCCATTCAATAATCTGATATTGAGTTTTTACAAAATCTTCTCCTAACAATTTTTGAGGATCAGCTGTTACTGTTTCGATTTGTGAGTTACCTTCACGAATTACATCCCAACCAATGGGCACTTCAGAAAACAGATTTAAAGGATGTTTCAAAACACCCCAGTTTTAATGTTGCGGGCGAAAAAGAAAAAGATGCGAACTATTTAGGCATGAGAGCCTACAGAATGGGTTTAAACACCAAACAGAGGGATTATATGCTACTGTCTCCAGAGATGTATAGACGGGTTAAAAACGGTGGTTTAAATCGCAGAGCGGTATGGCCAGCGATAGCTTCACAATGGCCGGTTTATGATACCTTAAAAAATGAAAAACAGGCAGCTAGCGAACATCCTCTAGTTTGGGGGGAGATTGAGATTTAAAAAATTGAAAAGGCACAAGCTGAAAAATTACGTAATTAAATAAAAATCCGGACTCAATGGGCAATCGTTGGAAAATACCTGTAATTCCACATAAGGGTTGGATGTTGGAATATGTATTTGACATTAGGGAAGATGGACATTTGGTGCATAAAGATGAATATGAAACTTGTATGATGTGCCAGTACGAAAGAATAGGTTCACGTATTAACCCAAATAGATGTTGAAGAAGAATTTAGAGTTGGCAGCATTTGTGCTGAAAAAATGACAGATGATTATGTAAATTAGTATTCAACATGAACAAAGGTTAAGTTATAAATTTCACATTTGTATTAATTGGTTGAAAAGGGAATGGAAGGCCAGTAAAAATGGTAATTTTTATTTGAAAGTTAAGAAACATCACATCCTGATTTATAAAGACAATAGTTCAGGCAAATTCAGATGCAAGATTGGGGATCACTTCGGGAAAAAAACAATTTGAAACCCTTGAGCTTGCTAAAATAGCAGTATTTCACGGAATAGATTATTTTAAAGAAAAATATGAATGGGGAAATATGTGCATGACGCCTGACAAAGGAGCTGATCATTAAATGGTATAGTTTAATTGTCTTAATCCAGTCCAGGCTTACAAATCCATATTAAAGGCATCATACCTATCTATTCGCATAAACCCTAATTTCTTCCCAACTCTTAAACCCGGCTTAAAAAAAAGATTATTTTAGATAATAATTGAAATTAACTTAGATTTTTTGGGTAAACTGACGTTATGCACTAGCGAAAAATGACAAATTCTGAATGGACAATGAAATTTTTAACTTTAACCAATGTTGATAATAACACTAAAAATGGAAGAGCAACTTCGAAAGTTTTTATTTGATCCAACAATTGGAAAAATTGCAACTGTTTTTTTGGGAATCATAATTATTTGGTTGGTAATAAAAGCTATTCAACGAAATTTATTATCCAAAATTAAGGGTAATGAAAATAGATATAGAGCAAAGAAGTTTGGTAGTTTTATAGGTTATTTTTTAAGTATTGTACTATTCACAGTTGTTTTTAGCGACAAACTTGGTGGTTTAACTGTTGCCCTTGGAGTTGCAGGTGCAGGTATTGCATTTGCATTGCAGGAAGTTATTGCATCGTTTGCCGGTTGGCTGGCTATAATGTTTGGAGGATTCTATAAGACAGGTGACAGGGTTCAATTAGGAGGGATTAAGGGGGATGTTATGGACATTGGTGTTCTAAGGACAACTATTATGGAAACAGGGGAGTGGGTTGATGGAGATTTATATAATGGCAGGATCGTTTTAATTGCAAATAGCTTTGTTTTTAAAGCACCTGTCTTTAACTACTCTGGTGACTTTCCTTTCCTGTGGGATGAAATTAAAATTCCTATACAATATGGTAGCAACTATGAGAAGGCAAAAGAAATATTCGAGCAGGTGGGTAGAGAAGTTGCCGGAGATTTGACTATACGATCAAGGGAAAAATGGGTGGCACTTCAAAAAAAATATCGATTGGAAGATGCTCAAACTGAACCAATGGTTTCATTGATAGCAAATGATAATTGGGTCGAATTTACTATAAGATATGTGGTTGGTTATAAAAAACGCAGGGTCACTAAAACAGAATTATTCACTCAAATCCTTAAAAGGGTTGAAGCTACAAATGGAGAGATTAAATTTGCTTCTGCTACATTTCAAATAGTTGAAACTCCTGAGTTTAAAGTTAAAATTTCAGAAGACAAAGACAAAAAGGGAAATTAATTCAATACGGATAAGTTTAATATAATGATTTAACAAACAAATATAATCAGGTACATTTGAGAGTGATTAAAACGACATGTTGTTTAAAAGTGATATATCAGCTCTAAGATATAAATGACAAATTTGTTATAAACATTTTGGGCACAATTCAAGGACGACTGAGAATAATAACAAAAAAAGAAAAATGAAAAAAATTGAAATTTTTGCAGTGATTGTTGTTCTAGCTCTTTCAGGCAGTTGCAACACTGAAAAATCAAAAGAAAATCAAAATTAAGAAGTTGATAGAGTTAACCAGACCGAAAAGGGAAATGACACACTAACGAAACATTTAAGACCTTTCAAGGCAGAATTGCCCACCATCGGACTTTTAATGTATAATGGAGTACTTCAAAGTGAAGTGGTAGCAACTTCGGATGTATTCACAAAACCGACCAAAGATGGAAAACAACTTTTCAACGTCATTACAATAGCCGAAACTGAAAGCCCAATCACAACTGAAGAAGGAATGAAATTTGTTCCAGACTATTCGTTTGAAAATTGCCCTAAATTGGAGGTGTTATTCGTTCCAAGTGCTTATGATATGTATGCTCAAGTCCATAACGTTAAAATTGTTGAATTCATTAAAAAAAAATAAGGAAACAAAATATACGGTAAGCAATTGTGCAGGAGCCCAATTGATTGGAGTTTCAGGAATTGCAGACAGACACAAAATAGTTACCTGGATTGGAGGAGGAGAACAATTGCAAAAGGATTATTTAAATTTAAAAGTACAAGACGATAGTTCAGTCACATTTGTAGAAGATGGCAAATTTTATCTTCAAACGGAAATCTGACAAGCTACATTTCAGCATTGAATTTATTAGAAAAGATGACCAGTCCCGAACATAGAAAATTTGTCGAAAGTTATTTATATCTCGACCGACTTCAAAATTGGAATGAATAAAGTACTGTGGGCAAGCCGTATATAATTTGTTGCTAGTTCTAGCCTACTTAGAAAATCCTCGCGGATTTTCTATTCGGTTTGTATTTGCTAAATTAGGTGCTTAAAACACGCAACAAACCATAGTGTGCCGCGCAAGCAATGACGGCAATAATATTTATCTTTTTAAATAGTTTTTTAATTTAAAGATTAGTAATATTTTGCGAGTTCAGTCTTAATCTTCTGCAACCTCGCAAAGATGCAGGACGTTATAGGCCATTTTGCAAGACACATCCCAAACAGAGTTGACAATAAAATAAGGACAAAAAAAATGAGAGTACATACGCAAGAAACACAGGCGAGTTTAACGCCAAAAATGGCCATCCAAATTTTAAAAGAAGGTAATAACAGATTTGTTAATAATCTAAAAGCAAATCGAAACCTTTTGGAACAAGCAGGTTATACAGCAGAGGGACAATTTCCGTTTGCTGTAATATTAAGTTGTATAGACAGTAGAACTTCTGTTGAATTAATCTTTGACCAAGGATTAGGCGATGTTTTTAGCGTAAGAATTGCAGGAAATATTATTAATGAAGACGTTTTGGGCAGTATGGAATTTGCTTGTAAGGTGGCAGGTTCAAAAATAATCGTAGTGCTTGGACACACAAAATGTGGAGCAGTAAAAGGTGCTTGCGACCAACTAGAAATGGGCAACTTAACAGCATTATTAAGCAAGATTCAACCAGCAGTTTATGACGAAAAAACTGAAATTGTAAATCGGAATTCCGGCAATGCAAACTTTGTAGAAAAAGTATCGACCATAAATGTAAAACGAACTGTAATTGGGATTCAGGAACGTAGTCCAATACTTAAAGAAATGATAGAAAAAGGAGAAATTGGTATTGTAGGTGGAATTCACGACATTACAAATGGAGAAGTAACATTTTTTGACAACAAATAGAGAAACGGCCTAACATTTAACAAACTAACAGAAAACAGCCCTTTTTTACTCCAAAGGTAGAGGGGCTTTTTTTTGTCATTTTTGTTCGCTACCCCTCATATTTTCCGGAATCCCAATTATTCCAAATATCATTTTTTCCTAAAAATTCCTCTCATTTCCCTCGCCAATACCCGCAAAATATCACAAAGCATTCCTGCCAACAGTACAAATAATTCTTTCATAATTCCGATAATTTAATGAGGCTGTTCAGTATTGAAAATGCCAAAGCTTTTAGCTTGGGATTTTCAGACAAATATTTGGCTTCATCCCAATTAGAAAAAAAGCAAAGCTCTACCAATATTGATGGACACAATGCGACGGTTTCCCGCAGTACCTGAAAATTCGCGAATTTTACTCCCCTGGATTTAATCCCAAAGTTGGTCGTTATCCCGAAATGAATCTGGTGGGCAAGATAAATGGATTGTCTTAGATTTTGGGAAAGGTCGGCATCTGCCACAAATACCTCGATGCCGGTTGCCAATGAGTTTTCGGCGTGGTTGCAATTCAGGGAGATAAAAACATCCGCTTTTAAGGCCCTGGCAAGCTTTGTCCTGTCAGTTAGAGAAATAAGGCTGTCGGAATACCGGGTAAGGTAAATTTCGAGATCGTCTTGGTCTTTATTCAGCCTAATGATCTCATAGGCGAGTTGCAGTACCACATCTTTTTCCATGATTCCGTTAATGCCAATGGCACCTGCATCTTTTCCGCCATGCCCCACATCGATCACAATTAACTTTTTATGTGTTGTTGACTGTCCAAAAATGAAACACATTTTTAAGAGCAGAAGAAGAAAAATGACGTTTTTGAGCCTGGTTTTCATTTTATGATTTTGAGTTTTCAACATTTTATTCCTGATTTTAATAGCATTTAATTTCAATTAATCTCAAATAAATACAAATCAAATCAAATAATATTTATTTATAAATAAATGAAAATCAGTTATTTAAATGTAAAAATAAAGTAATTTACTTATATCAAAATC
>JBGSWA010000006.1:0-22873 GCA_041752645.1 Gillisia sp. | reverse complement strand
ACTTGAAGTAATCTAATCGGAAAAATTTCGTTTATCTGGAAATCAGCAATAATTTTCAGACGCCTGGTTTCCTTAATTATTCCCGATAAATCCAACAAAACGATTAGCCTCTATGGTTATTATAAGAAAAAAACGGTTACTTATAACACTTACAGAAACCTGGTTTGGTTATCAATTTAACTGGACTGATTTTTTCCTTCCGGCATCTTACCTTGGACTTCGGCAACCAATTCAATACCGGGGTTTAAAAACGACAACAAATAACGCCATGCTCACATTGGATTTACCTATGGAAGTATTGTACAGCAATTTTAGCAGCTCACATAAAAGGTATATAAAAAAAGCACAGGTAGAAGGAGTGCAATGCTATCATAAAAATGACAGGCAGCTCTTTGTTGAATTTTACAACGAATTTGCAAAAATAAAAGGTCTCTACACCTTGAAGCAAAATCGGTTAGATGAATTTAGCGGATCTGAATGGAATTATTTTTTTGCTTCCCTGGACGGTCAGCTTTTAGTTGCCCATTCCTATATTGAAGATAAAGAAACAGGTATTGTTAGATTGATGGAGTCTGCCTCAATGAGACTGGATGAGCGATATGATGCGGGGCAAATAGCAAGGGCCAATAAACTATTACACTATTTTACTATCAAGCATTTTAAAGAGGCAGGACTAAAGGAGTATGATTTTGGCGGTTGGGAGGACCAGAAGGGGCTACTTGAATTTAAACAATCATTTGGGGCAGCTCCCCTAAGTGTATTTAATTATTATACTTTGCCATTCTATTTAAACAGGGAGCTTAAGAAAACTGTGGCATCTATAAAACGAAAATAAATTGATCCCGGATTTCATTAATGGTTATCATTAAATGCGTAAATCTTTGGTTTGGGCTTATTTCAAGATTAAATACCAATGTTTTTATTTTCACCTGTTTTTAAAAAGGTTCTGTTCAGGCCTAATAACTGAATCATTTCTTTTGATGGCTTTGTTTCTTTTGGGTTTATTCCTATATTCGGCAAAATAAATAAAATGGTAACAATCAAAAAAAAGCAGTCATTATTTACCCTGACTGAAAACTGGTTTGAATACAAATTTAAATGGAGCGACCTTTTTCTCCCTGTTTGTTACAGAGGATTAAGATATAGGAATCAATCGTTTTATTTTGGTGTAAAAAAATATGCCAAAACTATTGTTCTTCCAATAGAGAAGCCAATTGAAGAAATTTATAGCAGCTTCAGTACAACGTTGAAATACGATATAAAAAAGGCGGAATCGGAAGGAGTAATGTGTAAAATAAATAGAGATGTAACTGGTTTTATTGAATTTTACAACGAATTCGCGAAAGTAAAAATGTTATATCAACTAGATCCCGCCCGAAAGGATGAGTTAAAAATTGAAGAATGGAAATCAAGCTATGCTATTCTTAACGGACAGATACTTGTAGCACACTCTTACCTGGAAGACAAAAAAACTGGCATTGTCCGGTTAATGGAGTCCGGTTCTATGCGTTTAAACAATGAATTCGAACCAAAACAAATAGCACAGGCTAATAAGCTGTTGCATTATCACGATATAAAGTTTTTCAAGGAACGAGGTTTACTTTATTACGATTTTGGTGGGTGGGATGATATCCCGGGATTGTTAAAATTTAAACAGGCGTTTGGAGCCTACCCGATTGATATTTTTAATTATTACACTTACGCTTATGAAATAAAGGAGAAGATAAAGAAAGGGATTCTCTTAATCAAAAAAAAATGATCCCAATGTTTTTCAAACAACCAGGCAGGTTTCTACGTTCACTAAATACACGCACAAATTAAAAAATTACCAGCAAGTGACAGTGATGCTGCGTTATTCGCAATTCATAAAATTGATGTTCGGAGTTTTTACAACTCTTTTATAACTGATTGATGGAACAACAAAAGTGACCAAAGTAATCGTAAAAGGAATATAAATTCATCTCGCTTTTTTTCCTATGCGAAACAAACACAAAATAAAAAGCTGCTTTTTTGAAAAGACAGCTTTTTATTAAACCAAGAGCATAATAGTAAACTTATTGTACGATCATCTTAATGGTACTGATGCTTTTATCAGGCGCTGTCACCTGAAGTTGATAAATCCCTGCAGTTAACTTGCTGGCCGGAGAAAGTGTTTCCATTCCGTTGCCTTCGGTATGACTAATTTGTCTTGTCATTACTGTCTGTCCCAGCGTATTAACCAGGCGCATTTGATAAATCCCATTTTTCATGTTATCAAATGACAATCCAATTGAATTTCCGGTAACAGGGTTTGGATAAATAGTAATTGCAGCACCGGAAGACTTACCCATTTTCACCAATAATACCCTGCTATATTCCACAACTCCGCTTTTGCTGTAACTTAAAATCCTGTAAAAATTGTTACCATCCACCGCATTTTGATCCAGGAATTTATAGTTAATACTGGTGCTCGTTATTCCTTTAGCATTAGTGGTATTGATCTTTTTGTAGTTTACGCCATCTGTACTTCTCTCTATCTCGTAGCGGTCGGTATTAATTTCATTTTCCACCGTCCAATCTATCATGATATTTTCTTTTTGCTGATAAGCTTTGATACTGCTGTAGGTAACCGGCAAAGGACCAGCACCTGATGTTTTAAACACAATTCTGAAACGATCGGCTGCTGCACTTTTCGCATCACCATTCACAAGAAAGTTAAAGATGGTTGCAGCAGTAAGACTAACAGGAGTTTTAATACCGGTGTAGTTATCTTCCAAAAACCCTATCAACAACGGATCCATATTTGTTGGTTCAAACTGAAACTGGTATTTGCGTTGGGTAGCCTTTGTTAACCGGAAAAACAACGTATCATCGGCAACAATGGTTGGTCTTCTTTCAATGGCCAATAATTTAGTGTCCCTAAGCAGTCCTAAGTTTTCTTTTATGTTTGTAAATTTCGCCGCATCTCCATCGTCAATACCAGCACTGAAAGCATCGTCGAAAATAACAACATTACCGTCAGCAAGTATGTTACTATCATTTGCTTCCCTCAAATTCAAGATAGTTCTAAACATCGCAGGTTGGGCCATCGGACGAAACAATCCGTTACTGTTATTCGTAGATTTATGCGTTTCAGCAAATGGAATGGTTCCGTCTGACACACTTGTCTTTTTTACAAAAAATGCCTGACTTGATTGAATATGGCCAGCAGGGAAAGTAGTACTCGGCGCACTCGGAACCCAAATACTTCCGTTATAAGTATACGCAACGTAACCGCCCTGCTCTATATGCAAATTAGGATCCCAGATCCAAATATTTGCCTTATCAATATTAGTAGAAGCGTTTAAGAAGTCTGTGATGTTTACCGGTGAGGCATAAGGATTACCAACCAATGCATAAGAATTTACAGCACCTGGCAGGGTAAACACCTGGCTTTTTATCTGGACCTTTCCGGTATCTCTTAACGTTGTATTGTTGTAAACTGAGGGATTAAAAAGACTTGTACCTGACCTGTCGCCTCTTACAAAAGCAAACATTCCAAAATTATCTGGTACACCCGGCGTGCCTGAATTTCCGGATATTTTCAGTGCTTTTGTATCAGGTACACCTATAAGATTCGTGCCATCAAAAAGTTTTAAAGAAAAATTATTTTGCGGGCTCACATCTAATCCGTTAGAACCGGGGTTAGCGCCAGGGCCGGTTACATACATTCCACTACCGATTGTGACAGCACCTCCCATTTGCCAGCTATCAAATACTGATTTTGTAGAACCATCCACTGATACTGGTGCGGTAATTAATCTCCAGGCACGGCGGCCGGGGTAGTACCTCTCTACAACGAAACGGCCGTTTGTCCCATAAGTAATGTTTGCTGTATTTGGTACAGGCGCTATCCTTGCTGTTGAAGTTGAGGTTGATTTAAGATTCAAATGGCTGTCAGAAACAGCAAGTGTTACTGAATTTTTAAGTGTTAAGGTGTTACTTACATCAATAGATTTGTTTAAAGAAAAGGCAGCGTTGGTATTATTATCCATTATTAAATTAGCCATCGGGAAAGGTGTAGTCGGCAAAACCGGAAAACCCATGTCAGTAGTTGAAGTAGCATTGAGTTCGTAGCTGGCAAGTGGATCGTAATTTTTTACTAATACAACACTATTTCTTATTGAGCCGTTGTTTGTAGCCGTGGCAGGACCTTCTACGCCCCCTGTGTTTGCCGTAATAAAATTAGCTCCTGCATTTAAATTGAAAATTGACTCTTCGCCAACCACGCCCCCGTTGAATATATTATTAGTACCACAATCCAACGATGACAAATTAGTAACTGTCAACACGCCTCTATTGGAAATATCTGACGAGCCAAATAACTTCATCGAGCTATTAAGCTGCAACCTTGTAGCGAGCAAACCATCGCCAATCGTAAAGTTTACCCTGCCATTATCAAAAGCAGAAGAATTGTTATAGATTTGTGTTATTGCGTTATTGTTAAACACAATCAAACCATTATTATTCGTAGGTGATGTAGTGCCGGTTAAATGCCCCCGACCACCAATTAATAAATTACCTCCAACCCTTACAACTGTGCTTCCGTTTGTACCAGAATTTAAATCAATTTTACCCGACGGAGCTGATAAGCTACCCGTACCAGTTACTTCAATATTTCCCAATATTGTTAATAACCTTGCGGATGCGCCATTACCGATGCTTAAACTTGCAGGAGCAGCGTCCGTTCCAGTAACAAAGAGGTTACCACTAAATCCCATGTCGCTTTCTAAAATTCTACTACCACTCGTAACACCCACATTATGATAATTGGCACTATTAGGCACAGATGGTATTAACAGCGGTATCGAAGCTGCGCTATTTATAAAATTTACGGTACTTCCGCCAGTAATAAAGCCTTTACCTGCCCCAAATGGTTGCGTAAGCAAGTTTCTACCAAAATAACTAAAATCTGCATTATAGACAGCGGATTTAGGCACTTGTAAACTGCCAGCAACAATAATAGTATCGGATCCGGCAAGAGTGATATTTCTGCCCGCTCCCTGAATCACAATATTGGGATACTTAAAAGCGGGTGTATTTGATGGTACATCCGTTCTATAACTTCTGATGGTTTGGTCACCGGTTCCATCGTAGACAATAGTGGTGACATTATTATTGGGTTGCCTAAAATTTGTTAATGAAACCACAAAATTACCCGCAATATAAATCGGGCCTGCAAAAAAATCAACTGTTCTATTTTTTAAATCGCCACTAATTTCAAGATCATTATAATGATCACCAGTTGTATATGTAGGAGTTGAGAATCCTGTGACGTAAAAGTTAACCTTTGAACCAATAACAGTATAGGCTCCTGTTCCCCGGTTAAAAATTCGAGAAGAGATAACAGCACCGCTGCCATCTAGGGTTCTTGGACCGTTACCGGAGTTCGAAATAAAAGTGTAATAGAACCCTGGAATTGTTTGTGCAGCAGTCGAACTAAAGTTGACGGTAGTATTACTTAATGGGATTAACGCAGGATTTGCATAATTAGAAAGACCGCTTACATTAAATATATTTGCAATATCAATAGTGCCTGGAGTGGATGTAGGACCTAAGGAAACAATTGCCCCTCCACGGGACCCCGTAATGGTCAAATTGTAATATTTTGCATGGGTTATTGTTTGAGACCCCAAACCTGCATAAATAAAAGTATTTGAATTGGTTGTGACATCTGGAGTTGAGCCGGAGAACGAGTATGCACCTCTGACAGTTACAACAGAAGGAAATACTTTTCCCGCTAGTCCTGAAACTGAGAGATTTCCATAACTGAGTGGTTTTATATTTTGTGTGTTACCAGAGCCCGCATAACCAAAAGTACTTGCTGGGTCTAAATTAAAAGACCCACTAAAGTCGGGTAAATCATTGAAGACATTCAAGATCGAACCTGCTGCCATAGTTAAAGAACGTCCAGTTGCCAAGGTTAAATTAAATACATTGATAGTTTGGCCGGCATAAATATTAGGCTGATTAGGTAATGCAGTGTTAATAACTGCATTTTCTGTTTGAGCAGTTGGATAACCTACGGTGGTCGGAGCCGTCCAATTACCAGCATTGACCCAATCGCTATTGCTGGCTCCAGTCCATGTAAAAGTAATTATGATCAAAGGATTATAAGAAGCAAGGCCATCGCTTCCAATATATAAAGATGTACTCAGTGCAGACATTGGAAGGTTTGATTTACCAACAACAGGAACTGCTGTACTTCCTGTCGAAGGAATCAATGTTCCATAATTAGCGGTTAGTCCATCAGTTAAACGCAAGGGCAAAATGTTATCCACAGTTCCAATATTACCACAAACAGCAGTAAGCGACACGCTTGCAGTTCCTGGCGTAAAAGTGCCTACGTTTGTTGTCCATCTGGTATCAGTCCTTTTATCCAATAACACAGTATTATCTGTTAATGACAGCCCCGTTACAACGGTACCTGTAGGAGATGGGACATGTTGAACATAAATTATTCCCGGATTGCCACCAGAAATAGGAACAGAAAAATATACATACAATGACCTGTCATTTTCTCCCGTTCCAAAAGGGTAACGGGCAACCGGCGATGCCGAGGTTGGCAAGCCTGTATTCGGGAAAAACCTTCCCAATGTCCCGGTAGTTACATAACCGCTAGTGTAGCTTATCTGACTTGCCAAAGAAGTATTAGACAAGGTGAGTGTATTACCTGTACTTATGGCTAAGTTTCCGAGAGACATCCTTAGCGTGCCAGGTATGTCACGGCTAAACGCTGCGGGAAAATTAACACCCAAAGAATTATTTATTCTGAGATTTGTAGGGCCACTAGCAGCAGGAAACTCCGCAGTAGAAGCCGTTTGAAGGGATGTACCGTTGTACTCCAGCTCGGTCGGGAAAACAGACGTTCCTGTGTACGAAACAGCAGACGCCGCGGCTGTGACTATTCCTCCTATTTTGCAGGAAGCAGCACTTCCACTCCCGCTGTTCATCACTTGTAAAATACTGCCGGGCGATAGTGAGACCCCGCTCCCAACACTGTTTGTGATTGAAATATTGCAACGCCCGGCTGCTGGTGGTGTCCATAGACCTGCAATAGTTACCGACTGTGGAGCGGCGCCAGTAAATTGGATATTCATTTGAGCCCCTGAATTTGTAGCCGAGCATAGCCAGGTTGCAGCTTTATTTACGGCTCCCTTTAAATCAAGCACTCCCATGCCCGCTAATGTTCCGCCTACAGCATCCAAACTTCCACCATTATGTGAAAAATTTCCCGAAACGCTCAAAGTTGTTGTGTCAGCAGCATTTTGTAACATTACTGAAGATAAACCGCTTTGCGTATAATTATTTGTAACTATTCTTCCGCCGGATGTACCTGCAAAAACAAGAGACTGATTATTCGTAGCAGACACTGTAAATGTTCCGCTAATATTCATAGTTGCCCCGCTAAGATTTAAATTAACTGCTGCTTGTTGAGCAGGACAGTTCCAGGTAAAATTAGAAAAGTTACCTGTTATCAGCCCCGTTGGAACAATGCTTCCCCCATTCATTCCGGTTATAGTACAAGTTGACCCCGTATTCCAACTAGAGGTTGGTATTGCGGAAGCAGATGCTCCGGAAACGTTGTGTGTGTAAAGTGCACCACTTATCCAGGTTACAGCAGCCGGTGTTAGAGAATTGAATATTCCGGAGTTATAAGTAATCCTGCCACTGGAATTTATTGTCGCACCACCGCCTCCGATTACATCAAATTCTAGGGTACCTCCGGTTAGGTTTAGCGGTCCGTTTATATTTATCTTTCCGCCCTTATTTGGCTCAATTCCCAATGTGCCAGTGGCCAAACTAAAAGAAACGGTATTACTAAGCCTAAGCGTTAACAACTGTCCAGCTAATATTTTCCCAGGTGTGTTATAAACCAATGGGCTGTTTGCGCTAAGTGTGAGCACATTGCCGGGAACATTTGTACCAAGTGAAAGAATGCCCGTTCCTGAACTTATTCTCAATGCTCCAATTGTTTGGTTGGGAACATTGGTCACATTAACGTCAAATGCTACATCAAACGAAAGAATGTCATTAGTCAATGGTGTATTTCGGGCAGGAGTCCAATTTGTTGGAACCGTGTAGTCGGTAGCCGTCACAGTACCGGCCCATTGATAGAGCTGTGCAGGGGATTGAAATACAAATAACAAAAGTACGATAGTACCAAGGTAAAATTTCCTCATTGTGGTTTCTTTAAAAAGTAACATGTTATGATTTGGGTCATTTAACACAAATCCGAGGGAATTTCTTAGGCTTAGGGAAATTAAATAAAAACAGTTCTAGCGATAGGAAAGTGGGAGGTAAAACACGATATGCAATGATAAGCCTTTTATTGGTAACTGAAAAGTTTTTTTGGGATCAATAAGGTAGCTTATCACAGATACCAATCTCAACATACGACCAAACAGATTAGCCAAACCCGGATTACTTCATACGATTTTTTGTATCTTTTACGTGTATTGCATCTAAAATATGAAAAGAGACGCAAACAATCGCTTTAAAATTCTGCCTTGATTCTTTGTTACAGTTTATAAAAATAGGTGTTTTATGGCGGCTGGTATTATGCTAATTAGCGGCGTTGAAAAAGCTAATTTGCATTTTTGATCTTTTTTATAATTCTATTGCAGAATAATGTAACCCCTTCTTTATTTAAATGCCTGTAATCAGCAAACAATGTTGGTTTTGTTGTAAAAAAGCTATCGCTGGAGTAATCAAAAAAATCAATGTAATTTTCGGCTGCAATTTTTTTTGCTTCGATGATGGAAGCATCTGTTCCAATTGAATTGATAAGGTATGGTGGACAGATAATGTACAAAGGGATTTTTGCCTCTTTACAATCTTGTATAAATGCTTTGTACATAGCTATTTTCTTACTATCGAGTGCTGTTTCTTTTGTGTAATCAATTGTTTGCAATTCTCCGGTAAATGTTTCCTCTAACGTGATATAACCATTCAAATGAGGAAATTTTCTTTTACTGTATGCTATATTACCTGAAATGATAGGCAATAAAAGGGAATTGTATGGGTAAATATTGGAAAGCAGTTTTGCCTTTTCGAAAGGTCCTTTTAAAGCAACTATATCACGAATTTCGGGATGATCCTTGTAATAGGGTAACAACACTGCCATACGGTCGTAAGAAACCTGATAGGTGCTAAAATTTCCGGCGTCGAAACTTAAAAGTATGATTTTGGGTTTATATCTTTTTAGAGTTGTTTTTAAAACTGCGTAATGATAAAAAACCGGTTCGCCATACCTGCCTACATTAAAACAGGATAAGCTCAGTTGCGTTTCAAACATCCCTGTATTAAAAATATTTGCGGCCCTGGAAGAACCAAATATCAGCAAATCTGCAGATGTTTTTTCAATAGCATAAGTTGTAAGATAGTCGTAGCCGGCTTCCTGCTTAAAATAATATTTTTTAAGCATGGCACCTAGTAACCTATCTGTAATAAAAACAAATACAAGAAATATCAAAAGTTTAAAAAAGAATGATTTTAGCGTATTGCTATAAATTGATTTGATCATGATTTAACAGCTTAAAATTGAAAATAAATAAATTGCCCTCCGTCAAAGACACCCACCAGAATAATGAGGATTATCAAAATGCAATAATAAGACGTTCGCACCCAAAAATTTTTATTGTGTGAAAAAGATAAACTACCTGTGTAAAATTCCCTTTTAAACTCTACTACCAATAACATAAAAATGGCTGAAAAGCAATAAATAATAATTGCTGCTCCGTCGTTAAAAATCGACCCTTTTAAGGTTAGCATCTTTTTAAAAACAGCGAATGCGTCAGCCACGGATGTTGCTCTAAAAAACACTCTTGATAAGCTGATTAAAATGAATGTTACTACAATTTGAACAAAAACATTAAATCGGGGAAACTTGTTCAACCCAATTAATTCTCCCACCTTTTCTCTGTATTTTTTTGTAATAATGGCAAATACCAGATAAAACCCGTTTATACCTCCCCAGATTATATAGGTCCAGTTGGCTCCATGCCATAAACCACTTATAAGAAATACAATCATTAAATTAATGTAGGTTCGGAAAACCGTGCCCCTGTTACCTCCTAATGGAAAATATAAATAATCTTTAAACCAGGTAGATAAAGAGATATGCCACCGCTTCCAGAATTCGCCCGTACTTTTTGCAAATATTGGACGTTTAAAGTTTGTCATTAAATCAAACCCCATAACTTTTGCAGCGCCAATTGCCATGTCAGAATAACCTGAAAAATCGCAATATATCTGAAATGAAAAAAATATGGTTGCCATAATAAGTGTCATTCCATCCTGCTGGTCTAAATGATTATAGGCGCCGTTTACATAAATACCCAATCTATCTGCAACAACTAATTTTTTAAACAGCCCCCATATCATTATTTTGAGACCTTCAAAAACCCTGTCACCATCAAAGGAATGTTTTTGCCTGAATTGGTGCAAAAGGTTTTGCGGTCTTTCAATTGGCCCTGCAACTAACTGTGGATAAAACATTACATAGAGCGCATATATTCCAAAATGTCTTTCTGCTGGTAGTTTTCCCCGGTACACTTCTATTGTGTAACTCATTGCCTGGAAAGTGTGGAAAGAAAGGCCGATTGGTAATAGTATAGACAAATAAGGCATTGGATTAGAAAGACCAAAGCCATGAAGTAAAAAAGAAAAGTTTTCGTTGATAAAATTATAATATTTAAAAACACACAAAATTCCAATATTAGCTATAAGGCTAATAATAAGATACAGTCGTCGTCGTTTACCGGCTGATTTTTCTATAAAAATGCCGGCAATGTAATCAACCACAATCGTAAACCCTAAAATTAAAATGTAAATGGGCACAAATGCCATATAAAAATAGCAACTGCTTGCTAACAACAACAGCCATCTTTTATTATGAGGAAGCAAAAAATAAACAGTAGTAACAATGACAAAGAAGAAAAGAAAATGAAAAGAGTTAAAAAGCATTAATTTTAAATGTTTTGCCTGCGTTAAACGTCTGTTATAAAATAAATATTGTTGAGATTTAGCAACAAATATAAATAAATCAGGAACTTTTTTGGGGTTTCAGTTACGCACATTTTAACCATAGGAACATAAATACAAACTTTAAATTTATTGACAAGGCATCAGATTGTTTATTTCATGTACCTTGAACAGAATTATTTTTTAGAAAAGTACAAAAGGATTCTTCGTTATTTCATCCGTTATTTTCAGCAAGCGCGAGTTTAAAAATACATTCCTGAAAGGTGTCTAAAGTATCCCCTAAAAGAAATGTGTTGTAAACGAAACAAAATGGAAAATATAGTTTTACTACTTTTCTCAATTTATTTTTTACCCCGTACTCTTTTTTAAAACCATCGGTTGTTGCAATTTTTACCCATTACCTTCTTTTAGAAATGTGTAAGGAAATAATTCTTTTATATAACAGCATTTAATACCCCTCCTTCATAAACGTAATAGTTATGGGAATTTGACTACATTTCCTTCAAGGCGTTGCAAACATCTGCGATGTAATTTGCTGGTAGATTGAAGGATTTACTACTTTCCAATAAGAAAGTCTAACATTTTTATTATTATAAATATTTATGATCAGCAGTTTCAGACGGCTGCGTAAAAAACTTAATTGTATTTCAAATTCATCCTTTAATGCAAAAATATTAACTATAAATGGCATGAATAAGCGAAGTCGTTTAAACTAAATAATTATTCGTGTAGATATATGCGTACATCATTTTAGATCACCATCCACATACTAACGATCTTCCAAATTCGTTTCAAATAGGAAACTACTTGCAGGACGATCCAGCAAGTAATCCGAATCCTACTAAAAATTGAAAACCTTGAAAAAGAATCTTCTTAAGAAATTGATATTTCTTATCCCCCAAGCAAACACTTCCGAGGGCAAACGCTCTTCATCGGGTTCATCGTCGTTAGAGTCGATCAGTCGACTTTGTAACATGTATCAATTTTTGCAGAACGACTATTGATGTTGCGAGATAAGTTCATTTTGCACATCGACTACAAAAATTCAACCAACCCAGAAACATCCTAAACCAGAGAAAATAAAAAGACATTTATTATAATAAGTGCCCTTAAATTATTTTACTTTATTTAGGGAATGAAGAATGCATCTTGCCTAAAAGCAAACGCATCTTATTTAAATATCCAATACCTCTGAAAACTATGAAAACGTTCCTATTGCTGGTATTTGTAGTGCTTTCTACAAATTTACACGCCAAAAACTATTATGTATCAGCTACTGGTAATGATACGAATAATGGATTAGCTACCTCAACTCCATGGAAAACAATAGCAAAAGTAAACAGCTTTAACTTTGCCGCAAATGATTACATTTTATTTAAACGTGGAGACACTTTTTACGGTGGGATAATTCTAAAAAGGGCTAACCTTTATTTTGATGCCTATGGTTCAGGAGCAAAGCCTGTCATTACCGGACTCTCGAAAATCACTGGCTGGGTCAATTTAGGTGGTAACATTTGGGAAGCACCAACCAGTGGCGTTAAAGTAACCAACAATCTTGTATTAAGAGATGGAAGGATAATGCAGGTAGGCAGGTTCCCGAATGCTAATGCAGCAAATGTTGGGTATTTAATTTTAACGGCAGCTACCAGTTCATCTTTAACCGGGCCAGCACTTTCATCAGTAACAAACTGGACAGGGGCAGAGGTTGCAATAAGGATAAACCGTTGGGATATTATCAGGCAAACAGTTACTGCACATTCCGGGGGACTAGTTACTTTTACTGCTAATCCAGAAGTACCAAGACTAAATTATGGGTACTTTTTTCAAAGAGATAGTAGGACATTAGACCAGGATGGGGAATGGTGGCAGGATGGAACTAATAATAAATTGAGGATGTACTTTAGTAATAATAATCCGGGTGCTTATTCAATACAGGCGTCTACCATTGATACATTACTTACTAACCAGCCAGCACTTTATAGTAGTATTTCCATAACCAATATATCTTTTACTGGTGCCGGAAGAAAAGCAATATTTCTAAGAGGTGGTAGTAATTATGTTGTAAAAAATGTAGATGTACGCAACACCGGAGCGGATGGAATAACTATCGTATCTGCTACAAACGTTATAGTAGATGGCTGTAATGTAAGCAATTCGTTAGCTACAGGTGTTTATATAAGTAATAATAGCAACAGTACACTTTCAAATGTTACAAATTGCCTGATAGATAGTACTGCATTGCTTGCAGGAATGGAAATGAGCAATGACATAGGAAATTCTGGAAGTGGTATAACTTGTCGGGGATTAGTTAATGTAAATGTTTTAAACAATAGGATAACTAATAGCGGTTACAATGGCATTAATTGGTATGGAAGTAACGCTAACATAAAGTACAATTTGATTGATAGATATTGTAGTGTGAGAGACGACGGGGCAGGGATTTACACATCGGAAAGTCAGGACACATTACAATTTAAAACTAGATACAATAGAAATGTTGTCAGTAATATTTGTGTAAACGCAATAGGGCAAGCAGCGGGAACAGAGTCACCATTGTCAAGTTCTGCCAGAGGTTTATATTCAGATAATGGCAGCATGAATATCATCTATGATTCAAATACAGTAGCTTATGCTACCAGCCACGGTTTTCACGGAAACGGCAACAGGTATCTGACCATGATCAATAACACGGTATTTCAATGTGGAGGTGCATCTTATTCTACCAATAGACTTGGGTTTGACAGAACAATAATAGGATTAATTGTTAAAAAGAATATTTTTTACCCCTATCGGCTTTCTTATGGAACTTTAGCCCGTGATGCTGCTCCGGTACAAACTACACTGCAAGACTTAAAAGGAATTGGGATAATTGATAGCAACTATTACTCTCTACGAGCAGGAACAGATACATCGCTTAAAACTGTATCTACTCTTCTTAACCGCACAGGTTACATAGAACAAAACTTACCATTCAGCTATCTTGCCGGAACTGTAGGTATTGAAAAAAATAGTATTAATGTAGTAAATACAGGTGTGCTGGAATACAATGCAAGCAACACTCCGAAAGCAGTTTCATTCTCAGGATTAAGTAAAAAAGATGTGTTTGGAAATGTTTACAACAACTCTGTAATAATACCTGCATGGGGAAGCAAAATATTAATTCCAAACGGATTAGCTGTTGCTCCCAATGTAGCACCTGTTGCAGACGCAGGTATAAACATAGTAATTACATTGCCAACAAATATTGCTACTTTAACCGGTAGTGGTAGGGATACAGACGGTATTATTACCAGCTACAAATGGTTGAAAATTGCAGGGCCTGTTGCAGGTAACATTAACTCTCCAACTTCTGCTGTAACCTCCGTTAACAGCATTGTGGAGGGTGTGTATCTTTTTGAGCTTACTGTTCAGGATGATAAAGGAGCCATTGCTAAGGATACTGTAAAGTTAACTGTAAATGCTGCGGTAAATCAACCACCAGTAGCTGAGGCCGGAGCAAATCAAATCATAAACTTGCCGTTAACCACTACTACCTTAACCGGAACCGGAATCGATTTTGACGGAACAATTGCTAGCTATACATGGGTAAAAATAGCTGGCCCTAATGGAGGAGATATTCTATCCCCCAACTCATTTACTACAATAATTAATAGTTTGGAAGAGGGTGAATTCTATTATAAATTAAGTGTTACCGATAATAATGGAGCTGTTTCTTCAGATACTATATTAATAAAAGTAGATGCTGCAATCAACCTTGCACCTGTAGCCCATGCAGGATCAAACCAGGTGGTAACTTTACCCATAAATAGCACCCTCTTAAAAGGTACCGCAACTGATAATGACGGTTCAATTATTAGTTACTATTGGGTAAAGGTTCTAGGCCCTGCACAGGGTATGATTGCATCACCAGACAAGGACTCTACAACTATCAGTAACCTGGAGCAAGGAACTTATATTTTTGAATTAACGGTAACAGATAATCAAGGAGCTATTTCATCAGATATTGTCCAGATCACTGTAAATGCAGGCACTATTAATACAATACCAATAGCCAATGCCGGAATAAATCAGGTAGTAGAATTGCCTATAAATAATGCATTATTAACTGGTATAGGAACCGATACAGACGGAACAATCGCCAGCTACAAGTGGGCGAAAATATCCGGACCAGGTTTTGGTAGTATTTCATTACCAAATGCTGCTGTAACAACTGTTGAAGGATTGGTCCAAGGCATATATCAATATCGGTTAACTGTTACAGATAATGATGGTGCTTTTGCATCAGATACTGTAAATGTTACTGTTAATGCAGCACCTAACAAGCCCCCTGTTGCAAACGCAGGTACAGATATTTCAATAACCTTACCATCAAATAGTACCGCAATTGCAGGTACCGGAACAGATGTTGACGGCACAATTTTCAGCTATAATTGGGTTAAAATAGCCGGGCCTGTTAATGGCACAATTACGTCACCAAATTCAGCCACTTCAGCAGTTAATGATCTGGTGCAGGGTGTGTACAAATTCGAACTAACCGTTGTGGATGATAAAGGCGCCGCTTCTAAGGATTCAGTTGAGGTGAAAGTAAACTCAGCAATAAACGAGCCGCCCGTGGCAGATGCAGGTGCAGATCAAATTATCACATTACCCATTAATACCACAACATTAAATGGCATTGGAATTGATTTTGATGGTACAATTGTAAACTTTGCCTGGGTTAAAATAACTGGCCCCAATACAGGAAATATCCTTTCGCCCAATTCAGCCGCTACTATTATAAATAATTTGGGTATAGGTATTTTTCAATTTGAATTAAGTGTTACAGACAATAAAGGAGCCATTACAAGAGATACAATTCGTTTAACAGTTAATAAAACCCCCAATCAGGCTCCAATTGCCAATGCCGGATCAAACCAGGTTATCACATTACCTATAAATAATATTTCTTTAAATGGTAGCGGGGCTGACGTCGATGGAACTGTAGTTAGCTATAGCTGGATAAAGCTATCCGGGCCAGCGTCAGTAGAGTTAGTATCGCCAAATTCTGCTTCAACACAAGTAAACAATCTGATACAAGGATTCTATGAATTTGAACTGACTGTAATGGACAATGATGGTTTAACTTCAACCGATACATTAAAAGTTACAGTCAACGATGCACTTAACAAAGCACCAGTTGCTATTGCAGGTGCAAACATAATTATTACATTACCGACTAATAGTTACAGCTTAATTGGCAGTGGAACTGATGAGGATGGTTTTATTACAATTTATTCCTGGAAACAAATATTTGGGACATCGCAAACAGTAATAGTTTCTCCGGATAATGCAAGCACTATAATCAATAGTCTGAAAGAAGGTATTTATAAGTTTGAACTAACTGTAACTGATAATAAAGGAGCCGTATCAAAAGATGTTGTACAAGTTACAGTAAATCAAGCTCCAAATGAGTTTCCCTTCGCCAATGCCGGTATTGATAAAATTATTGTATTACCTATAAACAATAGTACTTTAACAGGAATTGGAACAGATGCAGATGGCACAATTGCAAGTTACAAATGGGTGAAGATTTCCGGTACTGCCGGAGGTACAATCACTTCAATAAATTCAGCCACCACCACTATAAATAATTTAGTTCAAGGGGCAAATCAATACCAGTTTTCTGTAACTGACAATAAAGGGGCAGTGACAAAAGACACCATAAAAATAACCGTAAATGCAGCACCCAACCTGCCGCCTGTTGCCAATGCCGGAGCAGATAAAATCATCACACTACCCATTAATAATACTACTTTAACCGGAGCCGGATCAGATACAGATGGCACAATTGTCACCTATGCCTGGGTAAAAATTAAAGGAGCAGTTTCAGTTACAATTGCATCATCCAATTCTGCAATTACTTCAGTCAGTAATCTTCAACAAGGCGTTTATGAATTTACATTGACTGTTACCGATAATGACGGACTATTTTCTAAAGATACAGTTAAAATCACAGTGAATCCGGCACCCAATCAGGCTCCAATAGCAAACGCTGGAAACAACCAAACGGTTACACTACCAGCAAACCAAGTAAACTTAAATGGTAGTGGTACAGATGCCGATGGTACAATAACGGGTTACACATGGGTTAAAATTTCAGGACCATTTGCTGGAACTATATTATCCCCAAATACACCAGCTACACAAGTAAATGATCTTGAAAAAGGAGTATATGTATTTGAATTCACTGTTAAAGATAATTTGAACGGCATCTCAAAAGACACAATAAGGGTAACGGTTAACCCTGCCCTCAATAAACCGCCTGTGGCTGAAGCAGGGGTAAATAAAGTAATAACATTACCGGTAAACAATTCAACCTTATCGGGTACAGGGACGGATACAGATGGTACAATAGTTTCCTATTTGTGGAAACAAATTGCAGGCCCTAAAATAAGCAGTATTGTTTCGCCAATCAATGCCAATACTATCATTAATAATTTAATTCAGGGCGTTTATCGGTACGAATTAACGGTTACTGATAACAATGGCGCTACTGGTAAAGACATTGTGCAAATAACAGTAAATGCTGTAGATAATGTTTTACCAATAGCTGTCGCAGGAATGGATAAAACAATAACACTTCCTGTCAATACTATCAGCTTAACCGGCAGCGGAACAGATGTAGATGGAACAATAACTAGGTATAAATGGTTGAAGATATTTGGTGCAGCTTCAGGCTCTATTACATCACCTAATTCAAACAATACAACCATTACCAATTTGGCACAAGGTGTTTATCATTTTCAATTAACAGTGACTGATAATAATGGTGGCTCAGCAAAGGATACTATGAAAGTAATAGTTAATGCAGCGCCCAATGAAGCTCCCTTTATAAATGTAGGAATTGATAAAATAATTACTTTGCCAACCAACTTCCATACTTTAGCAGGAATAGCGACAGATGCGGATGGTACAATTTCGGACTATACGTGGGTTAAAATTTCGGGACCTGTGGTTGGGGAAATTACTTCCCCCAATTCAATCACTACAGCTATAACCAATTTGGTGCAAGGTGTATATCAATTTCAGTTAACTGTTACAGATAATAAGGGTGCTACTGCAAAAGATACCATACAAGTAACAGTAAATGCAGCCCCCACCCTGCCTCCTGTTGCCAATGCAGGGCCGGATAAAATAATTACTTTACCTGTCAACTACACAACTTTAACGGGTAGCGGTACAGATGCTGATGGTGTAATTTCCAGCTATACCTGGACTAAAGTATCTGGTCCCGCAGCAGGAAATATTGTATCTCAAAATTCAGGAACGACGATAATCAATAATTTAACACTTGGTGTTTATCAATATTTATTTACGGTAAAAGACAATGATGGAGCTATTGGAAAAGATACTATACAGGTTACAGTGAATAAAACGATAATTAATAACCAAATACCAGTTGCTGATGCGGGTGATGATATAGACGTTGTACTGCCTGTGAATGATGCAAAATTAAAAGGCAAAGGAACAGATACAGATGGTAACATTGTGGTTTATAGCTGGAGAGTAATAGATGGTCCAATGAATTATTTTTTGGCAACCCCGGCAGAAGCCGAAACCAACATTGAAAATCTTTTTCAGGGTGTTTATCAACTAGAATTTACTGTGACTGATAATAGCGGAGCAATAGCAAAAGATACAATGCAATTAACTGTATCAAGTCCACGACTATCAAATATTACTTATGCCTCTAATGAATTTAAAGTATATCCCAACCCGGTACATGATATAGCAAATATTAGTATAACTACCATAAATGCGCATACAAAGGTTTATTTAGCTTTACTTGATCTTAGTGGTAAACTGGTTATCACCAAAGAGTTTGTTACAGCAGAAAGCAAAACATTTTTGAAAGTGGATATGCATAATTTCACCGATGGATATTATATACTTGTATTGAAATTTGACGATGGACGAATGATAAGCACGAAGATCATAAAGAATAGTAGTACTTAAAATTAAAACAGACACCCTTTGTTTTAGGTTCTGTAGTTCACTATTATATTTAATTTTAAAAAAAGATACAATTAAACAAAAATCGGCATTATATTTGATATCGAACTGCCTGAAAGTCTTCAACCAAGGTGAGAAATTTATTCCTCAATAAAATACAATAAGCAAGCACATTTTCATCAATTAAAAATTTGTTTTTCTAATATTATTATTAAATAAATATTATAAAAGCATTGAAAATAGAATATTTTATGAAATTACAACCTATATCCACTCACGTAAGTTTATCTATATGCTTATTTTTGTCTATACTATTTATCTCTATTAAGTCTCAGGCTAGAAATTATTACGTTTCTGCTACAGGTAATGATACAAACACAGGGTTATCAACTACCGCTGCCTGGAAGACTATTAGTAAGGTAAATAGCTTCTCATTTTCAGCAAATGATAATATTTTATTTAAGCGTGGGGATTTATTTTATGGCGGCATTGTTGTTAATCGTGCAAATTTAAACTATGGCGCTTATGGTGATGGTGCAAAACCGGTCATTTCCGGTCTTTCAAAGGTTACAGGCTGGGTTAACTTAGGTGGAAATATTTGGGAAGCACCAGTAACTAACGTAAAAAGTGGTGTTAATTTAGTAGTGAGGAATGGAACAATTCAACAGGTGGGACGATTCCCAAATGCGAATGCAGCTAATGGTGGATATTTTACTTATACAGCATCAACCACCTCTTCCATTACCGGTTCCGCTCTATCTTCAACGACAAACTGGACAGGTGCTGAGGTGGCTATAAGAATTAATCGTTGGGATATTATCAGACAAAAAGTAACCAGCCATTCTGGAGGGGTAGTTACATTTCCTACAAACCCTGATAAGCCAAGACTTAATTATGGCTACTTTTTTCAAAGAGATCCCAGGACGTTAGATATAGATGGAGAATGGTGGCATAACGTTGCTAACAATAAACTGAGAATGTATTTCTCATCAAATAATCCTGGCTTATATGATACTGAAATAGCAACTATTGACATATTATTTTCTAGTTTATACGGCAGCCTTACTATAAGCAATTTATCTTTTAAAGGTTCCGGTAAAAAATCCATTTGGGAGAATGGTGGTAGCGGTGTGACAATAAAAGATTGTGATGTAAACAACAGTGGTGCAGAAGCTATCACAGTAGCTTCTACTAATAATGTTACTGTTGACAATTGCACTACTACGAATAGTTTAGGGTCAGGAATAAGGCTTGTTAATTTATCTACTGCCGGAGATATTAATTTTTTAGTGCAAAATTGTATAAGTACCAATACGGCGTTTATAGCCGGGATGGAAACGAGCAATGAAAATAATGGAGGTGCCGGTATAAAATGCTTTGGAGGCAGTAAAATAACTATTCAATACAATAGGATAATCAACAGCGGCTATAGTGGTATTGAATGGAAGGGCGACAATGTTAATGTAAAGTATAATTTCATCGATAGATTTTGTACTGTAAGAGATGACGGAGGAGGAATTTATACTCTAGAAAAAGAAGGAAGTGATTTACCCATCCGAAAAAATAGAAATTTAATTAGCAACATTATCATAAATGGGATAGGAAATAATAACGGAACAGACGACGCTAAAGGTACAAGTGCGAGAGGGCTTTATTTCGACCAAGGAACAAGAACTGTTCTTTCAGATTCAAATACAGTTGCCTATGTGCCAGGCGGTGGTTTTCATGGCAATAATAATGCAAGCCTTACAATTACAAATAATGTGTTATTTGATATTGGAAAAGGCTACTCAATGCAAAGATTCGCCGGTGCTCTACAGGTTAGAAACATGGTAATAAAAAAAAATATTGTTTACCCTTATAGATTTGAATATAGAAGTCTTGCAATAAACACACCTGCTACAACCCAGGAAGCTGACATATTGGCGATGGGAACAATAGATAGCAATTATTACTCATTGAGACCAGGAATAGATACGTCATTAATGACTGTTACAACGAATGCAGATCGTAGTAATTACAAAGCTGGTTTTTTTCGATATTCTTATCTTACAGGCACAGTTGGGATTGAAAAAAATTCTATCAATGTACCAAATACCGGTTCGCTGGAATACAATGCCAGCAGTCTACCTAAAAGAGTTTCATTTTCCGGATTTAGTAAAAAAGATGTCTATGGTAATATTTTTAATAACTCAGTAATGATTCCAGTTTGGAGCAGTAAAATATTGTTGACAAACGGATTAACCCCGGTAGCCAATGCAGGACTAGATAAAACAATCACATTGCCAACAAATACTGTATCATTATCTGGAAACGGAACGGACGCAGATGGTACAATTACCCGGTATACATGGTCAAAATTATCCGGGCCACCTGATGGAAATATTGTATCCCCCAATACCCCTTCTACTTTAATAAATAGTCTTGTAGCAGGCGTGTACCTGTATGAATTTAAGGTAACCGACAATACTGGCGCTAGTGGAACAGATACTGTACAAATAACTGTAAGTACATCCACAAACAGATCTCCTATTGCAAACGCCGGAGTTGATAGAGTAATTACACTACCCACAAATAGTTTATCATTATCAGGAAGCGGAACAGCTATAGATGGTAATATTACAAGTTTTAAATGGACAAAATTAACTGGGCCTTCCTCAGGTTCAATTGCATCGCCAACCTCAGCAAATACTTTGTTAAATGGTTTGGTTCAAGGTAACTATCAATTTGAATTTTTAGTAACAGATAATGTTGGGGCTGTCGGAAAAGACACCATAGAGGTAACGGTGAATCCACAACTTCTTAGCACAATATTTAGTACTACTGCAATTGAAACTGTAAATTGTTCTGGCAACAGTTCAACCGTAAATGTAATTGCCAATGGAGGAGTTACCCCTTATAGTGGAACTGGTAGTTTTAATACTGATGCAGGAAAAGGTACATTAAAGATTTCCTTCCCGACTGTTTCATCTACACAAACAACTACGTATTTTTCTGTTGGCAGCATCACTGCTGGGAAAAGATATGTTTTAAGATTTAGTACATTAGGAACGAGGGATAATGTACAAATGAATATTGAGCTTAAGAAGTTCGTATCACCTTTTAATAATCTTGCAACCTCAAGGACTACAAGTTTTGGTACATCAATAAAACAGCATGAGTTTATTTTCGCTCCAACAATTTCTGATGCCAGTGCAAGAGTAGATTTGTGGCTATCCCAAAATTCGGGGACCACCTACCTGGATAATATTGCCTTTTTTGAAGCTTTGCCAACGGGAGAACTAATAGGTAATAACGTAATTACTAAAGGACAATTTGAGACAGATATTAGTGCAATTCTCTTCTGGAGTCAAAATAGGAACCAAATTATGGAGTGGGATAATACAAGCAAAATAGGTAACATTAATTATTATACCGTTACCGATGCTGCTGGTGTCAAATCCACCGTTGGTGTGCCTATCAAGCAACCTGCAACAGTTTTAACTGCTGCTGTTACATTGGGTAATGCAAACATTTTAACTGTTTCTGCTGCAGGAGGAATCTCACCTTACACAGGCACAGGTAACTTTACAGCGAAAGTTGGGCTCAATTCATTTATTGTAACTGATGCAAACGGATGTTCTGTACCTACCAGTATTACGATATCTCCCTTAATTGCTAGAGCAATTGAGTCCCCCGTAACTTGTTCTGGTACAGCATCTTCGGTTAATGTTACAGGCAATGGTGGAACAAGTCCATACACAGGTACTGGAATTTTTAATACAAATGCAGGAAAAGGAACATTAAAAATTTCGTTCCCGACTGTTTCAACTACACAAACAACTATCTACTTTTCGCTTGGAAGCATTATTGCCGGAAAAAGATATGT
The DNA here is from genome assembly GCA_041752645.1 of Gillisia sp. GTDB lineage: Bacteria > Bacteroidota > Bacteroidia > Flavobacteriales > Flavobacteriaceae > Gillisia. The sequence goes on along the minus strand of JBGSWA010000006.1, from coordinate 9 downwards.
TTTAAGATT
>JBGSWA010000005.1:0-3125 GCA_041752645.1 Gillisia sp. | reverse complement strand
CAGGCAGCATTTAGCAGCTTCAATACAATAGCAAGAACAATGTCAATACATTATATGAACATCCTAAACTACTTTGACAACCGGAGCACAAACGCTTCGGCAGAGTCATTCAACGCAAAAATAAAAGCATTTAGGGCACAGTTTAGGGGAGTGAGGAATGTAGATTTCTTTCTATTTAGTGTCTGTCTATAAACATCAAATTGTTGATAAACAGTGTGGTTGAGAGCTTAATTATTAAATTCTCTTTTGTACATTCATGGTATGAAAATGAAACTATACGAGCCGTTGATGCTTAAATTTGAACAGACCAATTGGGCAAAAAACCCGGAGTTTGGCTTGATAGACAGCATATTAGAAGAGAACACCGGATTGATCGGCCTTCTTAGCGATGATATTATAAAAGGGGAAAAGCAAAGTAAATTTGGCCGGAAGGACACCCCAAGTGTGGAGCAAATTGTGCGTGCGGCTCTTTATAAGGAATTGAAGCAGTTGGATTACCGGGAATTGGAATATCACCAGGAGGATTCGCGTATATGTTCACAGTTTTTGAAGCTGGATGAACTACGCCCATACAGTTTTCAGATGTACCAGAAATATATCTCAAGGATTCAGGCAGGGAATCTCCAAAAATTCCTTATAGAACTCAATAAAATAGCGATAGGCGAAGGACTTGAAGACCTAAAAAAAATCAGGCAGGACAGTACAGTAATAGAAACCAATATTCATTACCCCACCAATAATTCCCTGGTTTGGGATTGTATTAAAGAGAGCCATCGATTATTGGAAAAGCTTGACCAGGAAGTTGACGGAGTAAATTACCGCGACTATACCAAAGGCGCCAAACGGACCTATTTTAAGATCAACAACACAAGGACCGGGGACAAACGGGCCGATCTGTTCAAAAAGCAATTATCTACCTTCACCAAAAGCATCAATCAAATATCCAACGCTGTAAAAAAAAAGTCCGTTTATAGCCTTAAGGTAATGTCCCTTATTATGGAAATGGAAAGAATGCTTCCGGTAATGCAGCAGGTATACGGCGTTACAGAAAGGAAAGAAATAAAAGGGCAAGTAGTTCCCAATGGGGACAAATTATTTTCCATCTATGAGCAGCACACCGATATCATTGTTAAGGGTGGTCGTAAAATTCAATTCGGACATAAGATCAACCTCTCCGCGGGCAAAAGCAATTTGGTGATGAGTTGCGACATACTTCGGGGAAACCCGAATGACACAAGGCTCTATCAGACAACTATGGATAAGATAATAGCGGATTACCAAACCACCCCGAGGGACAGTGCCACGGACGGTGGTTATGCCTCAAAGGCCAATGCCGAATATGCAAAGGAAAAAGGAATAGTGAATATCGTGTTCAACAAAGTCGTTGGGAGCCTGCGAAACCAAGTAAGTAGCTTGAATATCGAAACAAGGCTGAAGAAATGGCGCAGCGGTATAGAAGCCAATATTTCAAATCTCAAAAGGGGGTTCTCCTTGTTCCGGTGCAACTGGAAGGGCTTCGCACATTTTAAAGCAAAAGTGATGTGGGGTGTAATTGCATACAATATCAAGGTAATGACGGCAGCCCTGGTAAAACAAGCGGCACCCCAGAAGGTACGATTGGCAGCCTAATGAGAGTGAATTTAGAAAACCTGATTTTATTACAGGGATAAGTCTGTCCTTTACTAATCAAAAACAGTGAAAATCAAGCAAAAATTATAAATTCAAAGGGGAAACGAGAAACATTATAGATAAGTATGTAAAATATATCCGGATCCAATAGATGAAATTTATAGCTACTAAAAAAAGCAATTTCAGCTACACTAAATGGACAGACACTATTTAGACTGACAAAAATTTTTGCATAACACCAGAATCCCACAACTTTTTGACTTGATCCCGAATTGGCCACCTTGAAGAATGATTTCAGATGATATTAATTGATATCATCTGAAATGAAAAAGCCCTAAAACTGTTAGTTTTAGGGCTTTTTGTGTTTATTTGATAGGTAACTAGCGGAGAAAGAGGAACTAACCAAATCTTATAAAAATTCAGTATTTAAAGGGCTTGGGACAGCCCGGAAACCCGATGACACCGAAATGAACACCTTTAACAAATATTTAACGTAGGGGAAACCTAAATCTTGTCAATTCAAGACAAATAATATGGATCTCATTTACTTATTCAGATTTTGTAAGAAATAATGTTTTTAGATAAAATTCCATCAAAAAAGGAAAACAATTAACTTTCACGATATTTGTTTTCCCACAACATCCCTAGAAAAATCATATTTACTAATACTTATCCCATCAGCATATTCCCCTTTATCCCGATTACATGTATATTACAGTGTTTATGTGAAACAATAATTTAGGGATAAGCTATAAGTGTTTTCCCGAAATTGATAAAGTAACTTTCCTAATCATTCCCTCCTTATTTTTAACTATAAATAAGATTAAAGATAAACTAAAAGAGCCTCCAGCCCATTCCCATTAAATTATATTGCTGTACATTATAGGAAAATGCTTCGAAATTATTTATTTATTCTTCAATAACATAATTCTACCTTCTATGCTACTTGCTAATAATATATTTTTTGAAAAGAATGTCAAATTATTTATCATGTTACTACTAATTTCAAATGACCAGTCGATTTTCCCCTGTGAAAGATCCACTGAATAAACTTTTCCTGAACTGCTGCCATAAAAAATGTGTTCATCATAAATTAAGGGAATGGATGGAGAGGAATCACGCCCAGATTCTCCACTTATGTCAATAAACTTATCTGGAACACCCTTATTGAGTTTCCAGGCTATTATAGATCCATCCGTTGTTTTTGCAATAAGATGGTTTTTTTTCATATCTCCACCCAAAGACTCCCATAATCCCGGCTCCTTCAATTCCACAATCAGATCGCCATTATTCAAATTGAAACCTCTTAATTTTTCTTCAGGGGTTACTATATAAACCATGCTATCCATAATTACTGGAGTGCAGACAGCTGGCGAATAATAAGGACTGCGGTTTTCGTTTCCCCAAGACCAGGCCAAGGAACCATCTGATTTGTTCAAGGCATAAAGTTTATTGCCCCACGTTCCGAATACTACCAATTTCTCAGAAATTGAAGG
>JBGSWA010000004.1:0-8410 GCA_041752645.1 Gillisia sp. | reverse complement strand
TATAACACGAAAGAGAAAGTGAATTTGCTTTCCAATAGAGTAGCATGTATACCTAACAAACACAATAACCAAACAAGTAACCTTTTATCAACCTTACAATTAGCCCTAACAAATTTTAATTGCGCTGAAATAGAATATTCTTCAATGGAACAGGATGTTTTGACAAAGCGTATTATTGAACCTTTTGCACTTTATAATACACAAGAAAATTGGGTATTGGTTGCTTTTTGCCGATTAAGAAATGATTTTAGGGCTTTTAGATTAGATAGAATTAAGTGTATGAAAACACTCAATATTGCATTTGGGCCACATAAAATAACACTTCAGGAATATTTTGAAACCTGTAAATAAAAAATCAACCCTTGACATAAGGCTGTCAATAGCCCATTTTACTTTTGCGGTATTATTAATTTAAATCTTACAAATGATACAGTTAAACAATGCTTTTGCAAAAGCAATGGAATTTACAAGTTTCAGGAAAAAAGAAACAGTAACTGATGACGAACTGATAAATGCAGTTTTAAAATTTGAAACAGTAGTAGCTAAACAAAGTGGTGTTATTTTTCATTGTTTGGTTCGCAATTTTAAAAATGAATATGCCAATGTTCTCTTTGTAGAAAATATTGAGCACCTTCATTTATTGAGTAAAGAAATTGCTTCGTTTCCAGAAGCCAAAGACTTTTTTGACTTAATTGATATGGACACAGTGAAAATGAACTTCCATGAAATACTCAAGGATGATTTTACAATTCCGGTAGGATTTTCATGCATTGAACATGGTACCTTTTCCTTAAAAGAGGAATCAACTATTGACTCACTCCTTAAGGTTTCCAGTGATATAGAAAAATACTACCTAAGCACCCTTGATAATAGTTTAGAACATTTTGTGGGCAGGGTAAAAGACCAAAAATTATCAGAGGTAGTCATTGGCAAAACCTATGCAAAAACAAAACAAATTTGTTATGGATATTATGAAAACAAATACGGTCAATCGTTTCTTGATTTAGCGGATCTTGCAACAGTTGACCTTGATTTTTGGTATTTAATAGCGTAACTGAAAATTTAAAAAGCACATCCCATTGGTTGTTAAAAGGTACTTATCAGAAAAATAGATTTTGCTATTACAATTTTACGATCACTGGTATATTTGATAAAGCGTCTTGTTTAAAAATCAATATTAAATATTATATTTTCCTGGTACTTGCAATTGTGGCGGAGCTATTTGCAACAGCAAGCCTCAAAAAAGCAAACGGATTTACTGTTTGGCTACCTGGTTTAATCTCAGTTGCTGGTTACACATTATCTGCATTTTTTTTGTCGTGGGCTTTAAAGCAAATACCAATTGGGGTAGCCTACTCAATTTGGGCGAGCCTGGGTATCGTCTGTACTATTTTAATTGGCTACTTTATGTAAAATCAAAAATTAGACGTAGCAGGATTCGTAATGGTTTTTCTTATTTTAGCTGCTGTAATAATTATAACAGGCTTTTCAAAAACAATGGCATAAATTAAAAATGGCACAACAAATTCCACTAGTTGATAAAGAATACTTGCTCGAAAAATTTCATGGAAAAGGAGGTTGGACCTTTGCAAGAATTCCTGAAATACTGCAAGACAAAAACAAAGCTTTTGGATGGGTAAGAGTACGAGGCTCAATTGATAATTATGAAATAAAGAATTATAACTTACAACCAATGGGAAATGGTAATCTCTTTTTGCCAATTAAAGCTGAGATGAGGAAAAAAATATGCAAAAAAGAAGGAGATTTTGTTCGCATCACTTTATTTGCAGACAACTCACCAACTGAACTCCCTGAAGAATTGAAACTTTGCTTATTGGATGAACCAAACGCTTATGAGATTTTTCTAAGTTATACAAACGGAGAGCAAAAAGCTTTTATAGAATGGATTTACGCTGCAAAAACAGATGCGACCAAAGTAGAGCGAATTGTAAAAACTATAAACGAAATGATTACAAGAAACAAATCGATGAGATTATAGGCGGTTGTATTTTTTCTTACCTCAGTTTCCATTTTACTTATACAGTGTTTAGTATTAGAACATTGCAATTTATTTTTGCTCTTTATATTCACTTATTTGATCTAATAATTCTATTGAGTTAAGTATTGGCTGCCATTCTTTTCCACCAAAAATCCATTTAAACCATCTCTTGTTTCTGTTTTCATACTTAATATTGATAAACAGCCAAATGGCAACAAAAGCAAATGATAGGGTAATGAAGCCTTGAACAATTAATAACAAAAGATTGCCGATCTTAAAAATGCTATCAGATAGATAAAAAGTCGTCCAAACAGGAAGTTGTAGAAAAAGCAAACGGGTTACTCTTAATGTAGACAGCTTAAGTTTTGATAGTTTTTCCTGTAATGCAATTATTGGTTCACTAAAATCAATTCTATTAATGAGGTCCAATTGATAAACATATATAGCAATCGTGATGATGGTAAGTAAGGCCTGTATAGCTGCTGAATACAAAAAGAATAAACTTATTTTATCGTATGCGAAAAGGAATAAATTAGTCAATATGAAACAAAGTGGTACTACCCAAAGAATGCCGGCAACAAGGGTAAATATTTTAATTGGCTTCATTGAGGATAAAAAGCTTTGGGCTTTCATTTTTGTAATATCCTCAGTATTTTTTTTAGTTATTGCGATGTTTGTTTCTAATGAAACACTCGCAGATTGCCAAAGCAATTTTAAATCTATTTCGTTCATTGCATTATAAATTGATTTGTGAAAATTTATTTTTTAATCTTTCTTTTATCCTACCAACTTTAGTAGCAACATTTGTTACCGTAAGACCCAATATCTCCGAAATATCTGCCTGGCTTTTATCTTCCAGATAAAGTAACATCACGGCTTTATCAAGGTTATTCAGTTCGCTGATAAACTGTTCCAATAAATTAAGTTGCTGCTCTTTTTCATTTGTTTCAAGCTGCTGTATTGGTAAAATATGACTACCTAATGAAACATTAATTGCTTGCCTGGCCGTGTTTTTCCTGTAAAATGAAATGGCAACATTTAATGCTATACGATACAGCCAGGTAGTAATTGCAAAACTGTTATTATAGGTGTGAAATGATTTCCAAATTTGTAACATCATTTCTTGTATAAGGTCTTGCCTGTCTTCTTCGCTTTGGCAATAAGCCCGGGCCACTTTAAACAAAATGCCTTTGTGTAATGAGATGATTTTCTCAAACTGCTGAGTTAATTCCTTTTCGTTTGTCATCATAACTCCGAAAACCATTTTTTAATAAATGTATACGCTTCCGAATTGTGCCTGATTCCATTATGCGTTGCACCTTCAATTATTTGTACCTGCCCTTTACTGTTTTCGATAACTGCTTTTTTCATTGCATCTGCATTAAACGCCTCGTCCTTGTTACCAATCAAAACCAGCATTGGTGCGTTTACGGCTTTTAATCCATCTTTATAGTCCTCTGGTGCCATACTCATATTAGCCCTATAAGTATATTTTCGTGAAGGCGTATTTTCCGGCAGGTTGAAAAACAATACAGGTAAATTGTCATGCTCATGTTTATTAAGTTCATTAAACATTTTTAAACCAATAATCCGGGCAATGTGAATTTTCATGAATGGCTCAATTGTGTCGGTTGGTGATGGTGCTGTTTGCGTAATTGCAGGTGAGTTATTCCCAATCAGTGGTGCAAATAGTAAAAATCCAGCTACATTCATTTTACTTTTTAGCATTGCATAATTCAAAGTCACACCGCCACCCATTGAATGCCCGGTAATAACTATTTTTCCATTAGGCTTCGTTTTACGTATGGCCTTAATAATGTCAGCCAAATCATCAGCATATTGGTTGATGTACTTTACATCGCCATCAACTCCATCTGATTTTCCATGACCACGTAAATCAATGGCAAAAACTTCTGCCTGCGTAGCCTTTTGCAATAAGCCCGCCATTTTATTATGAAAGTAGGCTTTACTTTTAACCCCATGAATAAGTATTATGGTGTTAGGCGATTTTTTAGTGAATCTATAAGCGAATATCTTTTTTTTATCTCTTGTAATAAAGTAATGATTACTCACTTTGTAAATCTGCTCAAGCCCCATATCCCGTAATGCAGTAGGGTCAATTTTTGTGGGCTTATTAGGTTTAAAAGTTGGCTCTGGTATATTGATAAGATTAGTTGCTTCAATAAGCATACTATCTTTATTTCCGTTAAAATAGTCTTTCAATATACGCTGTCCTGAAACGATTGAGCCAGTAAGTATCAATACTATTGTTGTTAAAATTTTTTTTATTCTCATTTTGCGAATAATTTTAAGTGAAACTTGATTTTTCTAATTATTCGCAACCGGTGTAAAAAAATCACAGTTTAAGCTAATTATATTTTGGTGGCAAAATATTTGTGATTCAGCCATTTAGACAAATGGCTGTAATAATCTGCAAATTTTTAAAAGCAAAACGAGGTGATTTTCACCTGTTTAAACTTACTCTTGACATTCGTAGAAAATACACAGTTAGAGTAATTGAAAAAAATAGAAAATTTATGTAACAATTGTTATGATGACTTATCAAAAACGGAATTTTAAAACTATTATCGTGAAAACAAAAATTTTTATCCTGCTGTTGCTCATTACTTCATATTGCGCTGATGCAAATGCACAAGCTCCATTTCAGGTAGTAGTTAAAGGGAAAGGATATCCAGTATTACTCATTCCGGGATTTGGTTGTATAGGTGAGGTATGGAATGAAACAGTATCAGCACTGGCAGAAACACATGAATGCCTTAAGGTATGATACCATACTTTTTACCAACACACCCTGCCGATGGTGCAATAATGTGATACTGTGGTAAAAGCCCAATCACGACATTTATCATCGTAGTCAATTGGGTATGGTAGCATCCTATCTTGGTATTACACAAGAAACATTGAATAGAATTAGAGCGGAAAAATAATTATTTGATATAGACCAAGTATTGCAAATTTTTATTTGCCTATTCTCCATCACCTACCCGAATGGCCTTACATTCCCGGTCCACTCAAAACAACAACCATGGCGTGAATAATAACTTTAAGATTAATATTGTGAGCTAAGTTGAGTCGTAAATACGAATAGAGAAAAAAATTACTACTGAATTTTTATGTCTAATATTTCGTTTCACATAATTTACGTGATCTTACTTTTTCCATTTAACCTCAATTATCCTTAGCTCAACAGATTTTCTCCTTAACTCATTGTTTGGTATTTTAAAAAAAGGAATACATGCTATAGGTTTATATCAAAAGAATGATTACTCGCAAAACAAATATTTCAAATTCAAAAAATATTTACGGCTTCTAAAAAAGACAGGATAAACCCTATATTATGAAATTAATTATTAAAAACTTAAATAAAGAATACAGCAATGCTGTGCATGCACTTAATGATGTTTCGCTAACCATCCCAACCGGAATGTTTGGTTTACTAGGACCTAATGGTGCTGGCAAATCTTCCTTAATGCGAACGCTTGCAACACTTCAAAATGCGGATAGCGGCACTATCCATCTAGGCAACATTGATGTTTTAAAAGATAAAGGTGCAGTACGTAAAGTTCTTGGATACTTACCCCAGGAATTTGGTGTCTATCCCAGAACTTCCGCTATCGACTTATTGGATAATTTGGCGTTGCTTAAGGGTTTTGAAAATAAAAGTGATAGAAAGCAAATGATTGAACAATTACTTGTAAAAGTAAATCTTTGGGAATATCGAAAGAATCCGGTAAGCAATTATAGTGGAGGAATGCGTCAACGTTTTGGTATTGCACAATGCCTAATTGGTACACCAAAACTAGTAATTGTTGATGAACCAACTGCAGGGTTAGATCCGGGTGAACGCAACCGATTCTATAATATTTTAAGCGAAATTGGCGAAAATACAATAGTGATTCTTTCTACACATATAGTACAGGATGTTAAAGAGCTATGTACCCAAATGGCCATTATTGATAAAGGAAAAGTACTTTTTTCTGGAAACCCAACTGACGCACTGCTTGAACTAAGGGGGAAAGTATGGGAGAAAAAAATAGCTAAACAAGAGTTTAATAAATATCAAAAAAACTTTGAAGTAATATCAAATAAACTTGTAGGAGGTCATCCTGTAATTCACGTGTTTTCAGAAAACGTTATTGATGGATTTTCAAAAGCAGAAGAAAATTTGGAGGATGTTTTTTTTGCCAAACTAACCCATCTTATTTAACTTTTAAAGGAACGCATTATGTGGAAATTTATACAAATTGAACTTAAATACTGGCTAAAAAGGCCAATGGTATGGATTTTTTTCATGATCAACACCTCTCTGGTATTTTTTGCTGTAGCATCTGAACATGTTTCTATTGGCGGCAGTTTCGGAAATATTCATAAAAATGCGCCATTTATTATAGAACAATATTACATGGCGTTTTCGATAATTTGCTTGTTGATTACTACTGCTTTCATGAATGCATCTGCAAATAGAGATTTTCAATATGGCATGTATCCATTCATTTTTACCGCTCCAGTTAAAAAAAGAGATTACTTCTTTGGAAAATTTATTGGAGCTGCAATAGTATCTATAATTCCATTGTTAGGTATTTCTTTAGGAACAATATTAGGGTCATTCTTATCCCCCATGTTGCCATCCTTTTTCGACATGTGTCCTCAGGAACGTTTTGGTGAAACTAATTGGGCTGGGCATTTTTATGGACTCATCAATTTTGGAATACCAAACGTAGTAATAACAGGGGTGTTTACATTTTCATTAGCTATACTATTTAGAAGCAATATCATTTCTTTTATTGGATCCACGTTGATACTTGTATTTTATGCTGCATCGATTAATTACACCAAAGATATTCAGAAGGAATATTTGGCAAAATTACTAGATCCTTTTGGCGTGAAGCCTTTCGAAATAATGACCAAATATTGGACAGTAGTTGAAAAGAATGCGGAAGCTGTTTCGCTCCATGGCGATTTATTGGTAAACAGAATAATTTGGTTAGCCCTTATGATGGGGATATTGATTTTTGTTTATGCTCGTTTTTCTTTTGATAGTAAAAATGCTAAAAGAAAAAAACAGAAATCAACCGGTATAGATGTAGTTCCAAATCCCTCAAACAAAGCATTTTTGCCGACTAAAGCGGGGAAATTCTCACTATCTACTTTTTGGAGTTTAGTTAAATTTGAATTAAAGGCCATCATTAGAAATCCTACTTTTATCATTATAATATCTATGGGTCTGCTATTTCTAATTACTACCCTAACTAGCTTCTCAGGCGATTTTGGAACGGTTCAATATCCAGTTACTTATCATTTAGTAAGCATGATTGAAGATAGCTTTAGCTTGTTTATGATTGGATTTATCACATTTTACACCGGTGTTGTAGTGTGGAAAGAACGGGATGCAAACATCAATGAAATACAAGATGCTACCCCTATTCAAACAATTACGCTTTTTACTTCTAAACTATCGGCTATTGTCATATCAATAACCATGATTTTTATAGCTACCATATTTGTTGGAGTTACCGTTCAAAGCGTAAATGGTTATACAAGATATGAGATGGATATTTATATCAAGTCATTACTGGTATTACAAGTTCTAGATTATTTTGCTTTAGTGGTAGTATCCTTATTTTTTCATTATTTGATCAACAATAGATATGTTGCATATTTCGCATTCATATCCTTTTTGATTGTAAATTCCTTTAGCAAAGAAGTATTAGAAATAACCTCTAATATGGTCTCTTTTAATGCCAAACCTGGTATTACTTATTCTGACATGAATGGGTTTGGACCTTTTGTACCCTCCATAATATGGTTTAATTTATATTGGGTATTATGCTGTGTAGTTCTTTGTATTGTAATTACAGCAGTATATACAAGAGGAAAAGAAATATACTATAAACAACGCCTCCAAAATGCATGGCATGAGATTAAACATACCAAAATGGTTTTAATAACTAGTGTAATAATTTTTCTGATATGTGGGAGTTTTGTCTTTTTCAATACCGAAGTATTAAATACAACACAATCGAAAAAAGTAAATGATGAAGTGAGGATAGGATATGAATTAAATTATAAAAAATATGAGGATATAAGTCAGCCTCGTTTTTATTCAATGAATTATACGATTGATATTTTCCCTGCTGAAAGAAACTTGTTTGCCAAAATAGAAGCATGGGCTAAAAATAACTCAAATGATACCATCAAAGAATTGCATTTTACAATGCCCCTAAATTGTGATAGCATTACCATCTCAATTCAGGATGCTAAACTAAAACTTAAGGATGAAAAATTAAAGTATAGAATTTATCAACTTCGGAAACCATTAGCTCCACTTGATTCAATAAAAATTGATGTTAACGTAACATGGTTAACCAAGGGATTTGAAAATGAAGTCAG
>JBGSWA010000003.1:0-12365 GCA_041752645.1 Gillisia sp. | reverse complement strand
GGATTCCCTGATGATCAATTCCTATTTAAAGGAAATGAATGAGCAGGGGGTGGAATTTTGTTTTATGGAAGTGAGTTCCCACGGGATAGCACAGAAGCGAACCGAAGCATTGCATTTTACAGGCGGGGTTTTTACCAATTTAACCCATGAACATCTGGATTATCACAAGACCTTTGCCGAATACAGGGATGTCAAAAAGTCGTTTTTTGACCAATTACCCGCATCGGCTTTCGCCCTGGTGAATATAGATGATAAAAACGGGCCCGTCATGATCCAGAATACCAGGGCCAGAAAATATACCTATGCCTTAAAATCCTATGCAGATTACACTGCCCGGATCCTTGAAAATCAATTCTCAGGATTGTTGCTGAAGTTGAATGGCGAGGAGGTCTGGACCAAGCTCATAGGGAATTTTAATGCCTACAATATTTTGGCAATTTTTGCCACAGCAGATCTTCTGGGATTGGAAAAGGGAGAAAGCCTCCGGCTTATCAGCGAGCTCGATTCTGTTGCAGGGAGATTTCAATATTTTATAACCAAAGCTAAAATTACCGCAATTGTAGATTACGCCCATACGCCCGATGCCCTGAGCAATGTGCTGGAAACCATTAATTTCATCCGGAGCAAAAACGAAGAACTGATTACCGTAGTGGGTTGTGGCGGAGACCGGGATAAGACCAAAAGGCCAGAAATGGGCCAAATAGCCGCTGCCCTGAGCACCAAGGTAATCTTTACAAGTGATAATCCCAGGACGGAAGATCCGGAGCAAATAGTATCGGAGGTCGAGGCCGGGGTTGCTCCGCAGGATTTCAAGAAAACCATGAGTGTGGTAAACAGAAAACAGGCCATAAAAACCGCCTGCCAGCTTGCCCAACCAGGGGATATCATTCTCATAGCCGGGAAAGGTCATGAAACCTACCAGGAAATCAACGGGATACGCTCTGATTTTGATGATTTTAAAATTGTGAACGAATTTTTAAAACAACTGGATAAATAATAACTGGCCTTTATCCAAAGGCTTAGCTAAGGAAGATATGTTATACTATTTGTTTAATTTTTTAGATGAACATTACCAACTGCCTGGTGCGGGCTTGTTTGAATTCATTTCATTCCGCTCGGCAATGGCCATCATATTTTCTTTGGGGATTTCTACCATTTACGGTAAAAAAATCATCAATTACCTTCTCAGGAAGCAAGTGGGAGAAAGCGTTCGCGATCTGGGATTAAAAGGCCAGAGTGAAAAATCAGGAACTCCCACCATGGGGGGACTTATCATCATAATCGCCACCCTTATTCCGGTATTGTTGTTCGCGAAACTCGACAATATATATGTGATCCTGCTGATCATCACCACCTTATGGATGGGGGCAATTGGTTTTTTAGACGATTATATCAAAACCTTTAAAAAAGATAAGGAAGGATTAAAAGGAAAATTCAAGGTAATTGGGCAGGTGGGCCTTGGGATCATTGTGGGGACCACTATGTATTTTCATCCTGGGATCACCGTGAAGGAAGTGATTAATACCAATGCAATTTCCAATGTGCAACTGGTGGAAGGCGGGGAGAGTTCTACCGGGGAGGAATTAAAAAGTACCATGACCACCATCCCTTTTGTAAAGAACAACGAATTCAATTATACAAGTCTTATTACCTGGATAAACCCTGGACTGGCTAAATATGCCTGGATCATCTTTATTCCCATCGTTATTTTTATAGTTACGGCCGTCTCTAATGGCGCCAATTTAACAGATGGGATAGACGGACTTGCGGCAGGTTCCTCGGCGATTATCGTGCTCACCCTGGGGGTGTTTGCCTGGGTGTCCGGGAACATCATTTTTTCAGATTATCTGAATATTATGTACATCCCAAGATCCGGGGAAATGACCATTTTTATCACGGCTTTTGCCGGGGCCCTGGTGGGATTCCTCTGGTACAACACCTTCCCGGCCCAGGTTTTTATGGGGGATACTGGAAGCCTGACAATTGGTGGAATAATCGCTGTAATTGCCATTGCCACCAGGAAGGAATTGCTCATCCCAATCCTATGCGGAATTTTCCTGGTAGAGAACCTTTCTGTGGTGATGCAGGTTGGCTGGTTTAAATTCACCAGGAAAAAGTATGGAGAAGGCAGGCGGATATTTTTAATGTCGCCTTTGCATCATCATTATCAAAAGTTGGGATTGCATGAAAGTAAGATTGTCGTGAGGTTTTGGATCGTCGGGATCTTTCTTGCGATTGTCACGGTAGTGACCTTGAAATTGAGATAGGTTCTCAGAGCACCTAAAAGCGGAAAGGATCGGAGAGAAGTCCCGGGATTAAAAAACCAGAGCCGTCCCCTCCCTTTAAGTCCGTGGGAATCGGAAGTGATCAAGCCGGGGTAAAAAATAGAAAATTGAAGCAAGAAACCAGAAAAGGGATCAAAAAAACATACAATGAAAACTAAACAAAAAATAGCAATTCTAGGAGCCGGTGAAAGCGGGGTGGGGACGGCTATTCTGGCCAAAAAACTAGGCTTTGAGGTTTTTGTGTCAGATTTTGGAAAAATAAAGGAGAAATATAAAGAAGTCCTCGAACAAATTGGGGTGGCATGGGAAGAAGAAGGGCACACCCAGGAGAAAATATTCAATGCCTCGGTGGTGATGAAAAGTCCCGGGATTCCGGATGCAGCCCCGCTGGTGCAACAACTGATCTCCAGGGGGATCCCCGTGATTTCTGAAATAGAATTTGCCTCGAGGTACACCAAGGCCAAAATAATTGGGATTACCGGGAGCAATGGCAAAACCACCACCACCAAATGGATATATCATATCCTTAAAAGTGCAGGGGTTTCGGTGGGAATGGCCGGAAATATCGGGGACAGCTTTGCAAAACAGGTGGCAGAGGAAGAGCCGGACTGGTATGTGCTGGAGCTCAGTAGCTTTCAGTTGGACGGAATAGTGGATTTCAGGCCAGATATTTCGGTATTGACCAATATTACCCCGGATCATTTAAACCGGTACAATTATAACATTGAAGAATATACCGAATCTAAATTCAGGCTGGTAAAAAATCAGACAGAAGAAGATTTTTTCATATACGATGGGGATGATGAAATCATCTCAGGATGGCTTGAAAAGCATTCGATTAAAGCTCAAAAATTGCCGTTTTCACTACAGAGGAAAATTGAAAATGGCGCAACTCTCGAGAATAACAACATTAAAATTAATATAAATAATAATCAATTTATTATGCCGATATCCACTTTAGCCCTTGAAGGCAAACACAACACCAAAAATGCCATGGCGGCATCCACCGTTGCCAATTTATTGCGAATCAGGAAAGAGACGATTCGCCAGAGCATGGAGGATTTTCAGGGGGTGGAACACCGCCTTGAAAAAGTACTTAAAATAAACAATGTGTTATATATAAATGATTCAAAGGCAACCAATATCAATGCGACCTATTACGCCCTGGATAGCGTAAAAGGGGAAACGGTTTGGATCGTGGGCGGAGAAGATAAAGGCAACAATTACACCGAATTGTTGCCCCTGGTGAACGAAAAAGTCAAGGCCATCATTTGTTTGGGAATCGACAATTCCAAGATCTTTGACGCCTTTGGAAATTGCGTGGATGTGATGGTGGAAACCCAATCTATGACTGAAGCAGTAAAAATGGCCTATAAAATTGCCGAAAAAGGGAATACCGTTTTGTTGTCCCCGGCTTGTGCAAGTTTCGATCTATTTGAAAATTATGAAGACCGTGGCCGTCAGTTTAAGGATGCGGTCAGAAATTTATAAATCCATTTACGCCCGATAAATAATCCGGGATAAAAGCATGCCAACAGGAACAACAATTAACAAATGAGCAGCATCTTTTCAAATCTTAAAGGAGATAAAGTTATCTGGGCCACCACCGGGATGCTGGCGTTATTTTCATTTCTACCGGTGTACAGCGCAAGTAGCAATATCGCTTATCTGTATGGAGATGGAAGTACCTTTGGGTATCTGATCGTTCACTTTTTCCACTTGTTGCTGGGCTTTTGCCTGTTGTTTGCAATTCATAAAATACCCTATAACTATTTTAAGGGCCTGTCGATCCTGATGTTGCCTATTGTAATACTATTGCTGCTGTATACCATTACCCAGGGTTCTTCCATTGCCGGGTCCAATACCAGTCGGTGGATTCAGATTCCGGTAATTGGCGTGACCTTTCAGTCCTCCACCCTGGCCTCGGTAGTGCTTATGATCTATGTGGCGCGCTATTTAACCAAGATCGCTGAGAAGACCGTAACTTTTAAGGAAACTATTTTACCTTTGTGGCTTCCGGTATTCCTGGTGCTGATCCTTATTTTACCTGCCAATTTCTCTACCACCGCCATCATCTTTACCATGGTGATGATCCTGGTATTTTTGGGCGGATATCCCCTGAGGTATATAGGGATCATCCTGGCAGCGGGAATTCTGGTGCTGAGTTTGTTTATTTTAACAGCCAAGGCTTTTCCCGGATTATTGCCCAACAGGGTGGATACCTGGACCAACAGGATAGTAAATTTCGCAGACGACAAGGATTCCGATGCTGATTATCAAATTGAAAAAGCAAAAATTGCCATTGCACGCGGCGGAGTCGTGGGGGTGGGGATAGGAAAAAGCGTACAGCGCAACTTTCTGCCACAGTCTTCTTCAGATTTTATCTATGCCATTATTGTGGAAGAGATGGGTTTAATCGGCGGGATTGGGGTTATGTTGGCTTATTTGATGTTGCTGTTCCGCCTGGTGATTGTAGCCACCAAGGCCAACAGCGTATTTGGAACCCTGGTCGTATTAGGGGTGGGATTGCCCATTGTTTTCCAGGCCCTGGTAAATATGGCGGTGGCCGTAGAATTTTTCCCTGTAACAGGCCAGACCTTGCCACTGATAAGCAGCGGGGGGACCTCCATTTGGATGACCTGCCTTGCCCTTGGCATTGTTTTAAGCGTAAGTTCAGAAAGGGAGGAATTGAAACGATCGAATGAAAAAATACAGGAAGATGAAAATCCATTGGATATTTTAAGCCAGGCAATATGAAGAAGCAATTAAAGGTCATAATTTCCGGGGGAGGCACAGGGGGACATATCTATCCTGCTATTTCCATAGCCGATGAAATAAAGCGGAGATATCCTGAGGCAGAGATCTTATTTGTAGGAGCCAAGGATCGGATGGAGATGCAAAAGGTGCCGCAGGCAGGTTATATAATTGAGGGTTTATGGATCACGGGCATCGAGCGAAAATTAAGCCTTAAGAACCTGAGTTTTCCTTTAAAACTGATCAGCAGTCTTTGGAAATCCCGCAAGATAATAAGGGGTTTCCATCCAGATGTTGTCATTGGAACTGGAGGCTTTGCCAGTGGGCCGCTCCTGAAAATGGCCAGCTCCGCGAAGGTGCCAACCCTGATTCAGGAACAAAATTCATTTCCAGGAATTACCAACCGGTTGCTCGGGAAGCATGCCTCGGTGATCTGCACGGCCTATGATCATTTAGACAGGTTTTTTCCCTCTGAAAAGATACGGAAAACCGGGAATCCGGTACGACAGGATATCATGGATATCTCAAAGAAACGCGAGGAAGCCCTTTGCTTTTTTAAACTGGACAAAAGCAGAAAAACCATTTTGGTCCTTGGAGGCAGTTTGGGGGCCCGAAGGATCAATCAACTGATGGAAAGCTTCAGAGGAGAATTTGAAGAAAAGGAAATCCAGCTGCTCTGGCAGACCGGCTCGCTCTATTATGAGGAATATAAAAAATACAACTCCAAATGGGTGCAAACCCATTCGTTTTTAAACCGGATGGACCTGGCCTATGCCGCCGCTGATATCATAGTTTCCAGGGCGGGTGCGGGAAGTGTTTCCGAATTATGCCTGGTAGGAAAACCGGTGCTTTTTATCCCCTCCCCAAATGTGGCGGAGGATCACCAGACCAAAAATGCCCTGGCCATAGCCAGGGAAAAAGCGGCCCTGGTTTTAAAGGAAGAAAATTTGGAAGAGCGATTTGAGGATACCCTCCTGAGCATGCTGCATTCGGAAAAAGTAAGAATGGAACTCTCAGAAAATATTAAAAAACTGGCCTTGCCAGAAGCCACGCAGGCAATTGTAGATGAGATGGAAAAAATAATTAAAAAATAAAATGTCCGCCAAGGGAATAAAGTCCCTGGCGGAATAGGGAATATGGATCAATTTAAAAACATAGAAAATCTTTATTTTATCGGCATTGGCGGGATAGGCATGAGTGCCTTGGCGCGTTATTTTAAAGCCCAGGGAAAACAGGTCGCCGGCTATGATAAAACCCCCAGCAATTTGACCAATACTCTGGAAAATGAGGGGATAGAGGTGATTTATAAGGATGAGATCGCTCAAATTCCTCCTGCATTTCTTAACCGGCAAAAAACCCTGGTAGTATATACTCCGGCAATCCCGCCGGAACACAGGCAATACAGGCATTTTATTCAGGAGGATTTTACCCTGGTGAAAAGGGCGGTGGCCCTGGGGATGATCACCAAGGGAATCTTTACCCTGGCGGTGGCAGGAACTCATGGGAAAACGACCACTACGGCAATTCTGGCACATTTGTTAAAGGAAACAGGCGCTAAGGTGACCGCTTTTTTAGGAGGGATCAGCGAAGATATCCAGAGCAATCTGATCCTGCGAGGGAATGAGTTGATGGTAGTGGAGGCCGATGAATACGACCGGTCCTTTTTAAAGTTGTCTCCCAATATTGCCGCGATCACCTCGATGGATGCGGATCATTTGGATATTTACGGAGCCCCGGAAAAATTGATAGAATCCTTTGAGGATTTTGCAGCGCTGGTCCCCCCGGGGGGAAAATTGTTTATTAAAAACGGCTTGCCCCTTTCTGGAACAACTATTGGAGTAGATGATGACTCAGACTATGCAGCGATTGATATCACTGTGGAAAATGGCACGTATCATTTCAATTTAAGAACCCCAAAAACCATCCTGAGAAATTTAAAATTTAACCTGCCCGGGAAACACAATTTGCAGAATGCGGTAACAGCCCTTGCGATGGCAATTCACCAAGGTGCTCCCACCGGGGGACTCGCAGTGGCTTTAGCTAGTTTCAAGGGGGTAAAACGCAGATTTTCATATAAAATCAAAACAGAGGCCCTGGTCCTGATTGACGATTATGCGCATCACCCTACCGAGATTTCTGCCGCGCACCAGGCGGTGAGAGAAATGCATCCCCATAAAAAAGTGATCGCGGTTTTTCAGCCTCATCTGTATAGTCGTACCAGGGATTTCGCAGAGGATTTTGCCTTGAGTTTAAGCTTGTTTGACAAGGTGAGACTGCTGGAGATTTATCCGGCCAGAGAACTTCCTATTGAAGGAATTTCCTCCAGTTGGTTGCTGGATAAAATTGAAAATAAGGATAAAAAATTGATTTCAAAAGAAGAGTTAAGCGCTGAATTAAAAAATTCGGGCTGCGAGATAATTATAATGATGGGAGCCGGGGATATAGGCGAGATGGTGACTCAGGTTGTAAAAGAATTGGCCGATGAAGATTAATTTTAATTACATAAAAGCAATTTTAGTTATAGGCGGCGTTATCTTCCTATACGGCTTTGCCGAAAAACGCAACAATGCCAGGAGCTTAAGCCACGTAGAGGTGCAATTCATACAATCTGAAAACCTTTATGTTACCGAAGAAACGGTTAATAAATTGTTAATACTAAATGAAATAACTGTTACGAGTGTAAAAAAAGAAACTTTAGATTTGAATAGGGTAGAAAAGGTATTAAATAACCATCCCATGATTGAAAATGCAGAGGTGTTTTTAACCATGAACGGGGTCCTGAAAACAGAAATAAGCCAGCGCCGCCCTATTGGAAGAATTTTGGGAAACAAAGCTTATTATGTGGACAGAATGGGAACAAAAATGCCGCTCTCTTCATTTTATTCCGCCAGGGTCCCCATTCTTATCGGAGTATCGGAAAAGGAGATAAAGGAGGTATATCCCCTTTTGAAATATATAAATGAAGATCAATTTTTAACAGAGCATATTACATCAATTACCAGGTTAAATAAAGGGCTTTACCAACTTGAGGTGAGACAGATGAATTTCTCTATCCTCTTTGGAAAGATCGAAAGAGTAGAAGATAAATTCAACAATTTTAAAGCTTTTTATAAAAAAGCGATAAAAGACGATTTATTGAATACGTATAAAATGGTGGATTTACAATTTGGGAATCAGGTTGTTTGCACTAAAAAATAAGGTATGGAACATAACGATATTGCAGTAGGACTAGATATAGGGACCACGAAAATTGTGGCCATGATTGGTCGTAAAAATGAATATGGGAAGATGGAGATAATCGGGATCGGAAAATCCAAGAGTTTGGGGGTTCACCGTGGGGTCGTTAATAATATTACCCAAACCATCCAATCCATTCAACAGGCGGTGCAGGAAGCAGAAGCAGATTCAGGTTTAAAAATAGTAGATGTGGTGGTGGGAATAGCCGGCCAGCATATACGCAGCTTGCAACACAGCGATTATATCACCCGGCCAAACCCGGATGAGGTGATAGATGCAGATGATATTTTCACGCTCTGCAACCAGGTTCATAAACTGGTGATGTTGCCCGGGGAAGAAATCATCCACGTGCTGCCCCAGGAATTTAAGGTTGACGGACAAGCCGAGATCAAGGAACCTATAGGGATGTATGGCGGAAGGCTGGAAGCGAATTTTCACGTAGTGGTAGGCCAGGTTTCTTCCATAAGGAATATCGGGCGTTGTGTGAAAAGCGCTGGATTGGAACTATCCGCGGTTACCCTTGAGCCCCTGGCATCAGCAAATGCCGTTTTGAGTCAGGAAGAAAAAGAAGCTGGAGTAGCCTTGATCGATATTGGGGGAGGCACCACGGATCTTGCGATTTTTAAGGATGGAATTATCCGTCACACCGCGGTAATCCCCTTTGGCGGAAATATGATCACGGAAGACATCAAGGAAGGTTGCTCCATCATAGAAAAACAGGCCGAATTGTTAAAGATCAAATTCGGGTCTGCCTGGCCCGGGGAAAATAAGGACAATGAAATTGTTTCCATTCCCGGATTAAGAGGAAGGGAACCTAAGGAAATTACCCTGAAAAACCTGTCCAAGATCATCCATGCCAGAACGGTAGAAATTATCGAGCAGGTGTTCCTGGAGATCAAAAATTACGGGCACGAAGAGCAAAAGAAAAAATTAATTGCCGGAATGGTAATTACCGGAGGGGGGGCACAGTTAAAGCATTTAAAACAACTCGCCGAGTATCTCACCGGCATGGATACCAGGATTGGCTATCCCAATGAGCATTTGGCCGGAGACAGTGATGCCGAGACCACCAGTCCCTTGTATGCAACGGCAGTAGGTTTGGTCCTCAGTAGTCTGGAAAAAAAGGATGCCCGTTTTCAGGAACAGGTAAATCTAAAGGAACCAGAACTGCCAAAAGACCAGGGTGTCTCGGAAAAAGAAAAAGCAGAGTCAGAGGCAGAGCCCCCGGCAGATATACACAAACCCACAAAAAAGAGCATTTTTGATAAGTGGGCAGAAAAGTTTAAAGATTTTTTAGATAACGCAGAGTAAAACAATAATAGAACCAGTAAATCAGAATTTATGAGCAGTACAGAATTCGAAAATTTTGCATTCGATCTACCAAAAAACCAATCGAATGTTATTAAGGTTATTGGTGTTGGTGGCGGCGGTAGCAACGCGATCAATCACATGTTCCTGCAGGGAATAAAAGGAGTGGATTTTGTAATCTGCAATACCGATATGCAGGCCCTTGAGAACAGCACGGTGCCCAATAAAATTCAATTGGGGGTAAGCCTTACAGAAGGCCTTGGTGCCGGAGCCAATCCACAGGTTGGAGAACAGGCAGCTATAGAGAGTTTTGAGGAGGTAAAACGCATGTTGGACACCAACACGAAAATGGTGTTTATCACTGCCGGAATGGGCGGGGGTACCGGGACCGGAGCAGCCCCGGTAATAGCAAAACAGGCCAAGGAAATGGGAATTCTAACCGTGGGAATTGTGACCATTCCCTTTCAGTTTGAAGGAAAAATGAGGAATGAACAAGCCCAGTTAGGGGTTGAAAAACTCAGAAGCCATGTGGATTCCCTTATTGTTATCGACAACAATAAATTGAGGGAAGTATACGGGAACCTCGGATTTAAAGCCGGATTTTCCAAGGCCGATGAGGTCTTGGCAACCGCCTCCCGTGGGATCGCAGAGGTAATTACCCATCACTATACTCAAAACATCGATTTACGTGATGCGAAAACCGTATTGAGCAACAGTGGAACGGCCATTATGGGATCGGCAACTGCCTCCGGGGCCAATCGCGCCAACGAGGCTATTATCAAAGCCCTGGATTCCCCGTTGTTAAACGACAATAAGATCAAAGGAGCAAAAAACGTGTTGCTGCTGATCGTTTCCGGATCGGAAGAGATTACCATTGATGAAATTGGGGAGATCAACGATCATATTCAAACCGAGGCCGGTCACAGTGCCAACATCATTATGGGGGTTGGGGAAGATGAAAGCTTGGAAGATTCCATTGCGGTAACCATTATCGCCACCGGATTTAATATAGAGCAACAAAATGAAATTGTAAATACCGAATCTAAAAAAATAATACACAACCTGGAAGATGAGCAGAAGGCGGAGCATAATTTTGGTCCCTTCAGATTTGACTCCGGGAATACCCTGGCCAGGGAAAAGCCATCGGAGCCGAAGGAGGCTAAAATAGTGCACAGCCTTGACGAGGAAGAGGCCTTTGAGATCCGGGTGATTAAGGACGATTTAAAAACCCCTCCAAGTGCCAGGAATATGGAGGTGGAATATGAGGAAGTGGAATATAAGGAAGAGGATTTTATCATCACCAATACCTCGGAAAAAGTGAAGGAGCCTGAGGTATATGAATCTGAAGAAATCGCGGCAGAAACCGAAGAGCAGTTTATGTTCACCTTCGATCTTCCGCTGAACAAACCCAAGGCGGAAAACAAGCCCTCTGCTCAAAATCAGCAAGCTCCAAAATCAGCTAAAGTTTCAGAGGTCCCTCAAACCAAAAAGGTCATTCATGACCTGACCAGTGAAATGGAGGTGAATGATCCTATAGAGATTATTCCGGTTACCGAAAGTTCTGTTACAGGAATTAAACGATATAGCCTGGACGATTATATGGAGGTGGAACAAATGTTGAAGAAATCCAAGCCAGAGCCTAAGAAGATCGTGGATGAGACCGTTGTTTTTGAAAAGAAAACCATAACTCCGGAAAGAGTGGAAGAGCCCTCGCATAGAGATGATTCGGATCCTTTTGACAATCCAATTTCAGAAGGCCTGGTAGCTCGCGCCGCGGAAAGACGTGCAAAGATGAAGGAATTCAATTATAAATTCCGGAACAATGCAGCGCAACAGGACGAAATTGAAAAACAACCGGCATATAAGCGTGCCGGAATCCAATTGGACAATTCCAGACCTGGGGAGGAAAAGCTCTCCAGGACAAGCCTTGGAAGCGGGGATAACAACGAACTTAACTTTAGAAGCAACAATTCTTTCCTACATGACAATGTAGATTGACAATATTTTCTACCCCCTGATAAAACCTGGAATTCTTTGTTGAGTTTCAGGTTTTATTTTTATCTTCGCAGTCGTGTTTAAAACCGGAAGAATGAGTTTGGAAGACCAAGTAATGACCGAAATGAAAGCCGCGATGCGTGCGAAAGACACCATTAAATTGGAAGCATTACGAGCGATTAAAAGCGGAATCTTGATGGCTAAAACAGAGAGTGCTGCCAAAGAAGGTTTAGAGGAAGAGGCAGGCTTGAAACTGTTGCAACGCTTGGTGAAACAACGCAAAGACAGCGCAGCCATATACAAAGAACAAGGCCGTGAGGACTTGGCCCAACCAGAACTGGAGCAGGCAGCGGTGATAGAGCAGTTTTTGCCCGAACAGTTAAGCGAAGAAGAAATTGAAAAAAAAATAGTTGAAATTATCACTCAAACCGGTGCTGCCGGAATGAAAGATATGGGAAAAGTGATGGGATTGGCTTCTGAGGCATTGGCCGGAAAAGCCGATGGAAAAACCATCTCGATGCTCGTGAAGAAGAAATTAGGGTAACATCCCGATCGGATCCGATGTTATAAAAACGGAGGCGTTCGACCTGACAAACCTTAGGTGACGAGTTAAGCTCGTTTAGATTAAATAAATTGAAGTTACTAATTTTACTGGCCCCGTGGCGCAACTGAATAGCGCATCAGATTTCGGCTCTGAGGGTTGGGGGTTTGAATCCCTCCGGGGTCACTTAGGTCAAAGTTAGAATAAACGCAACTTCTTGATATAAAGATGGTTGCGTTTTTTGT
>JBGSWA010000002.1:0-2583 GCA_041752645.1 Gillisia sp. | reverse complement strand
TCAAATCTGCCGGAGAACCTTCCCAATGTCGCCTTTAAAACCCCGGAAGGAAAGCTCGTATTAATTCTTCAGAACACCTCTGAGGCGAAAAAAACCATAAAAGTGAATGCCGGCTTCCAGAGAGATGTACACCTCTCCCTGCAAGCCGGGTCAATCGGCACCCTGGAATTTTAAAGGTTCCTGCACAAGAATACAGCTGCTTATAATTTCAATTCAATTCAAAGGATTAAATCTGAATAAATTCTCGTGCGAGATTAATTTTAGCAAGGGTTCAGAAAAAGACTTGAATCCGCACCTCATAGGGACACACGGCCAAAAGGGTTTCCTAGATCATTAATAGATTGAGTATCTCCCTCCCAGGCTCATTTTATTTGGGGCACCGATTCATAGGTGAGGCTCCGCTGCACTGTACCTTGGGCCAGAAAAGAATCGGGGGCGCTCTTCCTGAATGGTATTCCAAAGGTGACTCCCCGGGCAACGAAGAATTATGCCACTCTAGAAAGAGGATTCCTGCCTCAGAAACCAGGACAAATCCACTATACTAAAGTTTTTTATATTCTTTTAAAATCAATATTTTTTAAATCTGAAAATGATGGTTTGAGCAAGTCCGTTTACACATTAAGGGGCCTGTTTAAATCCTGAAATATGGGATAACCCCCGGGGAACATCTATTTCTGAGGCATCTCAAACTTCGCGAAAAAAGCGTATTTTAGTATCTCATTCGGAGTTGAATTCAGGTTTTAAACAAGCTGCCGCCGGGGGGTCACAGCGCAATAGTGCAAATATAAACAGTGGTAGATAATTCCAACAAATGGACTCCACATAATAATAATAAATAACAATTACCATGGATCAAAAGCAGTGGTACGAAGTGGTTTTTGAAAACTTCGGGAATCAATATGACAAGGAGGTTTTTACCCAGGGAACTATCGGGGAATGTGATTTTATCGAACAGGAACTCCACCGGGACAAATCACTTAGATTACTGGATGTGGGATGTGGGACAGGCAGGCATTCCATTGAATTGACCAAAAGAGGCTACTGGGTTACAGCAATAGATCTTTCTGATTCAATGCTTGCAAAGGCCAGGGAGAAAGCCGAAAAGCAACACCTGAAAATTGATTTCCTTAAACAGGACGCAAGGAATTTAAGCTTTGAAAACGAATTTGATGTGGCCATCATGCTTTGTGAGGGCGCATTTCCACTTATAGAAACAGACGAAATGAATTTTGAGATCCTAAGGAATGTGACAAAGTCTTTAAAGGTTCACGGGAAGTTAATATTCACCACCTTAAACGGACTGTTCCCGCTAACTCATTCTGTTGAGGGCTTTACCAATTCAAAGGCTAAGGAGGCAGGTGTCACCTTTCCAAACAAAAACTTTGACCTGATGAGCTTTCGGGATCACTCCCTGGTGGAAATTAAGGATGATTATGGAAATATAAGGCAAATAGAAACCAACGAAAGATATTATATGCCCAGTGAAATAACCTGGTTGTTAAAATCCCTGGGGTATAGAAAAATTGAAATTTTCGGCGCGAAATTAGGGGCGTTTTCCAGAAAGGATTTCTTGACCACAGAGGATTTTGAAATGTTGGTTCTCGCTGAAAAATAGCCTTAAAGCTCGTTCTATTCCTGATTCCTGACTCTGCCGAAATTTTGGGGGATCTTTTAGAAGTTTTATATTTTTGAAAAAAAATAATTGCTTTTAGAAAATGGAAATAATAATCATATCCGCTTCAGCATTCTTTATTGCAATCCTTACCTTCTTTTCGGGTTTCGGTCTGGGAACCATCCTCACCCCTGTATTTATGATTTTTTTTCCTGTCAACCTGGCCATCGGATTGACAGGAGTGGTTCATTTGTTCAATAATATTTTTAAGTTGGTTTTAGTTGGTAAAAAGGCGGATAAAAAGGTGTTATTGCGTTTCGGTATTCCTGCTGTATTGGCTGCTTTTGCCGGTGCCTGGCTATTGGTCAATATCCCTGATGTGACCCCCCTTTTTTCTTATGAGGCTTGGGGGAGGACCTTTATGGTGTACCCCGTAAAATTCATTATTTCAATCCTGCTGATACTCTTCGCGAGTATGGACCTGATTCCTTATTTGGGAAAGCTGCAATTTGGAAAAGACAAATTACCCCTTGGGGGGGCATTGAGTGGGTTTTTTGGGGGATTGTCTGGTAACCAGGGAGCTTTGAGAAGTGCATTTCTTATTAAGGCAGGACTTTCAAAGGAAGCCTTTATTGCAACGGCTGCCGTAGTTTCCACTTTTGTCGACCTATCGCGGCTTGCGGTGTATGCCACCCGCTTTACTAATGCCGTACTCGAACAAAACCTTAGCTTGGTGATCGCCGCAACACTTTCGGGAATCGCGGGGGCATTCCTTGGAAATAAACTGCTAAAAAAGGTCACCCTAAAATTTATTCAAACGCTGGTCGCAGTAATGCTGATCATAATTTCCTTGGCGCTGGGTGCAGGATTAATCTGACCACCCCGACCCACAAAAAAGCAGATAACTTTTAAATGGCGGCATCAAAAGCTTTTTTAGTCACATAAGAGGCAATAAAATGGCGGTTTTGGAC
>JBGSWA010000001.1:0-6927 GCA_041752645.1 Gillisia sp. | reverse complement strand
CATGGAGTCTGAGGTAAACTTTTAGCTTTTCTAATGGTAAAAATCCAATACCTCAATGTGTTTCTGTTTCCGATCAACTTCCTTAACCACCTCACTTTTTCCGTATTAAAAAAATGTATAGAAGGGTCAAGTGAGACTACTTTTTCCAATGTCTGCAGAAGCAGATTACTATTCCCATCTATATACTCCGTAAATAGCCAGAAATACATGCCCGATAATTTGATTGACAAAGTAACGGTCAATAAACCTTTTTGCAGAAGGATACTTTCCCACTTGTTAAAAAAGTGAAGCGCATCAACAAGTCCCGTAGAACTTACAATCCTTTCTCCGTTATGCACCCGCCACAAGCCACACAGTCCCGCCAGATATTCAAATTTTCCTCCAGCTAATACTCCTCTCAAATGAAAGTCAATTTCCTGGTTACGTTTAATATTAACATCCCAGTTCCCAATTTTTTTTACAAGGCTTGAACGCATAAGCATAGCAAAATTAGCAATACATTTTTCCGTGAGAAACTGTTCAACCAAGTTCTCATTTCTATAAGCTATTCTACGCTCTTTGTTTTCATTGCTACCGGCCTCCCAGTCACTAAATACTGCATCACAATCCGGATGTTGATTAAAATAACTCACCTGATTTTCTATTTTTTCTGGATATAAGAGATCATCGGAATCAAGATATTGAATGAATTCACCGGAAGCAGCGGCCGTGCCGGTATTCCGGGCTACTTGTGAACCTGAGTTTTGCTGATGGATGTATTTAAGCGTAAAGGATGCATCGTTCTTTTTTATCAAGTCGTTGGTTAGTTTCCTTGTATCATCTGTCGACCCATCATCAACTACAATGCATTCAATGGGTCTGTAGGTTTGTGCGACAACAGATTCAATGGCTTCTGCTAAAAGTGCAGATCTGTTGTAAGTGGGAATGATAACTGAAACGGGCATATCAGCTTCTATAAGAAAATTTGCGTTTTTTTATTTTTGTCACGATCAATCCTGCAATCCCAATTTGATAATCGCAATAATTCATGAATTTGATTTTAATATTTTTTATTCGAATTATATAGTCAGGCCACTTTTTAAATATATCTTTTTCCAATCCAAATTCAGTAGCATCTATCGTGTATTCAAAGGGCAAATTCGTGCTTACATCATTCAGCTTATTTTTTTTATGAATCAATTCGATCCAGAGTACCATTGATTCACCTATTACAATTGATTCTGCATATGCCCATTCGCTATGGAGTTTGGATAAGACTGTTTTATAGTCAGTGGAATTTTCGATTAAACTAACAAAAGGATTAAAAGGGTTATTTGCTTTTCTAATTTCTGCTTTCTTAGTTTGAATATTTAATTGAAATCCTTCTCTCAAATCTACAACCGTGATATGTTTGGGAATAAAACAATCCTGTATTTTTTGTATAAATTGATTATGAAGTATATCATCATTATCAAGGCGGCTTGTGATGATCCACTTGCAATCAGTTCTTAGCGTTTTTTCTATCGAACTTTTGAAAGAATTTTCCAGATCTTCAATTCCATTTATAAAGATGCAGTGTATTCGTTCATCATTTTTTGAAATTTCCTCTATTCTTGGGAAAAATATTTCCGGTGTTGAAATGTCAAAATACACAAACCAATCGAATCTTTTATTAGCCTGATTCAAAACAGAGGGCAGACAATATTTTTCAAATAAAAAGAATCTGTCCTCTAACCATTCGTTATTCAAAGTGGCTTCGCCATCTCTTGTTTTAG
This sequence comes from Gillisia sp., assembly GCA_041752645.1. GTDB lineage: Bacteria > Bacteroidota > Bacteroidia > Flavobacteriales > Flavobacteriaceae > Gillisia. The sequence continues at coordinate 5,173 of JBGSWA010000001.1, read as the reverse complement.
TCCATGAATCTACCCTTAGATTAAAACGGGTTACTAAAAAATGATGAAACATTCTAAACAATTTTTTGCATTAGACATACGATTCATTACCATATCGCCAAGCCTTTTTAGATTTTCATAAGCGACACTATTTACATCTTTTGACAACAAGCCTATTTTTTTGAATAGAATCATGATGGCTACAGTATGATTATTTTTCGCCTTAATGATTTGTTGCTTTGTTAATAAGTGTTTCCAATGTGCCCAGATGTTTGCTCAACAAGAAATTATCTCCAATTCTTTCCTTTCCAAAAGCACTTAACTTTTGGCAAAGACCATTTTCATTTAATATTCTCAACATATTATCCGACATCGCATCAACATCTAATTCGTCACAAAGAAGTCCTGTTTCGTCATTAATCACCACATCAGGAATGCCAGCATGGTAAGTAGAAATTACAGGAAGTCCCGCAGCCTGCGCTTCTAATACGGCGACTGGAGTGCCCTCTGAATCACCATTTTCAGCAACTATTGAATGCTGAACAAAAGCTAGAGAATCCTGGAACAATTCTTTTATTTCTTTCGGTGTACAAGCCCCCTTAAAGTCAATACTCTTTTCTAAGTTTAAGAGCTTTGCCAATTCTTTGCAGATATTTAAAAGTTCGCCCTCTCCTACCATAATCAACCTGGCGTCAGGTCTTACATCTATCACTTTTTTAAATGCAAAAATGGTCAGATGAGGAGCTTTCTTATTTACAAATCTTCCAACTGATAAAAATTGTGGCTTTTGAAAAGTCGGTCGGATGGTGAAAAATGAATTATCCGGGCCGTAGCAGTTGAGCTCCAGTTTCTCTTCAGGACAGCCCAATTCTAATAATGCTTCTTTCATTTTTTTAGAAACAACAATTACTTTAAAAGCAAATTTAAAAACGGAAATATATTTTTCAGCGTATTTTTCAATTACCTCTTTCACACTGGCATCATAGCCGTGGAAATGTACGATGAGTGGAATTTTTAAATGCTTTATAACTTTTAAAGAATCGGCTGCTGTTGTTCCGTATTCTGCCAATACGCAATCGACCTTTTCCTTTTTTAATGAAACCAACAAACACTTTTCCGCAAAGGTGAAGCCTCTTAATAATTTCCTTTTTATTTTTTCTAAAAGGTCAAATTTCATAATAGAATCACCTCCTTCCAGGAATGATGGAATAGTTCCACCATAATAAAACTTTATATTAAATGGTAAATTTTTATGCGCCTGTATAAAGGTTTCGGAATATGCTTTTTGATTCGGAGATAATATAGCGAGGGTTTTGATCATTGTATTTTATAAGCAATTCCTGAAAGGCCTGTTATCATTTGGCTTTCCTTAAATTCAATTTTGGCATGTCTGTCAATTCTTATCAAATATTTTATCACAGGTTTCAGGAAAGCGGAAAGAAGTTTTCTACGACTGTTTTTTAGTGGCGCTCTGCGTACCCACAAGCCCAGCATTTGGGCCATAGATGCATGCCATCCTCCCAATGCTTTAATATTGACATTCTTAAAACCATTTTCTTCCAGTAATCTTTTCAAGGCAAAAGGCGTATACCTAAATTCATCATGGGGGACTTCATGCAGCGGCCACAAAAAAGGAACCGTAAAAAAGAAAATGCCCCCAGGTTTCAATACCCTGTTGACTTCCGACAGGACAATGTCAGGTTTTGGGCAATGTTCCAAAACCTCTGTTCCAAACGCAGTTTCAAAATAATTATCTTCAAATGGCATGGTGATACCGTCCCATGTAAAATCGGGTTTTGACGAGGCATGATACTCTAATGCATTTTCTATATCCAACCCAATATATTCGGTCACTGATGAATTTCGGAGTATATAATTTTTGTAAGGCATTTTTCCGCAGCCGATATCCAGTAAGTTGCCATTAAATTTTTCCAGATTATTATGCAAACTATTTATGATAGCCTGCCTGACATAATATTTGTCCAGGTTGTCTCTAGAGTATTCAATGTTTATAAAATCAACAAATTCCATTTCTATTTTCTGAGGGTGTCAATACGATTTAAAAATTCAGTTCCAAGCGTGTTTCTTATTAAATCTTTTTTTTCCTGGATCAGGCTTTCTGAAATTTTCTTGTCACTTGTTTTAGCGCTTGACTTTAATTTTCTTAGGACTTCTTTCTTTAAGCCGATTGATTGTTCATGTCTTGTTTTTTTAAAATCGGAGAAAGGTTGCATTGCCAGGTAATTTGAAAAAATTGCATGAAAATAATCGGCAGCTCTCCAAATACAAACCTCCTTATATTTAATTAAGTTTAATTGAGTTTGTTTTGAAAAGTTTAATAACACCTCAAAAGAAATATTTTCATCAATCGGTTGAATCTGGGAAGGATTGTGAATTTTTAAATATTCCAAATGTTGAGGGGTCGGGCAACTCATGAAAACAAAACCATCATCAGAAATATTATTTGCGATAAACTGATGAAGTTCGTCTCTGTCTGTTGGTGATATATGCTCATAAACATCCATTAAAAATATGAGATCATATTTATCTTCTTTTAGGCTTGGAACCTCCGTGATGCTATCTGCTCTGACGAAAGCAAGATTTGGTAAAACAAATAAACTACTAGCAATTTTTACAGATTGATCACTAATGTCGAAACCAACCACAGAGGACGTACTTAAAGCAGAAGCCAGGCGAAAACACATTTCACCAATTCCACTTCCAATCTCTAATATTTTTTTTGGTTCCTTAAATTTGAAGATTGAAATCAAACTTTGCCAGGCAAATTCAACTCTTGGGTTAGTATGGATGAAACCATCGAGCTTTTGATATACTGCATCATCATAAAATTGCTTTATCTCATTTATTTTAGTCATATCAAGCTGGTATGTGTTGTGTTTTCCAAAAATTTTCTTCTACATACACTGCGTTGTTTTTATTCCAATAATAATCCCGTACTTCCTCAAAAATTTTTATTTCGAAGGGGCAAACACCCTCTAAGGTTTCAAATTTTTGTTTGCTGAAATTATCGGCAAAATGTACAACAAGGTAGTAGTCGTCCGGGTATAGACTTAGTTTTGGGATTATAGACTCCACTTCATAAATGCCTTTTTCATTACAAAAATTATTTTCGCTATTTAAATTTAGAATATGAAGAACGGGGTCATTTTTAGAATTAAATATTTGGTATGAAATTGCCGCGTTTCTTACCGGCTGAGAAACACTTATAGTGAATTTAATACTAAAAGGTTTATTGACCTCTTGAACGTTATTCGGATGAGATGATTTTAGAACGACGGATCGAATTATTGGTTTCTCATCACTTTTATTATGATTTGAATATTCTTTACTACCGAAAAAATTCAGTTTATAATAATCCTGAATGATTTCATTTGTATTACCATCGTTTTCTATAAGTCCATTTCTCATCAATAAACATCGGTTCGTTAATGCACCTATTGTTTGCATATTATGACTTACAAATAAGACTGTCCTACCCTGCCCGTCAGAAATATCCTTCATCTTCCCCAACGCTTTTTTCTGAAACTCTGCATCCCCAACTGCCAGCACTTCATCTACAATTAAAATCTCCGGTTCCAAATGCGCCGCTACGCCAAATGCAAGGCGTACATACATACCCGAAGAATATCTTTTTACCGGAGTATCAATGTATCTTTCAACTCCGGCGAAATCTACAATTTCATCAAACTTGCTTTTTATTTCGTGCTTGCTCATTCCCAGAATGGCACCATTTAAAAATATATTTTCACGCCCACTCAGCTCCGGATGAAAACCGGTACCTACCTCCAGTAAACTGGCGACACGCCCTTTTATTTTTACCGATCCGGTTGTTGGGGAAGTTGTTCTGCTTAATATTTTCAACAGTGTACTCTTGCCGGCTCCGTTGCGGCCAATGATGCCCAATACTTCGCCTTGCTTTACTTCAAAATTGATCTCCTGCAATGCCCACACATAATCACTCCCACCCTTTACTGCACGATCGTTGGTTTCCCCTATTTTTAAATATGGATCCTCTTTACCTCTTACTCTATGCCAGGTTCGGTTTAAATCATGCGCCAGCGACCCGGTACCTACAGACCCCAACCGGTATTGCTTACTTAAATTTTCCACCTTAATTACCGTATCACTCATTCAATTGTATTGATATTAAATTGTATAAAACGCTCAATTATAAAAACTCCCCACAATACCCGCCAGTTTCCAGATCAATTGATTGATTATATTATTATTGTTGGCAAAATATTGCAAGGAAATAGCCACCACTATAAGTCTGCCAGCAGCCGTATCAATTGGCAAATTGATATTTGTTACATTCACCAAAACGGGTTTATAGTCAAGTAGCCAATCCGTCTTAAAAAAATCCTGCCCGGGACGATCATTTATTTGCATGGCAGCAACTGCAATTTGTATTTGAAACCGGGTGGTTCCAGCCGGTGCCTTTATTTGCAGCACCGGATCAAAAGCGGGTAGCTGTACTTGCAATTGTCCGTTACCATTGCGGGTCACCAAAACCTGCACCTTAAAAAATTGCTGCCATTCATTTTCGGATGCAGGGAAAGGCTGTTGAAAAAAGATATGGCATCAACCGGGTCGGTATTGCTTAACGGATCGGTACAGAGCCAATTCTTAAATGCCCCATTTACCCGGTACATTACAGTACGGTTGCCGGGTAGTGGTAAAATGGGTGCCATCAATGCCCTTACAATACCGGAACACCTGGCGGCCAGGCCGAAAATTTTGGAATTTTTTATTGCAACGGGCACTCTTTTCACCTCTAAAGGTTTTTCCCTCATGCAAAACTCACCCTTGCTTTCGTAATAAATCACGTTTTCAAACGTACCCTTTATTTTAATATTTGTTTGCTTTCCCATATCCCTGGTTGTTATCGCTTAGGAGTCTTCTTCGTACCATCGGCGTTAATTAACGCCGATGGTACGAAGAAGATGGCAAAAAGAAACGAATGAAACATTCGTTTTAATACTTATACCAATCAATTAATTATGCAACGGGGGGCAACAAGTAAAAGAAGTTTGTATGATTGTTTTTAAACCCACTCAATAATCAAGTCCAACAAAATCAGTAATGCACTGCCCTTCATGTCGCCTCTTTGAGTTCCCCGCAAGGTAACGAACTCAGTTCCAGCGGGGGGAGTGTATAATGTTTGTAAGTAGGC